>JABGQV010000121.1 GCA_018648655.1 Anaerolineae bacterium | reverse complement strand
GATACTTTATATTTCTATTAATGGAAAAATAAAATGCAATTAAAACATGCTGCTCTTGTCATTGTGGATATTAGTGGATATACCCAATTTCTTCGTCAGCGAAGTGTAACTTTGCTCCATGCCGAAGAGATTATCACTCAACTTTTAGAATCTGTGATTGATATTGCTGAATACCCACTAGTTTTAAATAAGCTCGAAGGTGATGCGGCTTTTCTTTATGCGATTCTTGATGATAACCATGAAAAAGCGGCGAAAGATATTCTTAAACAAACTTTAGCTTTTTTTCCCGCTTTTAGGCGTACGGCTACAGAGCTATCACATGATACTTCTTATTGCAGTTGTAATGCTTGTACCCAAATTGACCGTCTTAAATTAAAAGCCTTTATTCACCACGGAGAAGTTGTGCTGAAAAAAATACGCCAATTTGAGGAGCTTGCAGGGGAAAATGTTATTTTAATTCATCGTCTCTTAAAAAATAGCGTTGATGCAGATGAATATATCTTGATGACGAAATCTTTTTCTGCATTAGCTGGTGAAGTACCTAGTTTTAGCAAAAAAAGCTATAGAGAAAAATATGATAATGCTGATCCGGTGCAAATAGATGTCTTTTTCCCACCAGCACCAATCCCACCCTTAGAACTTCATACTTATAAAGCAAAAAAGCCCCGTATGTTTATGGCACAAATCAAGCGTTTATTTTCTCATGCATTTGGGAAATCAAAAAATCAAAACTTTAAACATATTGAAAATGAAAAGATAGGATTCTTTGCCTATATTAAAGAGATGGTAGGATAAAAAAAACTCGGTCTTTGCACTACTCCATCCTCTCATCCCTAGAATTACGGCACTTCTAATATATTGACGATAAATACCCTTTTAGCTTAAACTCAAGAGATGCAAAAATCATTTCCGCGCTGGCGAGATTTTACAGCACTATCTATGCTGACAATGGTCCTTTTCATTGTTGCCATGCGACTGGTGCTAACAAAGTGGACGCCTAATCTTGGTTTGGCAGAAGTTGCTGTATTTTGGGGGATTTTGCTTGGATTTATTTTTGCCCACAGTTCATTTAAAAAATTTGGCATTTTTATACTTACGCTAGGCTATAGCCTTTTCTTCATCCCTTGGCAAATCACGACCATACTTAAAGATGAGCTTTACTCTGGCTCAGAAAAACTCATTGAAATTAGCGCAAGGCTTCGTCTCACTCAAGAACTATATAATACCCAGCAAGCCGTAGATGACCCGCTTATTTTTATTCTTCTCGCCATGCTCCTTTTCTGGATTGTTGGCATTCATTCTGGCTACGCTTTTCTTCGCAAAAAAAATAGCCTTGTAGCCCTTTTCCCCAGCACAATCATAATTTTAGCTATTCAATATTATGATAATCGCGGCGCATCTTCCTTATGGATACTTGGTTTTTATTTTTTCTTCTTGCTCCTTTTCTTGGCAAGGCTTGATTTTTTAGAAAATAAAAAACGCTGGGAAGATAAAAAAATATTTATTATTCCCGACGAAAAACTTGATATTAATATAATCACCTTTATCGCCATCGCATCTCTTCTCTTGTTAGCTTGGAATATCCCCAGCACCCGCACTGAATGGAGAGCAGTTTCAACATGGTGGCAAAATCTCCCCATTAATAATAATTCAAATATAGATAATCTCTTTTCAGCAGTAGATAACCCCAATCCATCTGCTGGCGGAGGCGTTTTTTACGGGGCAGAACTCTCACTTGGCAATAGAAGCTATCAGGGAGAAAAAGAAATTGCCATTATTCACGTCCCTAAAATGGAAAATAGGCCTCCACGCTTTTATTGGCGTGTGCGCAGCTACGATACCTATATCAACGGATCCTGGAAAAACTCAAATCAAGAAGATTTTATTGATATTAGCGCGCAAACTGCCCTTCCCATTCCGTTTTTCCCGCGCAGTGAGCTTATTGCAATCACCTTCACCAATCAGGCAGAGGGATTAACGAATCTCCTTACCAGTCAACAACCAATTCTTTTGGATATAGATACAGAAGCCCTCCGCACCGAGTTGCCCGAAGACGAACTTGACCTCATCTTGCTGAGGGCAAAAGAGCCTCTGCCAGAAGATGAACGCTATACCCTGCGAGCCGCTCTTAACGCCCCTACTGTAAAAGAACTTCGAGAAGCCAGCACCGAATACCCCAAATGGGTTTTAGCGCGTTATTTACAACTCCCTGCTAATTTGCCAGAAAGTATTCACGCATTAGCCTCAGAACTTTCTGCTAATAAAGAAACTCCCTACGATATCGTAAAATCTGTTACCAATCATTTACGCGGAAAAATTGAATATAGCACCGAAGTCCCGCCACCGCCTCAGGGGCGCGATGCGCTAGAGTGGTTCCTCTTCACCCATCAAAAAGGGTATTGCAATTATTCAGCCTCAGCAGAGGTGGTCTTATTGCGCTCTGCTGGAATTCCTGCTCGTTTAGTGGTTGGTTTTGCACAAGGCGAACTTAATGAAATGGGTAATTTCGTAGTTCGCAAAGAAAACTCCCACGCTTGGGCAGAAGTTTATTTTCCAGAAATTGGTTGGGTAGAATTTGAGCCAACACTTAACCAAGCTCGCCTTTTGCGCCCAACTGGAGAAGAGATTACAGAAGAGGAAGAAGATCTTTTCAATTTGAAAGAATTACGCGAAGATTTTCAAGAAGAAGCTAATATCCCCCTCCCTGAAGAAGATGCAGGGATAGAAGCGCTAGATAGCTTTGAGGGTAGAGTAAAGATAGAGGCGCGAAAGTTTTTATTTTGGGGTATGATTATCGTATTAACGGTAGCTCTTTTCTTTACGCTTTGGTATTTTAATCGGGAGCAAGTTTGGGTCACGCGCGCTTTGCGGTCTGTCATCCAAGTTTATGAAAAGAATAATCGTGAAGTCCCCATTTGGATAATACGCTGGTTGGCTTGGCGAGAAACAAACCCTATTGCACGCGCATTTTATAGTGTGAACGCTAGTCTGCGCTCGCTGAAAGCAGAAGTTCCAGCACATTTCACCCCCGAAGAACGTGTAAATTTATTGTTAAATTTAATGCCCGATATGAAAGAAGAAATTGCGGCATTATTATTTGAACATCAAAAAGAATTTTATACACCTAACGAAGGTAATTTAGAAATTGCCCTTAAGGCCAGCCGTGCAATTCATTGGCAAACACTTAAAAGAAAATTCAAGAGAGAAAACTATGGCTGAAGAAAAAGAAAAAAGTAAAATCCCCCTACAGGACCAAATGCTTACTCTTAGCAGGCAAATTGGGCGTGTGTCTAGCACACTTAGAACGACGACTGCCAATGTGCCACGCAATGTCACTGATGAGCTTTCTCTTCTTGAAGGACAACTCTATAAAATGAGCCGTAGTGCAGCTGCTTTTGAAGAAGAACATAATAATATGGTTGCGTTAACCAGTATTAGCCAAATGGTGAATTCTTCTCTTGAAGTGGACGAAGTTTTGCGAATTGCAATGGATACCGTTGTGAAGATGATTAACGCGGAACGCGGCTTCTTGATGCTCAAAGATGGCGAGAATGCCATGACCATTCGTACCGCACGGAACTGGGAACAAGAATCAATCAACTCTAAGGAAACCTCTACAAGTCAAACAGTTATCAACAGAGTGATAGAGAGTGGGGAAGGCATTTTGACGACAAACGCACAAGAAGATCCTCGCTTTGGTGGGCAAGAAAGTATTATTGCCCATAATATGCGCTCTATTTTATGCGTGCCCCTAAAAGTTAAAACCGAGTTAATTGGTGTGATTTACGCGGATAATCGTATTCGCTCTGGTATTTTTACTGAAGCTTCACGTAGTGTTTTATCTACTTTTGGAAACCAAGTTGCGATTGCAATCGAAAACGCACGCTTATTTACTTCTTTGCGCCATACACTTGAAGAAGTAACTGAGCTAAAGAATTTAATGGATAATATCTTTGCCTCTATTGCAAGTGGTGTAATTACTGCTGATGTGCAAGATCAGATTACGCTTTGTAATAAAGCCGCAGAAGCAATAATTGGACAATCAGCACCTGAAATTGTAGGCCACCAGCTAGATAAAATTATTCCTTCTCTTGCTGCTGATATTCTCCCCTATCTGGCGACAATGCGCGAGACCAATGAACCTATTGTTGATTTAGAAATAAACCATAATATTCCTGAGCGTGGTTCTGTAGATTGGCGGCTTAATCTTTCTCCACTAAAAGATGTAAATGAAATAACACAAGGTGTAGCTATTGTTCTGGATGACCTCACCGAGCGTAAAGCCTTAGAAGCACAACGCCGGCTTTTCGAGCGGATGGTTTCTCCCGCTGTTATTCGGCAGATTGACCCGAATAGCTTGCGCATGGATGGCAAGCGTAATAATATTACGATCTTATTTGCTGATATTCGCGGCTTTACTAGCTTTAGTGAAAAACAAAGCCCAGAAAAACTCGTTTCTGTCTTGAATCGTTATCTTGCAGCAGCGGCTGAGGCAGTTCTTGACGAAGAAGGTACAGTAGATAAATTTCTTGGTGATGCCGTTATGGCATGGTATAACGCACCCGTTCCACAAACAGATCATACCCTACGTGCCGTACGTACCGCATTAGCCATACGCGGCGCAATAGAAAAGCTTTATCTTGAATTGCCCCCAGAAGCTCAACTCGGTTTTGGTGTAGGTATCCATTATGGAGAAGCTATTTTAGGCCTTATCGGCACAGAGAAAAAATTAGAATATACCGCTATTGGTGATAGTGTAAATACAGCAAAACGTATTCAGGAAAATTCAAACAAGAATCAAATCTTGATTAGTGAAGATGCTTATATACACGTGAAAAAACATATTTATGTAGATAAACTTGATTCGATAAATGTAAAAGGGAAAAGCAAACCGATTAAGGTTTATGAGGTGCTCGGTTTACGCTAATTATCTTATAAAGAATAAAAAAAAACTAGCTTCAACCTAAAAGAGTGAAGCCAGTTTTTTTATTTAATATGGGGAACCTTTCCAATTTTATACTTCTCGTACCATCTCGACTAGTGCATCTAGGCGTGCTTGGGCTAGCCTAGGTAAAATTTCTGTGGGATAAAAAGGACCACTTCCTTCCATGCTAAGAGATGCTGAAATATTGCCCATTGCAGCTGCACGAAGTGGCTCTCCAGATTGGTGTAAACCTGCTAAAAAACCACCACAAAACGCGTCGCCTGCGCCAGTTGGGTCGGCAACACGCGAGGCGTAAGCTGGGAGCTCCCAGCGTTTTTTTGTGCCAGCATCATAAAGTAATTGCCCCTTTTTGCCACGCTTTACAAGAATAAGCTGAGAACCGAATCTGCCTAGCTCTTCTGCCATTTCCCAGAGATCGTGGGTTTCTCCCCAAAAAAGTTGCCGAAGTTCTTCTTCTGAGGGCATAAAGGCTGTCAAACCATCTAAAAATAACCGTAAATCTTGACGACGATTAGGAACCATATAACGCGGTGAGGGGTCGAGTGTGATAATTTCTACAGATGCGGCTCTAAATGCAATGAGCAATTGCCCTTGGCTATCAAAATCGAGCGGAGAAAGGTGAAGTGCCTTACTTTGCAGGTATTCGGTAGGAATCTCGGTGATTAGGGGTATACCTGGATGACGCTCGGTTTTGAATTTTTCCCTCTTTTCAGGAGGCCTATAACCCAATAACGCTTTTGGAAAGCTTAGTTTACGCTCGGCAAAATGCCCAACAGGATTAGAGCGAGAAAGCTCACGCTTTTTACTATAGGCACGAAAGGAACGTAAATCTACAGAGCCGGGGACAATTTGAACGCCTTCGGTGTTAATGCTTTTTTCAGTAAAATTTTCTAACCACTGATGCGGATAATCTTCACCTACTCGTGCGAGGAGGGCTATTTCTTTTCCCCAAATAGTTGCCGCTCCTGCTGCATATAGAGGGCTACCACCCGCGCGATCAAGAATGGGGGCGCCTTCAACAGGTAAGATATATTCGCGATTAAGACGACCAGTAAAAAGAAGCGTTGGAATCATATTTGATTTTTATACCTAATTTCAACGCAGTGCGTTGCATTTTTTTGTGCAAATTTCAGTTGTCAAAAACCTGCTCAGCCGCAACAATTTGATCGCGGTTTAGAGGCAATAAAAAGACAAACTGGCTACCTCTACCCTGAATGCTTTCTGCCCAAATTTTCCCACCATGTAATTCAACCATCACTTTAGCAACTGAAAGCCCTAGTCCCATACCACCATGTTGTCGCGTAAGATGCGACTCAACTTGATAGAAACGCTCAAAAATTTGTTTTAAATCTTTAGTCGGAATACCTATTCCATCGTCGATAATTGCCACCTTAGCATATCCGGGAA
>JABGQV010000157.1:1784-6426 GCA_018648655.1 Anaerolineae bacterium | reverse complement strand
TCATAAAGGGTAGCAACCTCACACCAATCAATTTGGCATTTTGGCGCGATATTGTACGTCCTCAGAGATTTTGGACAGTTTCTAATGAAGACTTTCTGCCTCACTGATTGAATTATACACCTGCTCTTATCAGGTGCTGCTGGCGACGTAAAGCCAAGGTTTGTTCTTTGAGTTTGTTTCGTTTCTTGATGACCTCCTTTTCTCTACCAAAATAAACATCAGCCGGGGTGACATTATCCAAAGCTTCATGGTAGCGCTGGTTGTTGTAGTACTCGCCCCAGACTACGATTGCACTTTCCAGCTTGGTTGAAGGGTAGTAATGTTGCAGCTTGACCACGTTCTTCATGGAGCGATGCCAGCGCTCGATCTTGCCCTGGGTCATCGGATGGTATGGCGAACCATGAATATGTTTGATAGGTCTCTCTTTCAGGAACTCAGTCAGCTCGTTAGAGTGATAAGCAGGCCATTGTCAGATAAAAGACGGGGCTTATGATAAACCTAAACCTTGACCTTCTCAATTTTAGCTTTGGATAAAGCGAGCTTGAGTGTTCCCTCAGCATCCTTCGCTTTCATGGTTTGAGACAGTGTGTAGCTCAGGATGTAGCGAGAATAATCATCCAGCACAGTGGAGAGGTAGCACCATCCCCAGTCGACCACAAGGAACTGAGTGAAATCGGTCTACCACATCTCATTGACACGCTTTGTCGGGTTCTCAAATTTATCTTTCGCCGTGACGATTTCAAAAGCTGGGCTTTGGATCAAACCAAAGCTCTTCAGGATGTGATAAACGCTGGATTCAGAGAGAACTCATTGAAACTTTTACATGAACTCGTTGAAACTTATTGCAGAATAACATCGCGTAAATTAATCATAGCAAAAGCTATGAAATGTGCACCGAGAAAATAAACTTCTCGTTGTTCGTATCTAACTAACAAAGCTCTGAATTTGTCTATCCACGCGAAGGTACGTTCGCTGGTAAATCGATGTCTGTATACTTCTTTGCTGAAGAAGCGTTTAGGTCCACGTTTAGGCTTTTTACGGTTGTGCTTGTTTTCGTCAACATTTGGAATTAGTCCGTAGTTGAAGCAAATTTTTCTCGCTGATTTGGTGTCAAAGGCTTTGTCTGCGT
Source organism: Anaerolineae bacterium (assembly GCA_018648655.1). GTDB lineage: Bacteria > Chloroflexota > Anaerolineae > Anaerolineales > Villigracilaceae > Desulfolinea. Next base: position 5,297 of record JABGQV010000157.1, on the reverse strand, counting down.
TGAAATAAACGCCCGATATTTTGAGACCAAGCCGCTTCATGAATTTGAAGGCTTCTTGTAAATTCGATGTCAAATTGAAAGCATCGTTGTGATTTCCGGATACCAATCCAGAGCATGCTACGATAAATCCCAGTGCATCTGTGATTGGCAAAATATTCGTAATTTTGGCTTTTTTGCGACGTTGATAAGCTACTGTTTCGCCACCTTTTATGGCTCTTGCGTGGCTACCATCTAAATTGAGTTCAGACAATTTCAAATAGACAAATATTCGTAAAATACTTGCTTGCTAGACTCTTTTTAGGCTACCATCCTTACTCCACTTGCGAAAATGGTAATAAACAGCATGATAACTGATTTCGTTTTTACCTGAACCATCTGCTATGGAAGCTATTGGCAATTGATACCACTGACACCCTGTATGAAGACGATAGAGGATGTAGTTGTATATTTTATATAGCGGAATTTTGCTTACATAACCTCGCTTTGCTACTGAAATATAGGGTAAAACACGCAATGTACAGTTTAAAAAGTCACACTTGTGTTTTTTCAAGCGGCGGTTTCATACCCAGCGAAATATGTGGTCGTACATAATGATAATACCTCAACCACTCTTCGACTAAAAGCGTAAGTTCCGGAATTTCTGATACCTGATATTTGCTCCACCCAAGACATTCTTTGCGTAGGCTACGATTGAAACTCTCAATATAGCTCTGCTCGTTTTTCTTATAGGGTCGAGCGATACGATGGCGGTCAGAGTAATGCTCAACGGTCTCCTGAAATTCAGCTTTGAATTCACTTCCACCATCAGTTTGAATAAGTTTGGAAAACCCATCAAAACGTCTTGGCATACAATGATCTAAAAAGGCTTTCCCATCAATAGCGCCTAACGCTGGACGCAGAAGCACATCGCATTCTTTGGAGTAAATATCAACTGCTGTGAAAGCAAATACCCTCCCAAAGAGAACCGTATCCATCTGAATTACCTGACGAGCAGCCTCTGCCTTAGGAACCGCCCCTCGTTGTTTGTTTTTCTGCCATCTTGAACGCAGTTGATATTTTTCTGAGAGTACCTTGTAAATAGTTGTGACACTTACTTGCTGGCCGTACTCTTTTTCCAAAAAGTATTGGAGCTTTTGACCACAGCATTGATGATGTTTCTCTCGTAAAGACCAGATACGACGCTTCAATACAACATCAATTTTTCGCTTTTTACGAGAGCCCTTCTTCGCTTGAGCATATTGCTCCAGAAAGGCATCCAAGCTGCCGTGTTTTTCTATGGCTTGGGCCCAGCGAATGATCGTGCGCCGAGATACGCCAAGGTGTTTGGCTATATGACTTTTGCTAACACCTTCTTCTAATAATTCGTAGGCAATGATTATCTTTGTCATTTGTCTCATCTCCTTAATTTCTCATGGAGTGTGACTTTTTAAACTTTAATACAACGAAACATGTTCATTAAATTGTTTCTCTGTTAAACTGAGAGGGATAGTGTTCATTTGGGGTTTCCTTTATTATGAAAGAATTTCCCTAATAATGCACTATTTTTTTCTTTTATGTAAAAGTTTCAATGGGTTCGATGAGTATTACTGAATTTTCTCTCTAAAAACTAGCACCAATGGTTATTAGTATCTTATTGGAAGGCCTGAACCTAAAAAGAGAAGACCTTCAAAAAGTGATCCTGACAGGCTCTTTCGGTGGGCAGTTGGATATTGAATCGGTGATCCGCTTGGGGATGATCCCTGATTTCTCTCCAGATATTGTCGCCACTATCCCAATGGGGCCAGGATGGGGGCAGCGATCTTTCTTTCTGACGAAGGCTTTGCGCGTGGAGAAAGAATAGCAACCAGTACGAAACAGCTAGATTTGGATCTAGATGCCAATTTTCACTCGCTATTTATTGATGCCTTGAAATTGACAGCGAATTAGTAGATAGAAGGAAGTATTTTAATGGTATTAGAATGGATTTACGATCTTACTTATGCTCTTTTAAAGCCCTTCAAAAAGTTTCTGAAACCCAATTCTTTTGCAGAAAAGGCGATGATCTCTATTGAAAAAGTGGGCAAGGGAGTGGTTTTCGATTGTCAAATGTGTGGACAATGCATTCTTCATAGTACAGGCATGGTCTGCTCAATGAATTGTCCAAAGAATCTGCGCAATGGCCCTTGTGGCGGTGTACGCTTGAACGGGCACTGCGAAGTGAAGCCAGAGCAAACCTGTGTTTGGGTCAAAATCTATGAAGGTTCTTTGGCTTCTCCTAAATATGGGAGTGAAATCATGTGGATCCAACCACCCGTAGATCGTACTTTGCAGGATTCGTCTTCGTGGGTAAACCTGCTGCATGGGATTGACCAGAAAATGAAAACTGTCTGGCAAACCCAGGATGAAAAGGATGCTTTGGAACCTATCTTTAGAGGGTCAAATGAAAAAGAATAAATCCAGTATGAGCCAGTTGGAACAAGTTCTGAAATCTGGCCGCTTTGCCATTACTTCGGAGTTAAATCCGCCAGACAGTGCTGATCCAGAAGATGTGAACCGCGCTGCTATGATCCTGGCCGGGTTCTGCGATGGGATCAATGCCGTAGATGCTTCTGGGGCAAATTGTCATATGTCGAGTATGTCGATCTGTGCTTTGTTGACGCGTGTGGGCTATGAGCCGGTTTATCAAATTTCTTGCCGAGACCGAAATAGGATCGCTATTCAGGGAGATATTTTAGGCGCAGCAGCGATGGGTGTACGGAACTTACTCTGTATCACCGGTGATGATGTCAGTGCTGGGGATCAACCTGGCGCCAAACCAGTTTTTGACTTTGATTCGATCCAGCTTTTACGCACAGCCCAGATGATGAGGGATGAACGGGTTTTTCTGAGCGGGAGAAAGATCACTTCGGAACTTCCGCTCTTTTTGGGCGCGGCAGCAAACCCATTTGTCCTGCCTTATGATTGGCGTCCCAAACGCCTGGCGAAGAAAATCGCGGCTGGGGCGCAATTCATCCAAACCCAATATTGTTTTGATGTTGAGCGATTTCGAGAATATATGCGCCAAGTTCGAGATATGGGGCTGCATGAGCAGGTTTATATTCTGGTGGGTGTGGGGCCTTTACGTTCGTATAGAGCAGCAAACTTCATGCGCACAAAGGTGCCGGGTATTGTTATCCCGGACGAGATCATGGATCGGGTAAAGAAAACACCAAAAGAACGCCAGCAGGCTGAGGGAAAGAAAATCTGTGTTGAGATCATCCAGCAAGTGCGAGAGATAGAGGGTGTCGCTGGTGTACATATCATGGCTTATCGGCAGGAGGAGTTGGTGACAGAGATTGTGCAGGAAGCAGGGTTGTTGCCGAGAAGGTGATTTGTGCGATAAAGTTTAGACTGCTTTGTAATGATGTGCTCTTTCACTCATGCCCAAACTTGGAACGAAATACATGAGGCTATTGTCCACGGCACCGACATACCTGGCAAACCACAAAAGGGCGAGCAATCCGAATAGATTGCTCGCCCTTTGCATAAATCACT
>JABGQV010000157.1:0-1774 GCA_018648655.1 Anaerolineae bacterium | reverse complement strand
GTCATACAGTTACCAGCTCAGCGCGGTATAAATCAAATATACGGGTATAAATTTAGACCGAAAATGGCGATGCCTGCGTAAGAAGAGCTTCAGCGTTAGAATTAAACACTCCCAGTTTTTGAACTGCACCCAATAAGCAAGACACAAAAAGAAAGCCCCCCCCTGTGTAGTTTATTTAGACAGACACCTGGTTTGATATGGTGTCTGTCTTGTTTTCAATTGTATCCTTTCGTAATTATAGAAGTAAATATAATCATCAACAATCTCCTTAGCTTGCTCAAAGGTAGGGATTGGAAATTGTCGCAAGGCTTCTTCCTTGAAGTGTCCGAAGAAACTTTCCATCGGAGCATTGTCCCAACAATTGCCACGCCGTGACATGGATGGCATGATCTTGTACTTTTGGGTAAGAAGAGAATAAGCCTGTGAAGTGTATTGATATCCCTGATCGCTATGAAGTAAAAGTTTTTCAGTGGTTTTCTCTTTGCGCTTGGCATTCTTGAGCGTGTCAGTCACTAAGCGTACAGAATTCCGTTTCCCAAGTTGATGAGCGACGATGAAGCCATCGAAGAGATCCTTGATCGTGGACAGATAAGCCCAACCTTGTTGAGTGCGAACATAGGTAATGTCTGTAACCCACTTCTGATTTACATTCTGAGCAGAGAAGTCTCTATTCAGAATGTTTCTGTAGCGATGATAAGTGCCCAATTCATTCATCCTCTTGTAGGGCTTGCGTTTTCTGGCCACAGAGCGGATATTCATCTTCTTCATCAGACGCAGCACTGCTTTATGGTTGATAGAAATGCCTTTTTTCTGTTGGATCCACAACCTTACTCTACGATAACCATAGATCTTGCGAGACTTTTCCCAAGCCTCCCGAACCAACTGCATACGTTCTGTATCCTGATCTGGCTTACGACAGCGTTTTAGCCAAGCGTAGTAAGCTGCTCGCGAAACAGAGAAGAATTGGCACATCGCTTTCACTTCGTATTCTTCTCTGTATTGATAGATAACCCGATATTGCGCTTCGCGAACTCTTCCTTGCGCAACTTGGCGTGGAGCTTTTTTAACAGAGCATTCTCCATTCTCAAGCGCTCCAACTCAGATTGCTCACTCTCTGCTTCTTTGCGTGGACGACCTTTTGCTTTGTTGAATGCTTCTATCCCCTCTCGACGATACTGTCTTGTCCATACTTCTACGCGCCCTTCACTGCGGAGCTTCAGGGCAGCCGTGATCTCTGCGCGTGTCATACCTTCTTCGAAGAACATGCGCACTGCTTCCAGCTTCACTTCTTTCGGGTAATGTTTCATCCCTTTTTTACCTGACATAATAAAAGCACCTCCTGCTTTCTTATTTTCTCACAGGGGGTGCTTTTGTTTCGTGTCTGTTTTGTCGGGGTCAGTTCATTTCACGGGGAGTGTTTTTTGTTTAGGTGACCGTAGATTTAACAGGGAAGAGAATATCCAGTCTACGCATTTGGCGAAGGCGTTGCACGCTGCGCGGTAGGCCTAAGGGGATGATGGTTAAGCAGGAAAAAAATGGGGGAGAATGATATTTTGGGGCCCCAAGCCCAAAACACGCACGAAGCGGCTTGCCATCCCATCAAACAGGATATATAAGAAAGAGTGTCAAAAATCATGCTTGACAAAGCAGTTATATTTTTGTATCATAATGTTACCGGTCACATGACCGTTAGCATTGTTATCATAACTAACCGAGGTATATATTGTCTCGTTCTCGTGTAACTATTCGTGATGTTGCTTCTCATGCTGGTGTT
>JABGQV010000170.1 GCA_018648655.1 Anaerolineae bacterium | reverse complement strand
CGTTTCTTTGAACACGGGGCTATTGTACTGTAAAAGATGAAGGGATGAGTGCTAAATACATTCTCTGGCTGGTATTTCTCCCCCTAGAATAACGTTATGATAAAAACTTTTTACTCGTCTTCTGGTAATCCACTAGGCTGGTCGAGACGAATCACATCACCATGCATATTGATGATAATCTTAAAGCCCATCATACCCATATAGCTGCGCCCCTCTTCTGGGATGCCGCTTTCCATTATTTTCTCAAATTGCCCTTCGATATTTTCAAGTTGTTGCTGAATCATAGCGCGTGAGAAAATATCATCTTCCCCCATCATCTTGGCAGTTTGCTCGCCGAGTAAATCTTCATTACCTTTAATGAGTTCTCCCATTTTTTCTAAAACTTGGCGGTCAATTTTTTCAGAAGAGATATGACGACGAAAACCATCATCATCTACGACATAGCAATATTCATTGCCAACCAAGGCAGTCTCTGCTGGGCGATCAAATTCATCTATAACGAGACCTGCAAATAATGGTTTTTTTGACATATTTAGTACCTTTATTATTTGAAAGCTGACAGGTCAGTCAAGACCTGCCAGTTCTATATGTTTTTTGTAATAGGCTAGGACTGTCTACCTTCTACGGCAGCTAGCAAAATCCCTGCCGCGATGCCGAGGCGGCGATCAAGTTGATTATTGGTATCCATGCTGAAGTCTAATTCAAGTTCATAGCGGAAAGGATTAAAGGGCTGCTTTAAATCTGCTACAACCTTTTCGCCAATGCTAATATCATAATTTTGGGGAATGAAACTTGCAAGAAGTCGTCTAAGCATAGCAAGCCCCATGCTGTCTTCAAAGAGAGAGCCAATAACTTGCCCAGCAGGATTTAGCACATCCCACTCGTCACGGAGCATAGATTTTAGCCCTTGGCGGCGTAATGTGCCAATATGCTCATTTGTGGTTGCGTCTAGAACATCGTAAGCCGCAGAAAAATCAATAATACTGCGTGCTTTGATAATCAAGACTTCTTGCGCTTGAGTCTCATCTGAGTAAACACGAATATCTTCGCGCATTTTGAACATTTTCTGCTTGCTAAACATGACCAAATTTCCATTTGGGTCATAAAAGCGGAATTTGCCCTGTAAGGCAATGGCTTGACGTTTGAGTAGATATTTAGAGTGTATGAAAGCTGAATGCATGAATTTCTCCTTTTTTTATTCTTCAGAATTTCCAGGGACAATAATTACTTTTGTGCCCTCTCCAGGGAGATGAAGATAATCCTCCTCCGCAGGAACATGAGGCGTTGTCCATAAATAAATAAATTTTGCGATATTATCAGGCGTATTCACGCAACCATGACTGCGCGTATCGCCAAAATCGTTATGCCAATAAGTACCATGAAAGGCTTCTCCGTTTCCCGTGAAAAAAGAAACCCAAGGAACACCCGGCAAATCGTAATTCGCAGCATCTCCTGCACCGTCTGTCATGTGAACAGAAGCGGCTTTGTGGTAGGTGCTGAATTCTCCTATCGGGGTAGTTGTCCCGCCCCAACCGCTCGCTACAAGAGAAGTCATCACTGGTATATCGCCTTCATAAGCGACCATTTTTTGACTGTTTAAATCAACGAAAATTGATTTTTTTTCTGCGGGCACATCGGGCGAAATAGGCGCAAGTTCTTCATCAGAAATAATTCTCAAACTATAACTTGGCACATAAAAATATTCGCTCACTTGCCTATCGTAAATTCGGTACCAATAGCTTCCATCCTCCGAATTTTGGATAAGTTGGTCAACCCAATGTGTTGTCCCATAATAATAGCGCAATTTTGGATTGTAATAATAGCTTGATCCTAAACGCACCAAAACATAGGGAACAGTTACCTCAGCAAGTACCCTCTTTTGCGAAATATCGTGGACGGGCATATTATAGGATGTGAAAACAGGCTGAAGAAATGCCGAGTGAGCGAAACCCTCATCACCGATGCGATACCAAACGTGATTATAGGCGTGTTGCCCTTCTACAATCAGTTTTTCGGTGATGGGCAGGACAACATCCCGACCGTAGAGATTAACTTCTTTCGCGTTAAAAGCGGGCTTATCGTAAATGGTGAGGCTGCTCCACGTTGTACGACCCTGCTGTTGAAGAGCGGGAGCACCGGCGTGGACATCATCTAAACCCAAATCTGCCATAAGCAAGCCAAGTGCGCCTGCTGCGCTAAATTTGAGAAAGTCTCGTCTAGTAAAAGTAGAAGGAAGATTTTTCATAAGTTTAGAATTAAAAATTGAGAATCGGGAATTTAGAAAAATAACGCTTCCTAAATTTTGTTTTTTTCTGATAATTAGATGGGGTAATAATGGCGTATATTACGAGGCAATTTCTTAGGCACTCTATTGAATAATTTCTACATGTGTTCCTGTATAACCATAAACATATTCTCGTTCTGGGGCCACTACTGGACTTGTCCAGAGATAGATCCATTTTGCGGCTTGAGGGCTAAGATTTATGCAACCATGACTGCGCGGAGAGCCGTAATCATTATGCCAATAAGTACCGTGAAAAGAAATCCCGCTATTGGTAATATAAACGACCCAGGGGACACCGGGTAAATCAAAACCATTATAAGCAAGATTTCCTGTTGCCATATGGCGGCTGGGGCGTTTATAGTAAGTTTTGAAAATTCCCTGCGGCGTATAATAATTTCCGTCTCTTTGGCGTGTACCTGTGGAAGTTCGCATGGCAAAAACGGGCGTAAGCCCTTCATAAGCTACAACAAGTTGTTGACTAAGGCGAACCTCTATCGATTTCTTATATTCTGGCACATCAGGTGAAATTGGGGCTAATTCTTTTGCTGTGAAAATATGTAAATGTTCGGCCAGCACATAATAATATTGGTCTTTCCATTTATCATCGCGCAGTTTATACCAAAGTTTTTGTTCAACTTCGTCGGTAATGGTCTCTATAATCCAATGTGTCGTTTCATAATAGAGTCTATAAATATGTTTCGATTCTTCATTTGGATATTCGCGCGCATCGGTATAAGGGACAGTAACCTCTGCTAAACTTCCCGTTTTGGGGTGTGTCTTTCTAACACGGTTTAATCTTGTTTGGACTGGTTGAATTTCGCCAGAGTAGGCGTAGCCTTCTTCTCCCATTTCGTACCAAATACGATTATGAGCACTTTTATCTTCGCTAACGGTGATGCCCGTGATAGGAAGGGTAATATCTTTCCAAAGCTCTTTTGTTGGCACAGCGTCGAAGCTGGGCTTTTCGAAGAGCTGGATGTTTTTCACCGCCACTCTGCCCATCTGGTCTGCAAGCAAGCCAGATGCCGCGTGCGCTGCGTTTGGCTTGCATCCCAAAGCAGTAGCTAGGCCAAGCCCAGTAAGCTTGAGAAAATCGCGCCGAGTAATAGAATCTAAAAGAGGGGACATTTTTTAATAGTGAACATAAACAAGCGTGCCTACTGGGGCAAAATTATAAAGCCAGCCAGCTTCTGAGCTACGCATATTAACACAGCCATGGCTCATGGGCGTGCCAAAATTATCGTGCCAATAGGTGCCGTGAATGCCATAATCTCCATAAAAATACATGGCATAGGGGACATTGGTGAGGTAATAACCTGGCCCTGACATAGTAGTAGAAAGGTATTTGAGATAAATACTGAAATATCCTGTTACCGTGGGGGTTTGCCAAGTGCCAGTTGAAACAACAAAAGAATCTATGAGGGTATCGCCCGCGTAGGCATATAGGCGTTGATGGCTGAGGTTAACTTCTATCCAATGTTCTCCTCCACTGACTGCTGGTGAGGTTGGCGCGGGAGGCTGCGGGGTATTGGTTGGATAAAAAGTATTCGTTGGGGCTGGTGTATTTGTTGGTGCGGGCGTATTTGTAATAGTTGGTGTAAGCGTATCGGTAGGTGTAAATGTAGGCGATGGCGTTAAGGTAAAAGTTTGAGTAGGTGTATTGGTAAGGGTTGGGGTAAAGGTGGTGGTGGGTGTGAATGTTAATGTTGGCGAGGGAGTATAAGTTGGCTTTGCAATGGTTCCCAGTGCCCAATGTTGTGGCGTGAGCGATGCAGTTGCTGTAGGCGCATTGCTAAAAAGCGCCTGTGCGGTGGACACATTGAGCGCTAAAAAAGAAACTCCAACTAGGCAAATGATGAGAAATATTCCAGCTAAAAACAGAGGAATGCGACTTTTCTTTTTCTTTGGGGGAATATTTTTTCGCTTCGCGCGTGAAACCTCGGCTTGCTTCTCTTGTGGAGAGATTTTGCGTCTCGCCCATCTTAACCCCTTTTGAGCACGTGGACTATTGGGGTCAATCTTTAGTGCTTCTTCCAAAAACCGGATGCTCATCTCAGGCTTAGAGACTCTTGCGAGTATGAGCCACGAATCTTCGATTTGTGGGGCTAATTGTGCGGCCTTTTTTGCCCAAGCATACGCGTTTCTATTATCCCCTGCCTTGAAAGCAAGATATGCTTTTCTAATCGCTTCTTTTGCTTGAGCTTCTCTTTCGTTCATTTTTTTTAGGCCTTACTCGTTACCACTGAATATTTACAGGAGTACCAATATTAACCCAATTATAGAGCAAACTAGCTTCATAAGATCCGAGAACAACACAACCATAAGAGATGGGCGTTCCTAAATAGCCGGCCCATAAAGTTGCGCCATTCGACATAATAGGGAGCGCGTGAATTCCGTTTTGTAAAGAGCCTGCCCAATAAATACCGAGCCAGGAGGGCATCCAAATATCCCAGGTTGAGCCATAAGCACTGGGGATTTTATTCAAAACACTAAAATTTCCAGTGGCGGTGCCACCATTCATCCCTGTTGAGGCGATAAAGCTATAAACTAAGGTATTTCCCTGATAGGCATAAAGACGTTGTTCAGAAATATCAACGAGTACATATTTTTCGCCGCTGGGAATATATTCTGGTTCAGGTTCTGCGGGCGGAGCAGGCTTTTTCGTAGGGTATGGTGTCGCAGTTGGGAGGGGTGTCTCTGTAGGTGTAGATGTACTCGTTGGGGTTGCTGTATTTGTTGGGGTCAAAGTTGGCGTAAATGTAGCTGTTGGGGATGGCGTATAAGTTGGCTTATTAATATCCGCCTCGCCCCAATGCTCTTGAATTATAGTGGCGCTGGGCGTGGCGCTCATTTCTTCTGCAAAAATAACAAAACGGGGAAAGGTTGCCCAGACCAAAGAAACAAGGACAACGGTTATTATTAAAGCCGGTAAAGATTGCCGCCAAAAACGTGGTTTTTCCTGTGAAGCAATGGCTTTATTCGGCTGAGTATCTTTTATAAGTTTCGGGGTAGAGAAGGGGATTCCTGTCAGCGTATTTACTTCGCTGATGGGTTTAGTAGGCTGTGTTTTTTCTACGACTTTAGCTTTTTCTTGAGTAGAGAAAAGAACTTTCACCTTTTGCTTTTGAGCCAGTTTTGTCTTTGCCCAAATCATTCCTTTCTGAGCATGCTTGCTTTGTGGGTTAATCGCTAAAGCACGTTCTAGATAACGAAGACTCAACTGCGGGCGAGATGTTGCCGCTAAAAGCAACCATGCATCTTCAAGATTCGGAGCAAGAAGTGTGGCTTTTTCTGCCCACGCGCGCGCAATATCTTTATTTCCCTTTCGCAGGGCACTGCGAGAACGTCTGAGGGCTTCTTTTGCCGCAAGTGTTTTCTCGCTCATGGTGATATTGTGGGGGTAGGTGGAGCCGTTGGCATAGGTGTAGGGTTAACACTCTCGTTATTTACGAAACACTCAATGCCTTGCACAATTCCCTCTGCAATTATTTCGGGATTTTGTGTAAGAAGATCTTTATCTAAGAGCATAAATCCTGTTTCGATAATTGCGGCAATAGTTGTGTCGCTGATTTCAGAAAAGGCATGATATTCACGCATATCAGAAGTAATACTGCCTGAGTGAAAAGACATCCCTGTTACTCTTGCGTAGCGGTCTTGCAAGCAGCTCGTTAGTCGTTCGGCACGGTTGATATCTCGTGTGTCCATCGCTGCTGCAATTTTGAAACCTTTCGCGTTATTATCTATATATTCACAAGAATCGTTATGGATAGAAACCAAAGCCACTGCGTTATATCCCTCTAAGCGTGGGTCAAACTCCTTCAATAAATCAACTTGAAAGCCACTCTGTGTTAATTTTTGTTGAACAATGGTTGCTATCTTTAAATTTAATTCTGTTTCTGTTAAAGTGACTTCATCATTTCCATCAAGACAAACTGCACCAGAATCATAGCCCCAATGCCCTGAAACAATGCCAATTTTTAATTGTGGATAGTCTCCACCGCTTAATGTAGGATTGCCTTTCGGTTGTGCTGTGAGCATTATGCTTAATTGTTCAGAGAGATTGCCAGAAAAAAGCCCATCTGGTGTCCACGCGGTAAAAAGAGTTGCCATTAAAAAAGCAACTCCCAAAATCATAGGGAATATACGTGGTGAAGCGCTCCCTCCTCTTCTTGATTTTGAACGATGAAGACCTTTCTCTTCCAATTTATTCTCCTGAAATCAATAAATAAAGATGATTAGAT
>JABGQV010000139.1 GCA_018648655.1 Anaerolineae bacterium | reverse complement strand
TTTCTCCGAAGTTGCCCGCTTTGTCAATCAAAATCGTGAACTACTGAAATTAGTTTTTCAGAGCGATCCCATTTTTCTTGAGGGCAGCTACTGCTCGGATCATAAGTCTGGCTTTATCGGGCCCATAATCCACTTTTTCGCTGACAAAAGCACGGACTTTGAGCTTGATATATCCGAAAGAAATTTCATCACTAGTGACGCTTGGAGCGAAACGTGGGCTTTCGAGGTCGGAGAAATCTTTTAATCCTTCTAGAATGGCTTTGATGGCGATCTCTAAATCTTCGCCAGTAGGGAGAGGGACGAGAACAGAGATCATTTGCCCTTCAATGGCAGATTGATTAACAATGGTGCCGTCCATCACATCTGCGTTGGGGATGATGATTTTGTCGCCGAGTACTCCTTCTAGTGAAGTGTTTGCAATATCTATATTTATTACTTTCCCTTTGTAGCCTGCCAGAGAAACATAATCTCCAACAGTATAAGGCTGAGTTGTAAAGAGTTTTATGCCTGCCAAAATATCCGATGCGAAGCGTTCACCGCCAAGGGCAAAGGAGCCGGTGAGAACGGTGATGAGAATGACTGCCACACCTGCTGCTCCGCTGATATCTAGAATGATCTTGATTGTCAAGATCGCAATTGCCAGACGTAGAAGATTTGCAATGAAGCGAGCGAAGGGCCTCCCTAAAAATTTTTCGAGTAAACGAGCGAGGATTTCCCCTGCTAAAAAAGCGATCAGTGCACCAACAATTGAGATGAAGAGTGCGTTGAGAATATTATTTGAGAAAATAAAAAGGTTTTCGATCATGTCTTCTCCTGCCCGTCTTAGTACTTAGGTCATGTTTTAGAAAGTATACAATAGGATTTCTTTTTGAGAGTTATCATATTTGTTAGCCAGGATGAATTTCGTAAGAAAAAGGTCTGGGTTTCTTTTATCCAGACCTTTTTCTTATCAGCGTTCTAGGCTTATTGTGGCTTTCACTGGGCGGTGATCTGAAACCTCGTCCCATTCACCAAGGGATGCACTCTCTACTTGCCATTGTGTGGAGCAGAAAACATAATCCAGGCGAATTAGCCACTTTGGTGTCAATGGGATGCCAGCCATCGCTGGTCGAGAAGAACCGGGCGACACTGCTCCGGGGAATGTATGTCCAAATCCCCAGCCTTTCTTTCTCCACGCATCTTGCAGAATAGCACTAAGTATTTTATAGGCATCGTTATGCTCAGAGACATTCAGATCTCCCAGAACGACCATAGGCTCTTCTCGGCTTTTAACAAAAGATAGAAGTTCTTGGATCTGTCGGTTTCTTTCTTTTGTTGTACGTGCCAGATTTTCAAAATTAAGAATAGAGCCGGGAGGAATTGCATGGAAATTGATCACAGTTATTTTTCTGCCCAGCCAATCAACCTTTAAGAGTTGAGGGTCACCAACCCAGCGACCTTTTAATCTATACTCTCTTTTTTCCAGTGGATACTGACTAATTAGCCCCATCCCTATTACGCCTATTTTCGGGTCAAGGATTTGATAAGGATATTCTTCAAGTAATTCATCCTCTATTGCAGCCGCTATTTCCGGATTTAACTCCTGAAAGGCGACAATATTCGCACCAGAAGCCCGAACTGATGCTATAACTCCATCTGACTCTGTATTGAATCCGAGCGTATTGAATGTCATCACCGTGAGTTGTGTGCCAGTCTTTTTGATTTGTGCCAAAGAGGGTAGAAATAACTCCCCATACAGAAAGAAGCCAATAATAAAGATAGCTGAAACGCCGATCGCCAAAGAGCGTTTGCGCGTAAGAATTGCGACTATTAGCGGTAATGGCAGGAGAAAGAAGAAGTAGATTGAAAAAGAATTCAGCAGAAAAAGCCACCACCAACGATCGCCTAAAAGCGGCCCTAAAATTAGCCAGGCAAAGAAAGTAATGAAGTAGTAGTGTGTTAGTACGACGAGGAAATTTAGATTAGAGACTTTCTTTTGCATATTTTCCTGAATGAGTAGATTTTGAAAAGACGATTATAGCGCAGGAAAAAAAGAAAAAGGGCCTGAAACAAAAATATCCAGACCTTTATATGTTCCTGTTTTTTCTTCACATCTATAGCTCAACCAATATGTCCAAGTCTTTTGCCAATTCAATACTGAATTGAATTTCATTTGTGCCAAAATCAGCTTTTTTCTTTGTTTTCTCTTCATATATTTCTATAAAATCTTCCGCTGTCTTTTCAACAAACTCTTGAATGGTTCTGATGCCCATATCATAGATCATTCGCGCAAATGCTGGACCAACGCCATAGACTCTTGATAGATCCGCTAGACAAACGATTTCGTTCAATGCTTCAATTGGAAGCCCCGTCTTTTGAGTCAACTCTTCTCTTTTGTCTTTTTCGCCTGCTTGGTCAAGTATGTGTCGGGTATTTTTTATGCCGGCTGAGTCCAATCTTTTTATGTGATTCCTTTCTATGCCAGCATATTTATCAATTCTTGTCGGTTTTGGTATATAGCTCTTTGCTTCTCGGTTTAGGATCGTTAAGTATTCAATAGATAACCCCGCTTCTTTTGAAAACTCTTCGATCTTTGACTTTGTTTTTAACCGATCCGTTAATTCTTTGAGATTTGATAATTGCCGCTTTTCCAATTTTGCAAATCGCTCTTCAATATCTTCTTTTAAGATCATGCGGCTAGGGATCATTTCCCGGCGCTGAAGACTTTTTTTGAATTTTTCCAAGCTGTAGTTTTCTAGTTTTATGTGGAATTGATTTCTCATTTTTTATTCTTTCTTGCCTATGATTTCAATATGAGTTCAGGAGTATCTGCTTCTTCGCTGGGGCCCGTTAAAGTCCACGTTCCTAATAAAACCGCGCCCAGTATTGCTACGCCAAACAGAAGCCCCAGCATTTTGCCTGTTGCATCTACTTCTTCATTGCCATCGGTGCATACCAAATTACTGCCGGTTGCATTTCCTCGTGGATCAGATATAGATTTTGTTGTCCGCTTCAAATGCATCCCCGGTGGACAAAGAACCGGCAAGAGAGTCGGTAAAGAATTCACTGGCGATATAAAGAAACGGACATAACAAGATGCTTAGAAGCGATAATATCAGCAACGCTTTTCGTAAGGCGGGGGCGGTCTTTGCCATCTTCTTCACCTCTCTTATTGGTCAATAGTTCTTTTTGCTATAAAACCATTATGGCAAAAAAAGAGCGAGAAAACAATTTGATCTTGAATTTCTTTAAACCGAGCGCATCCCATCTAGCCCACACCAAGCCAAACTCTTTTCCCATAAGATGTGGGCTTTCTCTTCGTCATACGATTCGTCGCTCGATCGTTTTTCTTCACCATCCACGATGAAGTAGCCGCCCTCGCTCCCGAATTTAGGCTTGGTCGCTGCGACAAGATACGAATCGGATGCCTCATCCAATGAGCGCGCGAAAGGCATCTGTGCCAAGATTTGCGTAAAAAAGAATTTTGAAAAAGGAGATTTTCTCCGCGCCCCAATCGCAGCCGGGACAAATCCTGGGCAAACCGCATTGGATGTGACTCCCGTCCCCTCAAGCAGACGATTCAACTCGTAAGCAAACCAGATATTTGCCAACTTCGAGTTTTTATAGAAAACCTGCGCGTCAAAGTATTTTTCCGCTTTTAAATTATCGTAATCAAAATCGGTTGGGGGTCCTTGCTTAAGTGCTGGATCATGCAAGGATGACGAAACTGTAATCACCCGCGCTGGCGCAGAGCGTTTTAGGTCTTCAAGCAATAAATTCGTCAGCAGGAAATGCCCCAAATGATTGACTCCAAAAGTTATTTCAAAACCGTCGGCGGTGAATCTGCCTTCTTTGCTATCAAACATTTGCCCAGCATTATTAATCAAAAGATGCAGCGGATACCTCTTCGCCTGAAAAGCGGAAACGCACGCTCGTATCGATTCAAAGGATGCCAGATCAAGCGGAATTGACTCCACTGTAGCATCTGGCTGTTCTGCATGAATGTGTTCAATCGCCTTGCGGCTGGCTTCCTGATTACGGGATGCGAGAAAGACATGATAGCCCTTCGCCGCTAGCTTCTTGACTGTAGCGAAACCGATCCCACCATTCCCACCTGTGATCATTGCAACGCGTTCTTGATTTGTTGGCATAAATTATCCTTTAATGGATGGGGTGCGGCTTATCCTAAGAAAAAATCAAGAAATATTTTTCCCATTTCTAGTGAAGGACCACCTTCTACAATCTTTTCAACATCGTAATCATAGCTTTCCAAAAGTTCTCGATCTCTTAGGTAAATATGATTACCGGATTCTCTGTCAAATTCAGGATGGAATTGAGAACCGAATAAATGCTCTTCGTAATTTATATAGGCTTGGATTTTGGTATGGGTGTTGGTAGCAAGAAGTTCCGAGCTTTTGGGCAATTCAACGACTTCATCAAAATGATGCTGCCATACGACTTCGGTATCTCTTACACCAAGAATTTGCTTTGCCTTATTAGTGAAGGTGACCTTCTTCCAACCCACTTCAAACCCTGCTGGGGCTTTCCGAACGGCGTCTTTCCCGACTATAGCTAAGCAAAGAAGCTGATGCCCATAACATATGCCCATTTGCCAAATTCCCTTATCTCTGGCTTCCTGTATAAAGGCTATCGCCTCCTCTGTGAAAGGCGCTCTTTTCGTAATAGAAAGTTCAGACCCAGAGTGAATTATGTGAGTAAAATTGCTCTCCATTAGATTGTCTGGAAACGATTCTTTGGTGTCAATAAACAAGGATACGACTTGCGCACCCGCAGGAAGCCAACGTTTGATGGCTGATGTTTCGACTCTACTTGTTGAATAATCAAGGATCAATATCTTTTTTGGATTCAATTTCTTAGTCCTCTATTTTTCAGATAATTCTAATACCACTCGTTTGTTTGTCGCCACTATTATACAAAAAAATCTAAAAGAAGTTCTCCCCTCTTTCCGCATCGCTGGGATTTTGAGCTTTGCATTAGGCATAAGAGGGGTAGCTTAGCGAAGCTTGTGATATAAACAGCAAGGTTATGATTTAGCAAAACAAAGGTGATTTATGGGCATTATCTATTCAATCGGCGCTGCAATTTTCTTTTCATTAAGCCATATCTCTGTCAGACGGGGCGTTAGCCAGCTCGGTGTTTTCACAGGCACTGTGACTATGTTATCCGGCGGGGCAGTTTTTTTATTCTTTATTGCGCTTGCGTATGATAATACAGAAACTGTTATGGCTGCAAATTTTTCTGGCTTTTTCTTTTTTGCAATTGCAGGTGTGATCCATTTTCTTGGGGGATGGGGATTCCAGAATGCCAGTGCAAGCCGGATAGGCGCTACACATCTTAGCGCAATGGCAAGTGTGACACCATTATTTGCAGCTTTATTGGCATTTCTTTTTATGGGTGAAAGAGTGAATGCTTATGTTATGGCAGGGATTTTCCTGATAGTTTTTGGTGTCTATCTTATAGCAACGAGTGACAAACAATGAATAGAAAGAGATTAGAAGGCTATTTCTTTGGTATGCTGACTGCTCTGTGTTGGGCAATTAGCCCGATTTTTATCCATAAAGGGCTTGAGACATTGCCATCATCTATTTGGGGAACAGCGATTGGATTGATGGTTGCAGCCTTGCTATATTTATTTTGGTATATATGGAAAAAGAAATGGAAAGAAGTCTCTCTGCCAGTGGGGAATAGTATTTATTGGCAGATTGCTGCTGGCGTTGCAGGGGCGATGGGGATTTTATTTAGGAATATTGCCCTGGAGACAGATCAAGTTGCCATCGTTATCACTCTTGCGCAAACGGCTTCATTATTTACTCTGATTTTGGCACCTTTCTTGTTGGGCAATCAGCTTCGAGAGAAAATTACCCCTAAATTGGTTGCCGGTGTTTTCTTTATTCTTATGGGGGCAAGCTTTATTGTTCTTGGACGGAATTTTTAGAAAACCACCTTTCTTTGATACAAAAAATGGAAAGAAATTTTTACCTCTTTCCGCTTTGCTGCGGTTTTGGGCTTTGCAGTAGAGCCAAGTATGAAGAGACGCGGGGCCTGGGCGGTTTGCGTGTCTAACTACTTTGATCTTTTCTTAGTTGGTAATTTTGAGATTATTTGTAAAACGACTTCTTGGGCAGCCTCATGGCTTTTTACACATTCTTCTTCAGTAGACATATTCGAATCATATCGAACTGATGGCGAGCATTGAATTCTGTCAAGTAGTTGTGCATCAATATTTATATCTTGTACTAATTCGCTTAGTTTGTGCAAATCGTGAATTCTTGGATATTTAATATTATAAAAGTCTGGTATCCCTTAGTAACCTTCTCAATAAATTGCAGGCAATGCCACATAGACTGACCGTATAAAGGTTTATCTAAAAACAGCATGTCTACAGACATTTTAAAATCTCCAATAGCGTCTTTGAATAGATTTTTATTGTCTACAGTAAAAAATCTGTTTCCTAGCAAACAACCATAACTTACTCGGGTTCCTAAATACTTGATTTCATCTGTGCTGCCTCAGCGCAAAATGGAAAAATGGCATCCATGTTATAGTTCACA
>JABGQV010000141.1 GCA_018648655.1 Anaerolineae bacterium | reverse complement strand
ACCTTTTATAATTGTCCCTCCCATAATTATCAAAAAGGCCAGAATTGCAATCGCATTCAACATACTTCCCCACAAACGAATTTGATGAATAAATGCTAAATCGCCCACAACGCGCATAAGCAGTGAAATATGCAAGAGCGCCAAGGGATAGTAGAATTTCGAGCTATATCTAACAGGTAACATCAAAATTGCAGGGAAGATAATAGCGGCATGGCCGAAAATCATTGAGAAGGTGAAGCCAACAAAAATAGTATGCAAAAAAGCATCATAAGTAGGACCTGCAACTGTGGCCCCATATACCAAGCCAATTACACCCCCAACGCCAAGCCATATATAACCGCTCATTAGACAAATAGCAACAAAACGTACCAATTCTTTTTTACGAATAGTAAAGCGGGAAATATCAAAACGTAAAAGCCAAATTGTCATTAGCAACATCCCCGCAGAGGCAATACGCGTGCCTAAATCTGTAGAAAAAATGGTCAGGAATAATCCTAAGAGATAAATACCAACAACTGTCAAACCTGAATTTCGTTTAAAGGGAGAGGGAGGTAATAAACGGCTCAGCTCTAATCTTTCGCCAACAATGGTGAGAACAAGAAAAGCACTCCACCAAAGAACAATTTTCGGGATGGAGTATCCCAGCACCCAAAGTAACATCCCAACAAATAGTGCTAGCGCACCCAAAGCCATCACGACTGTATAATCCACACGATGCTGTTTAAGAATAAAAAGAAACATGATCACAAGCCCCAAACTTCCTGCGAGCATAAAGAATGCGCCAGTGAGTTCTTCACCGCCTGCGACATAATAAATTCCACCCGCCGCACTAAGAACGGGCCCAAGATATAGCCAAGATTTATTCAACGCAACAGCACGTTCAACACCAATTAATGTACCTAAAAAACCTGCAATCATTAAGGGGCCATGCGCCATACGCCATGGTGCCAGGGTTGGGAAAATCCAGCCAACACGAAGCAATCCGCTCCACATGGCAACAAGGAGAGTAAGAACAGAAAGAAAAAGCAAAGGAAAACGATGAGAAGGTTTTTTAAACATAATTTTATTTTAGATTAGTTAAGTGTTTCAAGAGACTCTCTTTAAAACTATATGGGATTATCACAACCCTACTTTCACAAAATGGTTCCCATTCTTCTCATCACCCACGCTTGTGGAATCTCCATGCCCTGAGAAAATAACTGTTTCATCTGGCAAGGTATAAATTTGCTCACGAATACTTTTTTCAAGCGTAGCCCAATCGCCACCTGGCAGATCAGTGCGCCCTACAGAGCGATAGAAAATCAAATCACCACTAAAAAGAATGCCTTCTTGGGCACAATAGAAAACGCTATGACCAGGACGATGCCCTGGCGTATGGCGCACTTCAAAAGTGTAATTTCCAATACTCAAAAGTTGACCGTCTGATAAACTTTCTGGTTCAGGACCAGGATCGATACTAAAGCCGAAACTTTTTGCACCACCACCATCCTTCCATAAATCATAATCATCTGCATGGAGATAGACTGGTGGTGTTTTAGGGAGCGCAGAAACAAGTTCGGCTATCCCGCCAATATGATCAAAATGAGCATGAGTAAGCCAAACTTCTTTAATCTGCCAACCTTCATTTTCAACAGCCCTAGCAATTTTTTCACCTTCCCAAGATGGGTCAATGACAACGGCTTCATTGCTATCAGTATCTGCAAAAATATAGGTATTCGTTTGAACCGGCCCAAGAGTAAGAGTTTTTAGTTTCATAGTTTGTAAATGCTCATTTTGAATAAGTTTGATTAGGTTCCCTATTTTAGTCGATAATTTATAAAACTCCCCAAAATAAAAAAGCCAAGTGTTATAGTAACACTTGGCTTTTTTATTTTGGTTTAGCTAAAAGCTATTCTTCTAATTTAATAATACAATCAACAGGGCATACTTCTACACATTGTGGTTCATCATAGTGACCTATACATTCTACGCAAGTAGCAGCATCAATTTCAAAATATTCATCACCATCGGTGATTGATTCTGTGGGGCATTCGGGTTCGCAAGCACCGCAAGAAATACATTCGTCAGTAATTGTTAAAGCCATAATCTTTCTCCTTATATGAGTATAAAAATATCTCATATAAAATAATCTACCAATTTGATGTTGTCAAATGATTATCATCGTATGCTTTAGTGATTTTATAACTTATATTTGATAGTAATGTCCTTTTAAAATGGATGACAATTCGCGTTACTTCAAACGCAAATTCAACTTATATGCCCTATACCAACGTCTTCGTGGGGGAAACACTGCGCATCGGTTTCGGGTTTCAGCACCCGAGCCCAAAACAAGTACGCTACGGATTAATATTCACAAAAAAAGAGCAGATTTTTTTATAAATCTGCTCTTTTCCATTAGTCTAAATTTTATTTCAACTATGATTTTCTTCGTAAGAAGAATTTTGTAATCTCTTCTGAAATAGCAGGGATAAGTGAAAGCCCAACAACAACACTCCATTCTTTAGCACTTAAGAAGTGGGTATTGAAGATTGGTTGCAAGAAGGGAATATTGACAACCATAATGACAAGCACCATCGAAAACCCAACTGCATATTGCATATATTTATTCGAGAAAACGCCAATATTCCATAGTGATGCCTTCTCTGAGCGCACCGTATAAGAACGGAAGAGTTCAGCAAGTGAAAGGGTGACAAAAGCCATTGTTTCGGCAGTTTGAACATCTACACCCTTCCAATCGTGTTGGATGAGATAGAGGAGAGGATTTGCGCCTTCAGGTAAACTTGCGCCCACTTCGAGATGCCAGAGTAGCCCCAAAGCAAATGCTGTTAAAACTGCGCCCGTTTGCGTAATGGTCTGGATGATGATACCTGTGCGCATGGGACCGTGAATAATTGGCTCGTTTTTGGGACGCGGTTTATTCTGCATCACGTCGGGATCACCTTTTTCCATCGCGAGAGCAAGGGCAGGGGCACCGTCTGTAACGAGATTGAGCCAAAGGAGTTGAATAGCAGTTAGCGGAGCAGGCAAGCCAGCAAGAGTGGCTAAGAAGATAATCATAATCTCTGCCACATTGCTGGAGAGCAAGAAAAAGACAAATTTGCGGATATTGCTGTAGATGATACGCCCCTGTTCTACCGCATCTACGATGCTGGCGTAATTATCGCTGGTTAGCACCATATCGGCGGTTTCTTTGGCGACATCGGTGCCGGTGATGCCCATTGCTACGCCAATATCGGCGCGCTTAATGGCAGGGGCATCGTTTACGCCGTCACCTGTCATAGCCACCACTTCATCATTTGCTTGGAGCGCGTCCACAATTCGCATTTTATGTTCAGGAGAAACGCGGGCAAAGACATCGGTTTCTTCAATCTCAGCAATTAAGTCTTCGTCGTTAATTGTATCCAAATCTGCACCGGTGAGGACTTTTTTACCTGGTCTCATTAGTCCTATATCTTCTGCAATGGCTTTGGCGGTATTAGGAAAATCACCCGTAATCATGATGGTACGGATACCAGCTTTTCTCGCGCTTTCTAAAGCAGGTCGAACTTCGGTGCGGGCGGGGTCTATCATGCCGATTAAGCCAACAAAAACCAAATTCTGTTCTAACTCTTCAACCTCTGCGCCATCATCTGGTACATCTTGGTCAAGTCTGTAGGCAACACTCAAAACACGTAAGGCACTGCTGGTCATTTTATCGTTTGCCGCTAAAATACGATTTTTCGCCGCATCCGTGAGTGGAAGTGGCTCATCATCGATTCCCTGATATTGGGTACAGAGATCAATGACACGATCTGGCGCACCTTTAACGGTGATTACGTCCCAGCCACGATAGCGTTCATCCGTGAATGGAGAAAGGTCTTCAACGCGAGGGACCTCTATATCGTTGATAGTAATCATCCTTTTGCGTTCAGCATCAAAAGGAATCTCTCCCTCGCGTGGATATGATTCTTCAAGATTATCGCAAATATTACCTGTTTTGGTGGCGGCTACTAAAAGCGCACCTTCGGTTGGGTCACCCACAACGCGATAGGTGGTTTCGTCATCACTTTCGCCGGTTCTTTCGATGAAAGAGTCATTATTCAAGACTCCCAACCACAATGTGGTCAGAACGGCGGGGTAATTTTTAAAAGCAATTTCTTTTTCATCAACAGAAAAACTGCCTTCTGGGGTATAGCCCTTACCCGAAATATCAACAAAGTGTCCATCTACCCAAAGCTGGGTAACGGTCATTTCGTTTTGGGTTAGGGTACCTGTTTTATCGGAACAAATGATGGTGGCAGAACCAAGTGTCTCAACGGAAGCAAGTTTACGGATAAGGGCGTGCCGTTTGACCATCTCACGCATCCCTAAAGCAAGTGAGATGGTGACGACCGCGGGCAATCCTTCTGGCACTGCCGCTATCGCCAGAGAAATCGCGATAATGAAGGCTTCAGTTATTTCTTTGGTGAATTCTACAAAATACTCTGCGGGAGTTTCGAAGAGAAGATTAACATTGGTGTTATTGATAACAGCAACAATAAAAACAATACCGACCAATATGAGAGAAATAATACTGAGTGTTTTGCCCAGTTGATCAAGTTTTTTCTGGAGGGGTGTTATTTCAGTTTCGACACTAGAGAGCATTTCGGCGATGAGGCCGAGCTGAGTTTTCATGCCCGTATCGGTGACAACACCGCGTCCACGCCCGTAAGAAATAGTGGTTCCCATAAAGGCCGTATTTTTTCGGTCGCCAATAGGGATATTTTTATCAAGCCGCACCGCAGCATTTTTCTGCACGGGGAGCGATTCGCCGGTAAGCGAGGCTTCTTCTACGCGCAAATTAATCGCTTCTATCAGCCGCACATCGGCAGGGATGTAATTACCAGCTTCGAGATAAACAATATCACCTGGCACCAAATTATGTGAGGGGATATGAGTGCGTTTGCCATCTCGCAAAACCTGTGCATCGGGCGCAGACATTTTTTTAAGAGAAGCAAGCGCTTCTTCGGCTTTACCTTCTTGGATTAATCCTAAAACGGCGTTTAGGACTACGATCATTAAGATTGCAGCAGGTTCAACAAAAGAGCCAGAATCGCCAGTATGCCGAAATTCTTGCCAGCCAATAATGCCAGAAACTACGGCAGCAACTAGCAAGAGCATAACCACAAAATTATTTAACTGTGCCCATAATTTTGCCAAAAATCCTGGGCGAGGGGCTTCAGTAAGTTGATTTTTTCCATACTGCGCCAAGCGTTTTTCGGCTTCGCCAGTACTTAACCCATCTTCTTTTACTTCAAGATGCTTCAATACTTCTTTTGAATCTAGTGCGTACCAATTATTTTCTGTCATTTTTTTCAGGCCTCAGACTTAAAATTTTGTATAATATCTTTTCATTTTTTATATTAAAAAGACCAACACGTGTATCTCTACGACGTGTTGGTCTTGCCTTCGCGAAAGCGTTGAATTACCGAGAGAAGGGTTCTAAAAAAGCCCTAATCTGTATTGACGACAATTCATCCTGTGGGGACAGGTTGGCTACTCCCCAACAGAAGGTAGTTTACCATAATTTTTTTGAAAAACAGGAGTTTTCTGCCTCGAAATATGAGATAAATATCTAATACTCTTAGATATTGAATATACTTTTTTAAAGTTCAGATTATCCTAAATCTTAGCAAAAGAAAAGTTAAGACGCGTAAACGACTTGCGCCTATCACGTACGAAAACAAAAAAGCCAGACCCTGACACAGAATCTGGCTTTCCTTGCTAATGATTAAGAGATGAACTACAAGGTAATCACCTTGCTATATAAAATAGATCCATCATCTAAATCGAAGTATTCAATTTGCAACTGTCCATTTGCCATCATCGTGACAACTAACTGTGTGCCAAGTGTTATATTTTCTACGTCCAATAGGATATCACCTTCGGCAGCATTTTGCCAAATACTGGGGCTAAGTTCTGCAATGAAAACTTGATTTCCTGACAGCCCGTAGAAACGCAAGGTATTACTATCATCATTTTGGTAAACCTTCAAAAGAGCTTCTTCAACAGCAATAAGACTAGCTGTAACAGGTGCAGGCTCAGGTTTAGACTCGGATACTCTTGTGCCGAGAAAGCTCAAGTGATCAAATAAACTCTCAAAACCAGACCATTTAAGGAGTACCTCACCCCAGGTAAATTCGCCATCACTACCTGCAGCGATTACAGTTTTTGCGGCATCATATTCTGCCGCGTTGTAGGTGCTCATGCGGAAATCAAGTGTATCAGTACCTTCCCCTCCACAAACCTCATCTGTTACGACAAGCGTTTCATCACCTTCCAGGGTAACGATGTCATCACCGTAACCACCGCTAATTAAATCCGCCGTGCCGCTGTGGGTAATGGTGTCATCATCATTTCCAGCTTTGATATCACCTACAGTACCGCTGTTGTCAATCGTATCGTTGCCAGGACCAGTCTGAATATTCCCTTCTACAGTGTCGGTATTGGTCACATCCGCATCGCCACGCGTATCTTCGATACTTCCATTTACCGTGCCATTATTCGTAATAATAGTAACATCATCGTCCCCACCTATATCCCGAATATCCCCTTCTACAGTGCCATTATTGGTAATCGTAACTATAATGAACCCCGAAAACTAGACCACAGGTTAAGATAGAATCCCAAAAATT
>JABGQV010000217.1 GCA_018648655.1 Anaerolineae bacterium | reverse complement strand
GTGAACTATAACATGGATGCCATTTTTCCATTTTGCGCTGAGGCAGCACACAACAAACCGCTACTTTTCTGTCTTATACACAAACTTCGACACCAACCCTAACACCTCCTCCTACGTCAATCCCCTCCCCCAATGTAGGAAAAATCAAAGAACTCATAAACCAAAGTATAAAAAACCAATTAAATGCTATTGGCTATACTATTCATAGTGTAAAATTTGCCCCATCCTCAGATGGTAATATTCCTTATTCAACCTTTATTATTAAAATGACTTATGATGAAAAAGAAGTTCTAGGTTGCGTATCGACACAGGCATTTTTAGACTTAATTAATGCTTGCAAAAATAGCGAGCAGAAAATATTAGATCTTATCCCTGCACAAACGGAGTTTATGAGGTTGCAAATTTTTCCAATAAATGCTGAGGGTACAGAAAAAGAAGTTTTTTTTGATGCTAACTGGGCTGATGTTAAAAATTATGTAAATAAAAGCCTAAGTGCTGAAGAGTTTAAAACTGGAGTTCGTATTTTTACTCTCTGTTCTCCCTAAAGTCTAATCCATTATCGAGTAAACTAGTTATGTTCACTGGACTCGCTTTTCACCAGTCAGAGCTACTGACAACGTCTTCTTTTTTTGGATGACATCAATTAGCATTCTAATGTTGCTTCATGTCAGTGTACTCTCTGGGGCAAGAAGTGCGATTTCGAATCTTTTTGAGAAAGACGACAATAAAAATAGGCAAGTAACTTAGCATTTTTCTTCTCAAAATTATTGCTTCAAAAAAACAAGGTGGGTATGAGAATTGATTGCATGGTTGAACA
Organism: Anaerolineae bacterium; assembly: GCA_018648655.1. Taxonomy (GTDB): domain Bacteria; phylum Chloroflexota; class Anaerolineae; order Anaerolineales; family Villigracilaceae; genus Desulfolinea. The sequence goes on along the minus strand of JABGQV010000217.1, from coordinate 5,964 downwards.
ATACTTATTTTCATCGCCGCTGTTTTGGGGCAGGAGCAAGCTTGGGTCAAGTTTGCAATCCAATATATGCTAGAAAACAAAACTGGTATTTAAGCAGATCTCATATGAGGGGATAAAAATCTGAGAATTCAATCCGTTTTTCTGAAAGCTTTAAGCTCTTTCAAGATATAATACAGAAGAAATAAGGAGAGAAAAATGCTCATCATTCTTAGCGATATTCACCTCGGTGATGGCTCTTGTGGCCACTCAATTTCTGCTGATGCTTTTTATGTTTTTGCCGAACGTCTTGATGAAATGGCGATGCGTGCCTCATGGCGTACAGATGATAGCTATAGACCCATAGAAAGAGTGGATATTTTATTACTTGGTGATATTCTAGATCCGCTTCATTCTACGCTTTGGCTTGATACCAAAGAGAATACACCAGAATATACCCGCCCCTGGACAAATAAAACTAAACCCGCCTACGCTAAAAAACTACAAGAAATTACGCGAGCTGTGTTAAAAAAGAATGATGAAGCGGTGCGTGTTTTACGAGAGCTTAAAGTAGAGATTCCCCAAAATCTCACTTCTCAACGCAATTGGGAAGAAAGCAAAGATTTAGTAGAGATTGAAACTCATATACATTATATGATTGGAAATCACGACTGGTTTTATGGGATTCCTGGAGCGACCTTCGATGAGATACGTGCTGAGGTTATAGACACTTTAGGCTTGTCTCAAGCTTCTTCTCCTTTTCCTTATTTCCCTAAAGATGACCCTGTTTTGGCAAAAAAACTAGCTGAATATAAAGTTTATGCTCACCATGGTGATATTCACGATAATTTCAACTATAACGCAAAAAAAGGACGTATAAACTCATCCTTAGGTGATGTTTTTACCGTTGAGATGTTAAATCGTTTTCCTCTCGAAGTTCAAAAGCGCCTTCCTGAAGTTCCACCTGCTATGATTAATAATCTGCGAGAAATCAGCCATGTTCGTCCTGTCTTGGCAACTTGGCTTTGGGTGAGTAGCCAGATTAAACATAATAATCTCCCTAATAGTATGCAGAAAAAAATCAAAAAAGTTTGGGATGCTATTGGCAGTGAGTTCCTTGAACTAGATGTTGTACGTAAGGCTGATAAGAAATTCAAGTTTGATAATGTTGATAAACTTGAAATTGCTTTACAAATCTCTAAGCGTACTCCTATAAAGACACTCAATGATTTAGCCTTGTGGATTCAGGAAGAATTTTGGGGAGGAGAAATATCCTTCGCAAAGAAGGCACTAAAGGAACCTACTTTCCTTGATAAAGAAGCCCATTATATTGTTTATGGGCATACTCACCACCATGAAGTTGTTCCCCTAGATACAAGCGAGAGTCGCACACGTTATGACGATCAAGTCTATTTCAACTCTGGTACGTGGCATACCTATTTTGATCTTGCCATTCATAAACCACATGAACAGAAATTTGTCCCCTACCAAATGGTCAGTTACCTTGCCTTTTATAAAGATGATCAACGAAAAGGGCATCGCTATGAAACATTATCGGGGATATTTTCATAGTTTTCTAGAATTATAGGATTTATTTCCAAAACTAAAAAATGCCAAAAATGTCATGTCAATTAAATAAAAAAACTTCCACAGTTTTAAAACTGAGGAAGTTTTTATTTTGTCAGCTTCGACACTCATCACAGGGGCATAATGCCCTTAGAAAATTCCAGTTAAAAATTCCATAGTCATGGCCATCTTCCCAAAGAATAGAAATCCCATAAGATCCTGTTGCGACAACATCTTTTAAACGCGTCTCTTTTGTATCTGTAATGGGTGTTTCAAAAACTGCTGGCTCTGGGTCACCACCCATATTATCGTGCCCACCGCGACATTCGGCGCAGGGGCAAGCAGCGCGAAGAAGGGAGAGACTATAGGTGCTAAGGTGCCCATCATTCCAAGTGAGGGTTAGTTCTTTTTTTGTTTTATTTGCATCAAGTGCTGTAGGTCTAAGAGACATAAGAATTATTTTCCTTTAAGGATAAATTTGAAATATTTGAGAAAAAAGCAATAAAAAATATTGAAGTAAAAAATTTCAGCGCCAAAGAGAAAACAGAGAGTTTTTTATTCTGCACTATTGACCGAGACTAAAAAATCAGCTGCGGCCCATCCAACGCGGGTTGCATCGTAAGGAGCAAGAAGATACCACCAAATATAACCATCTGATTCTTGAGGTCCATCTATCACTTGAAAAAGTTCTGTATCAAAACCAAGAAAAAGATGTTCGCCCTGAAGTCCAGGTACGCCTCGTAAGCGAAGGCCTTCGCCATCTGTTCCGCTAATTTGAACATAAGTACCTAATACAATTTTTCCTGGCAAAGGCGTGGCGGTACCCAATGCAGGGTCATGCGTAGGTGTTATTGTCACTAAGGGTGTAGATGTAGGGCCAGGGATAAGAGTGAGCGCGGCCAGCTCTAAGTTTACACTTTCTTCCCGAGGTGCCGCAGAGCCTAACCATAAAATTGTGACTAAAAACAAACAGCTTCCCAAGCCCACTGCACTAAAGATAACCCAACGATTGATGATTTTCATGCTATAGGCTCCAAAGAAAGTGCATCTAAAGCTTTAGGGGGCATGAGAACACGCAAGGCACCTTTATGAACATTAATCTCTGCTTTTTTTGTATCAAAACGTGGCTCGCCATCGGTTTGAACAGCAAAATCGGTATCAGCTTCTAGGCGCAATTTCTTAAAAGAAATACGGCGAGTATGAGGTGAAACTATATGCCGCCCCCCCCACATCTCAAAAACAGGGCGTAAAGCATCTGCCATATTATTACCAGTAAAAAGCCACAAATCAAAGAGGCCATCATCTAGCATTGCATCGGGTGAAAGATTAGTCAACCCGCCCATATAATGACGAATATTATTAATCACAGCAAGAATATAATGCCCTTCAATCTCTTCTCCATCGGCCCAAATACGTAGAGAAATTCCACGCCAGCGTACAGCCGTTAATAGGATGGATGCCGCATACTCTGGTGCTGTAAAAAACTTTTCAAGACGGAAACGCGGCTCTGCCTTTTGGACAGAAAGCGCATCTAGCCCTAAACCTGCCCACATTAAAAAAGGCTGGTGGTTGCATACCCCAACATCTATTGCGTAAATGGGTGAATTAGCGAGGAGCTTAACATTTTCTTCGAGGGCGTTTCGTGCCACCCATGAGTAGGGCTTCATGCCTAATTCTTTTCCCCATACATTTGCTGTGCCCGCAGGCAAAATGCCGAGAGCAGTATCAGTATCAATCAATCCGCTGGCAACCTGCCCAATAGTTCCATCCCCGCCTACTGCAAAGACCACATCAATGCCTTTCTCCGCAGCAGATGCCGCTAATTCAGTAGCATGTTCACCCGAGTGTGTCGCGGTGGCATTGACAAAGAAACCCGCGTCCATTAAGACGCGTCCAGCTGATGGAATCGCCTCTGCTACAGGAAATCGTCCCGCAGCTGGGTTATAGATAATTTGAGCTGTACGCATGGGGGTTAATCCGTTGGTTTGGGAGTACGGGAGGGAAGAGGTGTTTTTGTGGGGCTAGGTGTTTCTGTAGGTGTTGGCGTGTAAAACTCGGCAAGATGTTCGTTAGCTTCCCTTTGCATGTTTCGAATTGCAGAGCTTTCAGGTATTTCAAGAAGATCTTCCCATGCTTCTTGAGCCGAATGGAAATCTTCACGCCCCTCGTGACAAGTTGCAAGCCAATAATAGGTGAGGGCTTCTTCGTAATCACCTTCAGCCAAGGAACTTGTGCGCTGAACTTGAAGGAAACAATTGCCATAACGCTCTCTGAGGGCTTCAGCTTGGGCCAGGGCAATACTGGCTTCAAAGGAATCTGAGAGATAGCGATTTGCCTTATCAAGGTCATCAACGGCTGCTTCACCATCTTTGAGAAAGAGATAAGAAAGACCTCGATAAAAGTGTGCGGTGCCAGACCGACGATCTAATTCAATAGCACGATCAAGGATTTCGATGGCGTTATCATATTTTTTATTTGCATAATAAGCACCACCAAGCATAGCAAGAGCTTGTGCGTTTTCTTCTTCGTGAGCTACATAAATCTCCAAAACTTCTGTAGCTTCATCTATTTGATCATTCGCTTCGTGGAGTTGGCCCAATAAGAAATAGGTTTCAAGATGGGTGAGGTCAAGCTCTAAAGCTTTTTCTGCGGCATTAAGAGCGTCTTCGAGTTCATCTTGTGCCCAGTAAATTTTAGCAAGGGTAAAGTAAACCATTGGAGAATCAGGAGAAAGTTGGAGCGCATCTTCGATATCTTCAAGAGCGTTCTCAAGTTTCTCCTTTTTAAGCCAATAATTAGCTCTATCGATATAGGCTTCAGCAAAATAGGGATCTTTATCAATGGCTCTGTTGAGATTAGGACCAATGTCTGCGCTTGCATTAATATAAAGATAAACGCGAGCTTTTCCTAAATATGCAGGGCCAAAATCTTTATCAATACTGGTTGCTTCTTCGTAAGCATTGAAGGCTTTACCATTTTCACCCATAAAGCGATAGGCTTCACCAATATAATAATAAGGATCAGCGCTTTCTGGCTCAATAATAATAATTTGTTCCATTGCAGCAATTAATGCTTCCCAATCTTCATCTCTATAAGCGGCTTTGACGGCATTTCCATAATCACTTGCTTGAACAGAGCGTGGCGTATTTACATAGAGCGGAGTCGGGGTATAGGGTACATCAAGTAAAGCCGAAAGAGGCGTTGCCCCCAAAAAAGGTTGTGTGCTTACTGGCTGTGCATTAATAGAAGTAGGCGTATGTGTATAAGTTGCTGTTGGCCCCAAAGAGACTGTCTGTGCTTGAGTTGTGCTTCCCCGTTGAGAAAGCCCAAAGATAGCAAAACCTATAATGCTGGCTATTCCAAGCCCTATTGCTGCCAAACGAACGATGGGATTAGCTATAAAACCTTTTACCCCCGTCTCTTTTTCTTCGCCTTCATCTACAGCTTCACTCAGGTCTTCTTCCCATAAACGGGGATGGTGAAGAGGAAAAGGCGCTATATTTTCATCTGGAGGAAGTTTGCCAAGCAAGACAAGTCCGCGTTTGGCAGAGACATTTTTAGGGTCAGCACGCAGGGCAGTTTTAAGTGCATAAACGCGTTCTTTTTGAGTTTCTACTGCCGCACTCATCCAAACCCAATAATTTGCATTATGTTGGTCTGCTTTCAATAGACGCGTGAGTATATCTTTTGCCTTTGCTTTTTCACCCTGGCGAATTGCATCAATTGCTTCCTGGAGCATGGTATTTTCAGCCATGGCTTGAGTTTAGCACAGGGTGAGTGTAGGAGCAAGAAGAGAAGACGCAAAGAAAGAATCTTTACAGAAAATTATGCCACCAACGCGGGCATATCTTCCCCAAATAGCCCAATGCGATCACCATCTTTTATAATTTCTTTCAACTCCCAGCATAAACATTCATCTTCACAAACCTGTTGATAGCCTAAAAAAGGAGCTATTTTTGTGCGCGAAGTAAGTAAACGTGAGTTGACGAAAATAGTATATAACTCACCAATATCAAAACCAAGCCTTTCTAAAAAATCATAAATTTCTTCGTTTTCTTTTACTTCCGCTTCGATGATGCTATCGCTCGCGGCACTTTTGTTTTTTGCATAACGGCGCAAATTTCCGTAAAGACGAATAGATACCATAATTAATTCCTCATACTTAAATTTTTTATTCATATTTAACAACAATTTTGCCCAAAGTATTCTTTTCTCCGAAAGGCAAAATACCTAGTGTAGCCGTTAAATCATCTTTATGGATGCGTAAACGAGCAAACTCAACTTCTACCTGATTAGGAAACGGAATAAATTCACTAATTTCCCAGCCATATTGTGGCAACTCTCGATAATAAAAATTCTGCAAAGCGGCAATATCGCTCTGCCCATCATAGGCAATCCAGCTATCATCATTTTTCGCATCTG
>JABGQV010000215.1 GCA_018648655.1 Anaerolineae bacterium | reverse complement strand
TACTAAGCTTGCTATTTTACCTCATGAGCTTAAAGCGTACTATCCTACCTCTTTACTAGCCATTCAGTAATAATATATCAGAAGCTTTAAAAGGCAATTTTTATATTTAAATTTATGTCCAAAAACACTTTTATCTGGTATCTTTCTTGATTAGTATGTTTTGAATATTGAATATTATTTGGAACTTTAGAGCTTCGTAAATTAGAATTTATTTATGTACCTAAAAAGTATATTTATGTATTGGTTTTATGCAATAGGGGTTTTTACCCTCATTTTGTTTTTCAGCATATCAGAAGTTTGGGATCAATCTGCGAGACTAATCTATATATGAGATAAATTAAATAGGTGTTAAGTCGAAGCTATATTTTAAAAGGAGCAAGATCATGAAAGAATTTGGTGTCCACTCTGAAGTGGGAAAATTACGAAAAGTTATTGTTCATCGTCCAGGATTAGAGATGCGGCGATTAACTCCATCAAACTGCAAAGATTTGCTTTTTGATGATGTAATATGGACGCACAAAGCACAAGAAGATCATGATATTTTTGTTAATTTGATGAAAAATGATTACGGAATACAGGTGATGCGCGTTCACGAATTATTAGAAGACGTAGTCTCTGAAGCAGAAGGCCGCGCTTATATTTTGGATAGAAAATTAACGCCCTTCGATGTTGGTGTGGGCGGGGCACTAGAACTACGAGAGTGGATGAACGAGATGGATTCGGCTACTTTAGTTACACATCTGATTGGTGGTTTAACGATGAGCGAATTGCCTCAGGATTTATACCCAATTTCGAGAGAAGCTTATGGAGCAAATGAATTTATCTTACCGCCATTGCCCAATCAACTTTTTACTCGAGATAGCTCTAGCTGGATTTATAATGGTGTGACAGTGAATCCTATGTTTTGGACACCACGCCGCAAAGAGACCCTACACTTAAATGCAATCTATAAATATCATCCAGAGTTTAAGGGGGGCGATTTTGCTGTCTGGTGGGGAGATCCCGATGTGGATTATGGGAGCGCCATGATAGAAGGTGGAGACGTAATGCCAGTTGGCAACGGACTTGTTCTTATTGGTATGGGAGAGCGTACTACATATCAGGCAGTGAGCTTGCTTTCCCAGAAACTTTTCAAAGATGGTGCTGCCACTCACGTGCTTGCCGCAAGAATGCCACGTGACCGAGCCAGTATGCACCTAGATACTATTTTTACCTTTTGTGATAGAGACTTGGTAACAATTTACGAGCAGGTTGTTGATCGCATCCAGCCAATAAGCTATAGGCCAGGAAAAAATGGTGCCTTAGATGTAAAAGTTGAAAATGAAGGTTGGATCGATTCCGTTCAAAAAGCAATGGGGCTCAAGAAATTACGCGCTATTTCGACAGGTGGTAATGATTTTGACCAAGAGCGAGAGCAATGGGATGACGGCAATAATGTTGTTGCACTAGAGCCCGGTGTGGTGGTTGCCTATGATCGTAATGAATGGACAAATGAAAAGTTAGAGAATGCAGGCGTTACAGTGCTAAAAATTCCTGGTTCCGAACTTGGTCGTGGGCGCGGCGGTGGACATTGTATGACTTGCCCTGTATTACGCGATTCGGTTTAAGAGATTAGACCTCTTGCATAAGTGCTCTAGTCGCTGTCCATAGCGACGTTTTTTTGAGAAGCCTACGCTAGGGACAGCGCAGAGAGCAAGGTAAAAATAAGTTTATGCAAGAATGCTATTACTTTATGAGGCTAAATTAGAAAAAAGAGAATATGGAACTTTTAACCTATATTTATTGCAGAAAATATACTCTACTCAAGGAGTTTTGCCTACTCACAGGGTGTTTAATTTTTCTAAACGCTACGTTTAGTTTGAGAGAAGAAAGCGAATTGTTTCTATAGGTGCTTTTCCTACTTTATGACATTGTGCTTAAAAAATATGACCCTTTTCCCAGATTCCCTTAAATGCGAAGAATTTGGGCGTCTTCTTGCAAGTTTTTAATATTTCCACAGAGAGAGTGTGTGTAATATCAGCTGTTAAATAACTGATATTACGCAATGACCTATTATTATGTCCTTTGAAACACAGCTTCATACAAAAACTCTAGATATACATCCCCAAGGCTTAGCTATCAAAGGGATACTGTCTTCTGCATTAGAAGCCGCAGAACCTGAAAAAGCGGTGCATATTTATCTTAAAAAAGAGAAAGGCAGTCTCAGGATTGAAGAAGAAAGATATGCGCTAAAAGATATTCAAAATATCTATCTCATTGCCTTTGGAAAAGCCGCTCCGGCTATGGCAAGTGCAACATGCAAGATATTGGGAAAATTAATTAGCGGAGGTATTATTAGTAGTAAATATCCCTCAACGCATAATCTAAATAATCTAAATAATCTAGAAATTCATCTTGCCGGGCATCCTGTGCCAGATAAGCGGAGCTTGACTGCGGGAGAAAAAATCTTAAAGCTTCTCTCTAAAACTACTAAAAAAGACCTTGTCCTCTTCATGATTTCTGGTGGTGGCTCTGCGCTTATTACTGCTCCAGTCAGGGGGCTTTCGTTGTCCGATTTACAAAACCTCACCTCTCTTCTCTTAGAGAGCGGAGCGCGTATTGATGAAATCAACACCCTCCGCCGAGCATTAGATCGAATTAAAGGGGGAGGTCTGGCAAAGGCCGCCTTCCCTGCGCAAATTGCTAGCCTAATTCTCTCAGATGTTGTAGATTCCCCACTTGAAGCCATAGCCTCAGGCCCCACTGTTCCAAACCCCACTACAAATGCTGATGCCCTTAAAATTCTCAAAAAATATAATTTACTCAAGAAAATTCCCGGTTCTATTATCGATATTTTAAATAAAAAGCAGGATGATTTATCTAAAATCTCAACAGGTAAAACACTGATAATCGGAAGCAATCGTATTTCAGCAGAAGCTGCACGGGATAAGGCAGTTCAAGTAGGTTTTAAAGCACAAATTCTAACCACATCCCTGCAGGGTGAAGCAGCAGAAAAAGGGAAGGAACTTGCTCGCCACTTGCTTGCCTTAAAAGAACACCCCCTCTGCATCATCGTTGGAGGAGAAACCACTGTCACGCTTGGAAATGCTTCAGGACTTGGTGGTCGAAATCAAGAAATGGCATTATCTGTGGTAGAAGAAATGAGTGGCTCACAAGATAAAATACTCATTACTCTCGCCACAGATGGCGATGATGGTCCCACAGATGCGGCGGGCGCGGTTGTTAATGGAGAAACTCTAAAAAGAGCAAAATTACTTGGGTTTAACGCAAGAGCGCACTTATACGAACATAATGCCTATCCCTTTTTTGATGCACTAGATGATCTCCTAAAACCTGGTCCAACTGGCACAAATGTAAATGATCTAACTTTTTTATTTTCATTCTGAAAGAAACTTCCTATAAAGCAAAAAGTCTCTCGTTTTTGAGAGACTTTTTGCTTTATAGGAATATCTGTTTTAGCTTACTCAATCACCTAGTGTGGCAACCATTATAGCCTTAATTGTATGTAGTCTATTCTCTGCCTCATCAAAAACGATAGATGCCTCAGATTCAAAGACCTCTTCGGTTACTTCCATGCCATCCATGCCAAATTTCTGATACATCTCTTCACCAATAATCGTCTCACGATTATGAAAGGCCGGAAGACAATGCATAAATTTTACATCAGGGTTTCCTGTTAGAGCCATTGTCTTTGCGTTAACTTGATAAGGTTTAAGCATTTTGATACGTTCTTCCCAAACAGAATCTGCTTCACCCATCGAAACCCACACATCGGTATAAAGGAAATCGGCTTCCTTAACGCCCTCGGCAACATCTTCTGTGAGTGTTAAACGTGCTCCTGTTTCAGCTGCAATCTCGCGGCAGATTTTGACCAAATCTTCATCAGGTTGCTGAGATTTTGGCGCACATAAACGCACATCCATGCCTAATTTTACACCACCGACCATTAGAGAATTGCCCATATTATTGCGAGCATCGCCCATATAGCAAAAAGAAATTTCGGGCAAGTCTTTATAACTATGCTCCATCATCGTTAGCACGTCTGCCAAAATTTGGGTGGGGTGAAATTCGTTTGTTAGCCCATTCCAAACAGGTACGCCTGCATATTCAGCGAGCGTTTCCACTGTTTCTTGTGCGAAACCACGATACTCAATGCCATCGTAGCTTCGCCCTAGCACGCGGGCAGTATCTTTCATGCTTTCCTTTTTGCCTATTTGTGTGCCCGTTGGGCCTAAATAGGTCACGTGTGCGCCTTGGTCATAGGCCGCAACTTCAAAAGCTGTTCGTGTGCGCGTGGATGCTTTCTCGAAAATCAATGCGATATTTTTTTTCGCTAAAGTAGGTACTTCGTAGCCACCATATTTGGCAGCCTTAAGGTCGGCTGATAATCTCAGCAAGAATTTAAGCTCTTTGGGGCTGTAATCTAAAAGTTTGACGAAGCTTCGGTGGCGCAAATTGAAAGCCATAATAAAATCTCCTGATTTGGTTGGATTGATAGTTCTGTGCCTATTTAGACATCGTTCTGAATAAAAACAGAATTTTATCTTCAAGGTTCACGCGTCGCAACAAAAGTGATTTGAACTTGGGTGCTGTACCCAAATAATTTTACACCGCAAAATGTCGTTTGATGGCACTCAAGTTGGGGTCACGCACGACACGATTTTCTCATCCGAGAGAAGCGTATTATAATAGATTTCTGTTATCCTATATGCTCTTTAATCTATTAAAAAAATGTCTATTAAAAATAATATCACTCGCTTTCTTGATGCTAAAAAAATATCCTATACACTCTTTGAAACACCAAAAGAAAAGTTGGGCGCAGAGGTCACAGCTGATTTTTTAGGGATTTCGTCTTTATTAGTTTATAAAACTATTGTCGTAAAACGCAAAAAAGGAAAACCAATTTTAGCCCTTGTCTCAGGGAATAATAGCGTAGATTTGAAGGCCCTTGCAAAAATATTAGGGGAAAAGAAGGTTTTTTTGACGACGCAATCGGAGGCAGAGAAAATCACAAAATTACAGACGGGCGGAATTTCTCCCCTTGCGCTAATTAACAAAGGTTTTCAGGTTGCCTTGGATGAGGGTGCACAAGAGTATGAGCAAATTCACATCTCTGGCGGGCAGCGGGGGCTTAATATTCGTATTGGCGTAGCAGATTTAATTAAATTGACGAATGCGCGAGTGGGAAAATTTAAGGATGAGTACGAAATAGCATGTGATATTTTTTTTCCTAAATATAGGTAAGATAATCTCTCCCTTTGTTATCTGATATATACAAGAAATTTTTTATCAACAATAGGAGAATCAAATGAATACAGCTTTATGGATCGTACAAGGTATTTTGGCAATGATGTTTTTGATGGCGGGAATGATGAAGATAAAACAAACGAAAGAAGAGATGGCTGAAAAAATGCCTTGGGTCGAGGATTTTTCTCAAGGCCAAATTCGCGGCATTGGTATTGTAGAAGTAATGGGTGCGCTTGGGCTTATCTTGCCTATGGTGACGGGCATTATGCCTTCTCTAACAGCTTATGCGGCTCTTGGGCTTGCGCTCACGATGGTCGGTGCATTCCTGACGCACGTGCGCCGCAAAGACCCTATGGTCCCGATGGGTATGATGAATGTGATGCTTTTCGCCATGGCAGCTTTTGTTGCTTACGGACGTTTTTAGTTCGCTCAATAATTTCAAAAGGCTCGTTCTTAGAACGAGCCTTTTTTTGTTTAATCTGCTAAATTTGCTTTAATTTCTTGTTCATCTAGCCAGCGAAAGAGTTTCATCACCGCGGGGAAACTTCCTAGCCAGCCGAGTAATTTTCCAAATATCTCTTGAGCAAAACTGGTTTCGGGAATTGGCATAGCAGTAGAAAAATCAACATCATTAAGAGATGTTTTCCCTGCATCAAGGAATTCGACCAATTCAGCTCGTTCTGTCTCACTCAACCACGCGGGCAAATCGGATGTCGCTTTGTAGTCGCAGACCAACGCCAAATCGCGGAGTATTTTTTCTTGCTCGGTGGTCATCGTATTTCTATTGGATGCAAAATAAGCGACATCTGGATCGGTGTGAACAAGCGGTTTTAGCCAAAGCCGATTCACTGTTGTGCGGATTGCATTTCTTGTCCCGGGGATGGCAAAATTGGATAAGAGAACATCGTCTCTGTAGCTATTCCAATGGGATGCAACATCAGGCCCGATTCGTATTCCATCGCAGAGATCGAGGGATGGAAGTATTGGTGCGCCGCAAGTGAGCAGATATACATCCCCGAGCGCCTTTCTCATCGTTTCCAACCCTTGACGGTAGGCTTGCTCCCGTGAAATCGATGTATGCCGGTCCCCGGGCAATGCGCCCGCGTAGAGGAAATCGAGTTTGACATAGTCGTATCCCCACGCGCGGACTTGCATCATCAATGCGGATAGCCACTCAAGCACGGCGGGAATGGTTGTATCTAAAGCGTATAGTGGTTCTCCCCAATTAAACCCGGCTGAGACGAGATTCTGTTGAAGGTCACGCAGAAGCCAATCGGGGTGTTGGCGGAATAATGCTGACGATGGGGTAACGATGAGGGGCGCAAGCCAGATTCCCGGCGTGCGTCCCGCACGGAGGATTTGCGCGGCGAACCCGCCCATGCCAGATGGGAATTTTTCGTTCGGAGCCCAGTCTCCGATGGCATGTTGCCAGCCGTCATCCACTTGAAAAACATCAAAGGGGAGGTCGCCAAGATCCTGGAGTACTGTGCCAAGATTTTCTTCGGAGATGTGGGTATAGAATATAATGAACCCCGAAAACTAGACCACAGGTTAAGATAGAATCCCAAAAATT
>JABGQV010000125.1 GCA_018648655.1 Anaerolineae bacterium | reverse complement strand
TCCGCTTTTTCTCGTTTTTTTTCTTGTCCTTGACAGCTGCACTTATCGGTAGGCACAGGCATTCGTTTATTTACAGATATTCTCGTCTTAGCAATTGGCTCTTATCTTAAATTGCCAGGGATTATAGTAGCGACCAGTGCTGTAGCCTCGGGAGTAACAGCAGAAGCCATTTATATAGCATTTAGAGTTCGACCGATTCTTCACGTGGATTTGAAGCCTGCTCCCGTATATCAACCTGCTTTGACTTACCGAGCCTTTGGTGCGTTTTACCTGCCCTTAGTCATGACTTCTCTTCTGACACTTTTAGTTCAACCTATGGGCAGTGCTGCGCTTGGAAGAATGCCTTATGCCTTGGAATCCTTGGCTGTTTGGCCCGTTGTCTCAGGTTTTATTTTTATGTTGCGTAGCATGGGGATTGCCTTCAATGAGGTTGTTGTTAGCCTCTTAGACGAGCCTTTCTCCACAAAAGCCTTACGGCAATTTACAATCATCCTTTCTATTGGAACAACTTTGGTCTTATTGCTTATTGCTGCTACACCGCTCTCGCGTCTTTGGCTTGAAGATATTTCTGCGCTTTCCCCCGATCTATTTCTATTAGCTCGTAATGGGTTATGGATTGCTTTACTTCTTCCTGCATTGAACACTCTTCAGAGTTGGTATCAGGGCGCTTTGCTTAATAGCGGTAAAACACGCGGAATCTCAGAAGCTGTTGCCCTCTATCTTTTTATAACAGGTTTAGCATTATGGGGTGGTGTGGTATGGGGAAAAATAATCGGTTTATATATTGGCTTGATAGCTTTTAGTTTAGGAATGCTTATTCAAACTTTTTGGCTTTGGGTACGCAGTAAAGAAACCCTTCGCGCTCTGTGTGAACGGGATGCCTGTGAAGATACTCGATCTTTTGCATAGGTATTCTAACTTTGTCCCGAGTTTTATTTTTAATAAAAAAGATGCCTCTGAAATTCAGAGGCATCTTTTAGAAAATTGATTATTGAAAACTGCTTATTCTTCAACTTCCTCTTCTTCAACAAGCATAATCACCTCATCACCAAGATAGTGTTGGCGAACAAGGGCATCGATTTCTTCAACCATAGCGGGGTTTTGGTGTAGGAATTCCTTTGAGTTTTCACGACCTTGTGCAAGGCGGGTTTCGTTATAGGAGTAGAAAGAACCACGTTTTTCAACAATTTCGGCTTCCACTGCCAAATCAAGTAAATCACCGATTTTTGAAATGCCTTCGTTATACATAATGTCGAATTCTGCTTTTTTGAAGGGGGGGGCAACTTTGTTTTTTACCACGCGAACGCGAGTGCGATTACCAACAATTTCTGAAGCAACTTTGATCGATTGAATTCTGCGTACATCTAAGCGTACAGATGCGTAGAATTTCAGAGCTTGTCCACCAGTGGTGGTTTCGGGATTGCCAAACATAACACCAATCTTCTGACGAAGCTGATTGGTGAAAATAACAGAGGTGTTCGTTTGATGAATAGCACCAGAAAGCTTACGCAAGGCTTGAGACATTAAACGGGCCATCAAGCCCATATGGGCATCGCCCATATCTCCTTCGATTTCAGAGCGGGGAATTAGTGCAGCAACCGAATCGATGACAAGAACTTCTATTGCACCAGAGCGGATTAAGGTCTCGGCGATTTCAAGGGCTTGTTCGCCAGTGTCAGGCTGGGAGATGAGCAATTCATCAATATTTACGCCACATTGTGCAGCGTAGGAAGGGTCAAGGGCATGTTCCATATCAATAAATGCTGCGGTGCCGCCCATTCTTTGTGCTTCTGCAACAATATGCTGACAAATAGTTGTTTTACCTGAAGATTCTGGCCCATAAATTTCTGTGATGCGGCCACGTGGAATGCCGCCTACACCAAGCGCAATATCAAGAGACAGGGAGCCAGTTGGGATAACCTCGGTGGCTAGAGCGGCGGCATCGCCAAGTTTCATGATTGATCCTTCTCCGTAGCGTTTGGTGATGTCTTTTAGTGCTTTATCTAAAACAGATTGACGAGCTTCGTCGGTATTTTTCTTTTTTGCCATTTGATTTCTCCCGAAAATTATTTTTATATACCTAAAAATGTATCGCTTATTTTATCATTCTTAATGATAAAATAAGTATAGCACAAATGTTCGGTGCGTCAAGTTCTTCTTTGATTATGTGAGCGGCAGGTGTTTGTTGAGGGCAATCAAGCCTAAAACACGCATGTGCCTTTATCAATCTTCTTCTGGGGTGGGTGTCCACGCCCGCATCCCATCATCTTTGGGGAGTTCGAGGTTAAATCCATCTAGGCCTTCAAAACTAAAATAGCTTATTTGTCCCGGAAAAATTTGGATTTGTTCCTGAAATTCTTTTGTGAAATCATCTTCTATATAAGTGATGCGAAGTTCATACCAGCCGGGGAGCAAATCGCTTAGAACAAGATTTTCTTGATAGTAGGGATCACTATTGATGACTTTGGGACCATAACTGGAGACTTTGTAGGTATACCCAGTTTCATAAGAAATCACGCGCGTTTGATAACCACGTAAGAGGGATCCATCATTTGCCATGACGCGCCCTGTTAAAACACCCCAACCTTGTGGGGGAACAACCCAAAGTTCGGGATTATAGGTGGCTAGAAAATCATTTCTGCCAAGCCGTATTTCAAAATGCAAATGTGGTCCTGTTGTATGCCCTGTATCGCCAACTAAGCCCAGTTGTTCTCCTGCTGCTACCCATTGTCCACGTGTAACGTCTATATGGCTCATATGGGCGTAAATGGTATAAAGCGATTCACCTTCATAGCCGAAATCATGTTTAATGGCTACAGCTTGCCCATAGGGATCATCTTGATTGGTGCTTTCACCACTAAATAAGCCCCAGCTTGCCCAGGTTACAGTACCGCCCCCCGCCGCAAGAATGGGAACGCCCTCATCTGTAGGGATATCAATGCCCGAGTGAACGATATTTGCAAAAAGCATGCCACCATAGCGATAATTGGCAACACCCCAATCAATTTGGTCTGCCGCGATAGGACGGATAAAATAAAAATGATCGTGAGGAGAAATCGCCCAAGGAACGGGATAAAGTGGTGGCCGCCAATCGGATCTTGGTTCTGCGCCGGGCGTGGGGATTGTAAATCTCAGCGGCGCGATTTTAGTGGCTGTAGCCGCTACAGGGAGCGGCGCAACTTCTGCGGGTAGGCTTGCTGCTGTCTGGATGCTTGCTTGCGGCGTAAGCGTGGGATTGCCCTCCACATTTGGAGAGGTGGCGGCAGAACAGGCTGTGAGTGTGAGCGCGACGCCCAGAATAAAGGCAAAAGCCTGATGGGGGTTTTTTTTCATAGCCACACTGGCCAATAATATTCGTTTTTTTAGTTTAAGAAGGGGGTAGGTAAAATTCATTTCTGAATTATAAGGTGTTTTTTAAGATATTGGTGGTTTTTTTTAAAAATTAAGCCTTTAATGGTATTGTGATCTTTCCCCATATTTTTTGAATAAGAAAAGCAACCCCAAAACCCACCGCCATGCCTACAATGATTCCCGCAAAAATGCCCCAACTTGCCCCCGCGTAAGCGCCTACAAGCCTGCCCAAAAATATGGCCAAGCCCATTACCAACATCAAGCCGAGCAAATCAATAAATGTGTTGCGAAGAAACTCGGTGCGGGTTATTTCTTCTCTTTTATGACTTTGCCAATTACCATGTATAGTGAAAATGATGGCAGTGCCAATACCGAAAATAATAACTATGCCCGAAAGCATGCGAGTAGAAGATGGGTAAAAAAATAGTGCGGTAAGAAATACAATGAGGAGCAGAATCGAGATGGTGGGAGCGTATTTTTGGAGATTTTCTAGCATGGAAGTTTGCCTTACGGTGTTATTAACCAGCCATAAATTTTTCCATCTGTAATTTTATAGGATGTTTTATTAGTTATATCAATAATAGAATTTCCTGAAGCAATATATTTTCCATCGGGGGACCAAATTAATGGTGAGGTAACTGAATTGCAATAATCAACAATGTTATTATTTTTTACATCTACAACAACTAGGTAACCTTTGTCAAAGTCATAATCTTTTTGCTTTTGTTGTTTTTCATCTGCTATGATATGTACATTTAGCGCAATTAGAGAACTATCAGGTGCCCACGCTAAAGAATGAATTAATACCTGCATTGGGTAATTATAGTGTTTTTCAAAATCTGTCAATTTGATTTCGTCTAAACCAAATTTCTCAAGCATATGCAAATCTGTAATACCGTCCATGTTTACAATGGGCATTGCTATAAGGTTTCCATTTGGACTCCAAGCAGGTGTAGATGTGGCGAGCGTACTGGTAGAGTGTTTTGCCCATACAATCATTGATGTGTCTGATTTTTCATAGGCTTTTAGTATAAACACCCACCCCGTTGCTTTATACAAAACTTGGTCTAGGCGTGGAGCAAATATAACAAAACCAGAAGATTGATTAGCTTCAAATTGAAGTTTATTGTTATCCCCCAAAAAAACTTTTTGTTCTTCTCTTGTTATAGCATTAATTATTAATTTAGAACCAGAGGGCGGAATACCAACCACAAAATTTTGTTCATCTAACCATCGCAGTCTAAGGTCCAAATGCCATTCTTTGTCCCAATCAGGTTTGCGCTGAAAGGTGTTAAGAATTTCTCCGCGAGCATCAAAAGCTGATATTTGATTATATGCACCATCCCCTTGTTTTGCTATAAGTATTTGTTTATTGGGAGACTCTGAAACTTCTAGGATCGTCTCTGGAAGTTGTACCGATGTCATATCTGGTAAAGATAATAGGCTGTAATATCCTTGTTTTTCTATTATTAGTGTTCCAGATAACATATTTCTTTCTAGAGAATATTTTTTATTAACAATACAATCTGGCTCTGATAATGGTCCAACAGTCGAAGGCGATTGTGTGATTTGTCCATATTGATTTGTAGTGTACACAACAATAAAAAAAATAATTATAAATATAGAATATAGAAAAAAATTATTTTGAGCTTTTTGCATAGAAAAACTCCTTTTGTTCAGCAGTAAGTATTTGAATGCTGTTCTCACCAGAAGACATATAATAAACTTGGTTGTAATCTGTCCCTATCTCTGCATTTAAAATAGCTGTCATTGTAAGAACAAGTTTAGGTTTTGCTTCCATCATTAGCCTAGCATTTGCCCAATCGTAAGGTTCATGCTTATTTGGCATAGTCCAATCTGGTTCAGGCCAAACAATATTGTTTATTGCTTCTTGTGCTGTTTGCCAGTTATTGGTAATCCACCCATCATAGGGTTCTTTTATAACATTGCTAGCAGATAATCCTGTTTTCATATCTGAAGTACGAATATTTATAGAGTCAAGAGAACCCAAAAAAGTCAAACGTCCATTATAGCCAAGAGATGGAGCAGGGTCATCAATTCTATTTTGGTAACTTGGCTGGACACCATGATCGAAATGCCAGAACTTATTATGCATGGCGGTGGAAAAGGGCTCACTAAAGGCAGGGATGTCTCTGCGTACGGTTGTCCCTTCGGAATCAAGGCTTATAGTTAGTGCTAATTTCCAAACATCTTCTGTTTTTTTTATAGCGTCCCACTCAGACTTTCCGTCTAGAGAAATTCCATCTTCCCACCACCATCCGTTTTCATCTGTTAAAATCTGTTCAATAAAATACTCCCCAGTCTTGCACATACTATAATAATCACTCACGTACATTATCCCATTAATTACCTTTTCTTCTTCTAATGTACATCTAAACTCTGGAGGAATTTGTTCTATGGATAGGGGACCATCTATTCGAGATGGGTCTGGAGTAGCAGTAGGCGTAAAAGTTGGAGGTAACGTAGGTGTTGCTGTTGGTATAGGCGTTGAAGTTGGCTGTGCAGTTTGCATTCCAGCTGCCATGGTTTGCGCCATATTTATAGCAGTGGCATTTGTGTTAGGAGTAGGGGCAGGTTGTTTTTTCTTATCTTTTGAAAACCAATCCTTAAATTTATCCACAGTCCTACAAACCCACGGCCACCAACAATCTTCGCTTACTGGTGGGGGCGGATCATCAGCCACAAGCGAAGCCATTTTATACGCCCCCACATTTTTTCTTGGAGACAAAACACTTGCTGCCGCGCTTGATAGATTGCTCGCAAACTTTTGTGTTTTTTCTTTTACTGTCTCCCAAGTTTTCTTCCACCAAGGCTTCCTTTCCTCTCTTTCTACTTCTTTTCGCATTGCGACTACGCCACTATCCGCCCCCATATCCGCTTTCTTCCAATCGGCGAGGGCTTGTTCTTGCTCTAATTGCTTTTCTTTTTCCATTCTAGCCTGCACTTCAGCAAGGCTTGGTTCAGGCGGTGGCGGGGGTGGTTCAAGAAAATCTATTTTATGTTTCAGTTGCTTTTCATGCAGTTCTTGTCGTGCGACAACTCTTTTGGCTTCTTTTTGGACCTTTGCCTTTTTCTGTTCATAAATCGCTGCCCCATTTGCGTCCCAAATGGCTTGAAGTTCTCTTCTATGCTTTCTTTCGCTCTCAGTCATGTTTTTTTCACGCAAGTATTCATCTAGCTGACCTGCTTTTTCTGCCTCGCGCATTTTCATATAGTCGCTATTACGGCGTATATTAGCACGCCACCGTGCTTCTGCTTCTTTTCTCTTCTTCTCTGCAATCACAGCGTTAAAAGCACCTAGTGCTGCTGCAGCGGTTGCGCCCCAAAGAATATTTCCTGAGCCTGTCGAAGGGGTTGGTGAACTGGGAGTTGTAGATTGGGAAGCGCGATTGAGCTGATTCGGTGCGCTAAAGAAGGAGAAAAAGCCGTTATTTTCTTCTGTCTCTCTTGGTTCTGGTGGTAG
>JABGQV010000136.1 GCA_018648655.1 Anaerolineae bacterium | reverse complement strand
GCAAACGAGTGACAA
Source organism: Anaerolineae bacterium (assembly GCA_018648655.1). Classification (GTDB taxonomy): domain Bacteria; phylum Chloroflexota; class Anaerolineae; order Anaerolineales; family Villigracilaceae; genus Desulfolinea. The sequence continues at coordinate 6,852 of JABGQV010000136.1, read as the reverse complement.
GAGCGTCTACCGTTCGGGTCAGATCGCGGATTTCTTCTGGGCCCTGCTCTTCGGGCAGAGCAACTTCTTTTCCGGTAGCCAGTTGTTGAATTGACTCTGCGATTTGCCGCAACGCACGGCTCATATTTATGGCTAGAAAAAGAGCCAATCCCACTCCAAGAAAAACGCCGACAGTCAGGATGCCAATAATTACGCGCCGAAGTGCTAGAAACTGCCCATATACATCTTCCAGATGATAGGTCATCTGGATTACGCCCTTGAGGGAATCTCTATCATCATAGACAGGGACAAAGACATCTACCACGCTCGCTCCCAAATGGCGACTATATTCTGTCTGGATGAGAATATCTTCTTTAAGCAGGTTTTCAAGTTTTATCGAAAGAGAATCGGTGGATTTTAGAGAGGCATCGGTTGAGCCTAAAAATTTACCCTGTAAATCAAAGAGGGAAACATTGGGAGTTAGCATCGATTCAAGCTGGACAAGATAGGCTTGTGCCTCTTGAGCTTCATCCCAGATATTTGGGTGGTGTGCTGTTAATTCAGCTAATAGCTTCGCTTCATTAGTCAACTCATCGGCAAACCCAGGCAATAGGACGCGAGTTTCCACCACATAATCTAAGGCGAAACCTGTTAGAAGGAGAATGATTAGAAGAGGCAGGCTATGGCTTATGAGCAAACGGGTTCGTAATGAGCGCATGATCAAACCCCTTGAGGCACAAGTTTATATCCGACCCCTCGAACGGTCATAATTCGGTGAGGCCTGTTTGGGTTTTCTTCGAGCTTGGTACGCAGGGCACGAATATGAACATAAACAACCTGCGGTTGCCCTACATATTCCATACCCCAAACTTTTCTTAACAAATCATCTGCTGAAAAAACATGTCCAGGTTGTTGGGCGAGTGTATTAAGCAATTTGAATTCAATAGGTGTTAGCTCAATGAGATTCCCTTTCAGTTTGACCGTATGCGCACGAGGATCAATATCAATATCGCCCGCCGAAAATGCTTCGGGAGCGTTTACTGGTTCTTGCTTTTTCTGCGAGCGGCGCAGCACAGCTTTGACGCGTGCCAAAAGGACGCTAGTCTCAAAGGGCTTGGTGATGTAATCATCGGCACCTAGTTCTAAGCCCAATATCTCATCCAATTCGCGTCAGCGGGCAGTGAGAAAGATGATCGGCGCGCCAACCTGATCGTTAAAGTGTCGCAATGCCTCCAACCCATCCATACCCGGAAGCCCGATATCCAGCAGAATCAAATCAACAGATTCTTCAGCAGTAAACTTTAGACCATCTTCGGCACTGCCTGCCGTTTCCACTTGATAACCAGCTTGCTCTAAATGGAAACTCAGGCTGCGCCGAAATAGGGCGTCATCATCAATAAGCAGAAATTTTCTCATTTGAAATTCCTTCTGATTTTCTTGAACACAAAACGTATGCCAATAATATATGGATTATATGAACAGGGGGCAGTTTCAAATGCGCTCAGTAATGTATTATAAAACTTGCCTAATAAAAGGCACTGACGAACTGCAGATTTGATAGGGAGTGAGGGTATTTAGTCCACGCATCTAGCGGAGGCGTTGCGCGCTTTACGTAGACTGAAGGGACAATAGTGTGTGATGCAAGTCCTTGATGGCTCAAGCCTTGTTCCTGCTACTAAAATAAATTTGAGAGTTTTCTTATTATTTAAAATCGGGGCTTATCAAACCTGGAAAAACGTTAGGTTATTGTACACGGCATAGACATGCCTGATAGACCATAAATTACTGGTCTCTCTACCCATATACAGGCACAAAGAGCCTTGCCCTCACCATATATTGTTGTCTGTTGTGATTATATCGCCAATATGAAATGGATTTTTTTCTCCTTACACCATCACAGTTACTTGCCTAGCGCGGTATAAATCAAATATACGGGTATAAATTTCGTCCCAAATTAGCGTTGGCGGCAACGTAAACATTAACGCAGACGGCATATAAAATGCTGGATTTACTAGAAACCCCAGAATGCTCCGACCTGTGGTCGGAGATGAATGGCAAGGGGGCTTGGGGACTTGGTCCCCATGTTAAAATTTCCGCTTACAGAAGCCCCGACCTGTGGTCGGGGTGATTCACTAGAGAAGAAATAAAGCAGTCCCCACTCTTGAATAGTGGGGGCTGTTGGTTTATTATTCTTTGACCAGAGGGAGACCCGCTTCCTCCCATGCTGTAGTGCCACCTTCCAACATCCACAAATTGGTATAGCCAAGATCTAGCAATGATTCCACGGCGATCTTTGCCATGCCTGAAGTAAGACAATAAACCATGATTTTTTGATTCTTGTCTGATGGCAATTGATCTTGTTTATCGAGGATTTGATCATAAGCCAAGCGCAAGTCTGTTTGCTCAATATCTCCTTGCCAAGGGATGTGAACATTAATCATCGTGAAATCTTTGTCCTCAAGTATCATCTGCAATTCTTCCACAGAGACAGCATAATATGTGCCTTTATCTGCGGTTATTTCTCTCCCCACTACGGAGGGCGCAGACTGACAAGCGCTGAGAGAGATAGCAAGCACACAAAGGATTATCATTACTGAATATGTTTTCAGGTGCATTGTAAACTCCTTTTTTATCATGGTTCAACCGAGTAGCCAGCCTCTAACCAGAGACGGAAGCCACCCAGAATAGGATTGACATTTTCGAAGCCAGCATCAAGTAAGATACGCGCCGCACGGGCGCTGGATTCTTCACTTGGTCAGGTGCAGTAAGTAATGATCCAGGCTGATTTGTCTAGCTCACCAAGTCGGGACGCCAATTCGTTTGTGGGAATATTGATCGCCCCAGGCATGTGGCTAATGGCATAGGATTCAGCATCACGGACATCTAGCACTACCACTGAACCTTCATCTATGGCTGTTTTTGCTTCTCCTATACTGATACGGGGAATTTCAGGATAAGTTTCTTCTTCGTGACTATCTACTATCGCAGCAGGTTGAGGGGAACTTCCAGAATCTTGCAAAGAGAGCATCACGCCAGCAAAGAGAAGAAGAATACCTCCGGCAAGAACTAAATACATCGGGGTATTATTCTTTTTGTTTTTCTTCTTGTATTTCTTCATGTTTACTCCAATAATAAAATCGAATCAATAAAGCACCCACATTTCAGGAAAAATGGGTGGCTTTTATTACATTTCTTGTGCTAAATTAAATGGATATTGGGGGGCGAGAAATCTGTATAGAATGGTCTGTTCTATGGAAAAAAGGATCACTTCTGAAACCAGTTTTTTCCCCAACGAGAAGGGAAGACGATGTTGGGGAGTGAACTGCTGTCTGCAATTGACACACTAAACATGATTCGGCATCATAAATCTCATTTGCAATTTCCTTTGCTTCATCGAAACAGCAACATATCTGGGATGATGGGAAGCTATGTCCTATGAATCCAATTAGTAGGAAGAACAAAGTTAGACTGAGAAATAGAAGGTGTATTTTTTTCATGATGATTTGCTAAACCAAGTTGTTCATAAGCGTAACTGGAGTATACATGCTTGTCAATCTGATGATGCTCATGTTTTCAGAGCAATAGCAGCGTAAAATGCAGCAAAGTATAGAGTATTGAAAATAATCCCCGCGTAAACGGAACACCCTATCACAGACTTGAGACAGGCTCAATTGTGCGTCTAAATATGCTTCTCTGATTTTGAATACCGAGTAAACCCGTTTGAATTCCGAGTAACAGTAGTATCATTTTTCTCACATTGAGATAATTTTAGCCGTGTAGTCTATGGTTGGAGACAATTGACTACACGGCTATGCTATCCTCCATACCGTGAGGTCATATGTGGAAATAAAAAAGAGCCATTATTTTGAGATGACTCTTTGATGGGCGCGAAGGGACTCGAACCCATGACCTCACGGATGTGAACATTGAACACTGAAATTCCAGAAGAGACTTCACGGATAGGCTGTTTTAGCTGGCCGTGAAATCAGGTATATTATTGAGCCGTGAAGTCTGTAGTTGCTGTTTTCACGGCTTCTTTTCAGGTGAAATTGAATACCGAGTAGGAGAATTATACCAGCTATTATTACCTGAGTGATTCTCGAATTTGGTGCACGCTGTACTTCAATGTGGATGTCGATTCTATCGAGCATGGGATCCGAAATTCGCTTTTGATAGCGTAATCACGGTTTGGTGGGAGCAAGTGCAGGCTTTAACGGGGCTTCCAAAAAACCCGCACGGCTAGGGATGAACACAATAGAATATTTTTTTCTTGCTCAATGAAGAGTGGGAAGATTGTTGTAAAGGCATATTTAGGGCTGAGAACTATATAGAACGCCTAGCATGATTGCGATTGAATTTCTCATACGGTCTTTAGGACATAATATTAGCATGTTATATACACGCGCAAGCACGACCCATGACCGCTCTGCTCCGCTTAATGCACAAGGGCGCAAGGATGCCTTAAAGATGGGTAAAGTTTTGGCAGCGGAAGGCGTTAAAGTGGACGCTGTCCTTTGCTCCACCGCCCAGCGGACAAGGGAAACTTTAAAAGAGTTTTCTTTTGAAGGTGCCCCCCGCTATCTTGACCGGCTTTATACTGCCGAGCTTCGAGATTATCTCGATATGCTGATGCAGTTATCGCCCGATATAGAAGTTGCGGTGATCGTTGGGCATAATCCAACTATTGCCAGTGCCTTGGAGTTTTTTACGGAACGTTACAAGGCTTTTTCACCAGCGAGTATTGCCTTGATTGAGTTTGAAATTGAAAAATGGGATACGCTCATAGAAAACCCTGTGGGGAAATTGCTTGAGTATTGGATACCAGAAAATCTCTAAAAAAAGAGCTGAGTTTTAAGCTCGGCTCTTTTTTGAATTCTTATATTCATCTACTCAACAAACTCGATAAAAGTTGTCATCCCCCAGCGCATATCTGGGTGTGTCTCTTCTAAAATAATGCTCACTTCGTAAAGAATATCGCCCTGATTATTTGAGAAGGTCTCACTGATTTTCGATACAACACCTTCTAGAGATGCATCGGGCAAAGCTTCTAAAGTGATAGTCACTTTTTGCCCTTCGCGAATATTTACAACATCCAATTCATTTAGGTCTGTGGTTCTAATCATCCAATTAGAAAAATCTGCAATGGTAACCGTAGATGCGCCAGCAACAACCGATTCACCAACTTTGAGATTCAGGTCTGCGACTCTGCCCGAAATTGGGGAGCGCAATTCAGCATTGGAGAGAGCGATCTGCGCTCTGGAAAGTTCGCTTTGGACAGCACCAGATCCATTAGCTTGTAGATTTTCATAATCGGCATTAGCTTGTGCCAAGCGAATTTCGGCAGCAGCTAATTCGGCTTCTCTTTCCATCTATTCAAGGGCTTGGTTATAACGTGCCCAAGCATTATCAAGCAATTCCTTCAAGTCTTTGACATAACCGCGTGGTTTAGCATAGCCCATATATGGCTCATAATCTGCGCGTGCCTGATCTACTTCTATCTTCATTGCCTCAGCCGCTTCAACAGGTGTCATCCCATCAAATTTGGAAGGAATTGAGTAATTATCCACGCGTTGTTGGGCAATACGCAAGGCTGCGTAAGCAAGAGAGACTTCTTCCAATACGGTAGATTCAGCTCGTTTTACTTCTGCTCCTAGCGCAGCGGTATTTTCGAGATTAGCGATCAATTCTCCAGCAGCAATATCTTGCCCTTCGGCAATCAGCACATTATCGATCACGTCGCTTGCTGAAAAAGCCACTTCTGTATACTCGATTGGCTCCAAGCGACCTTCAGCGATGATAACGTTTTCAAAATTTGTAGAAGGAGCGGATAATTCTTCCGCCTCGGCGGGGCTGGCACAAGCACTTAGTAAAATCGAGAAGAGACTAAGAGCGGAGAGGATAAGTATTTTTTTCATGATTGGAACTCCTAAATTTAATATCTAGTTTCCTGCAAGAGCAGGAGATAAGTTTGGTTTAAAAAGGGTATTAACTGGAAGCAATTCTTCTTCAACAGGGGATTGCTTAGGCAGTTTGTCAAATTCACTGGTGCCAGCGAGCAAATTGATCTCGTCTTGATCGGTGATCACGCGAGCAATCTTCCCGTCTACCATTTGCACAACTTTGTCTACATATTTGCACATGCGCAAATCGTGGGTGACCATGATTCCGGCACGCTGTCCTTCATGGATCAAATCAGCAAAAATCTGGACGACCTGATTCGCGCGCTCCGTATCGAGGCTGGCTGTCGGCTCATCAGCGAGCACCACGCTCGGGTCATGGATGAGGGAGCGAGCAATCGCTACTCGTTGTTGCTGACCACCAGAGAGTTGACCAGGGAGACTGTCTAAACGATCTTCCAATCCCAAACGGGTTAGCATTGCAATTGCTTTTTCACGACTTTTGCGACCGTTTTTTTTGTTCAACTTCAACATTACTTCGACATTTTCGAGCGCAGTCAGATAAGGAACAAGATTATTGGATTGGAAAGTGAAGCCGATGCGCTCACGTCGGAACTTGGTTCGCTCTTTATCGCTCATTGCCCCTAAATCTTGCCCGTCGATCAATAGGCTTCCCCCGGTCTCACGCAGTAGGGTGGCTAACATCGCCAACATCGTTGTCTTGCCCGAACCACTGGGTCCCACCAAGCCGACAAATTCACCAGCTTTGACGTGCAGTGTGACTTCATCGACAGCGTTTATGACCAAGCCGTTGCTATCATAAGTCTTTGTAACATCTTTCGTTTCAAGAATATATTTGCGTTTCATTTTTTTACTCCTACATACCTAAAGCGGTGAGTGGTTCAACTTTGAGTGCCACACGGATGGAAACCAGTCCACCAAGAGGGCCAATTAGTAATAGTGATGCAACTGCAAT
>JABGQV010000194.1 GCA_018648655.1 Anaerolineae bacterium | reverse complement strand
ACTGTACTACAGGAAACCCTATTCATTCACGCTTTTTTTGGCGAAGGTATTGCTATAATAGATGATGTGGAAATAAAGAAAAACAATGCTGAACCTGCATCCTCTATTGAAAAGGGCTTCTTCCTTTCAAATAATTTATAAGCTCCGAATAACCACCCCATACCTAATATTAAAGTCGGAATAATTGAAATAAAATTTACGCGCCCAAGGTAAGGTCCCACTTCAGTGCTATTCCCTAATCCTAAATCACCATAATAGCTCTTTTCCTTGATAAAAGTGAAATATCCCCAATAATCGCCCCAAATTTCAGAATAAAAGACAGGGATGGGTTCATAATAGAAATTAGGGCGAATAGGATTTCTAAAGAGGTCCATATTTTTAATACGCGTCTTTCGCGTTAGTGAAACAACTTCATCAAATGACATTCTTTGATTTTCTTCAATATTAAATGCTGTAAAGGAGCCATGCTGAATATACAAATAAAGATAAAACCATCCTCCAAGAAACGCAGCAATAATAAAACTCCCCATCAAAGGCTTTATTAATTTAAGCGCTTCTTGCTGTTTTTTTATTATCAACCAAATGCCTGAAAAAGCAATTGCTGGAAAGATAAAAAATCCCCATTGGCGACTGAGAATAAGCAACCCTAAAGATATTCCTAAAAAAACAAACGTTGTTTTTTTAGGTTTTGGGTCAAGAGTTCTAAGCAAAAAATATGCCGAAAGAACAATAAAAAACACTACATAAGGTTCGCCTCTTGCTTGTGAAAATGTTTTGTAATAAACAGTTAGCAAAGAAAACAAGAATAAAGTAGAGAACTTATAAAATCGGTTATGCGGTCTTAGATATTCACATATTAACAATATAACAAATAAAGTAGAGAACGATAATAAAACATTCAAAGATTGTGCGAATTTCCCCGTTGATTTCCTACACGAAAAAATGATATGTCCCCCACTATTTATTGGAATATGTGGCTCATCATCGTAAACTAGCTCACATGCCTTATCAAAAAAAGCAGGTAAAACATAAGGTAGGGGAGGAGAAAAAAATTCTGGAGTATCATCATGATTAGGCATCCCATCAAGAATGGTTTGCATATAAGTCAGATGATTAGAAACATCATAGCCTATTTTAGGATGGTGAAAAACAGCATTAACTAAAACTATAATATTAATAACAACAAATATCCCAATAAGGGGAATGTCGAGTTTTCCGTCATTAGAAAAAACGGCAGTCATTTGTTGTTTTATTTTTTTGTACATTATTTCTCCAGAAAGCTATATTATAGCTATCCGTAATATCGTTTAAAAATCCAATTATAAATTGCCAGCAAAACCTTCTTGATCGGCGAAAACTGCCAGATTGAAGAAGATTTCTTCTCAATCTTCTCCTGTCCCATCTCGCCACGCAAATAACCGAGCGTATTGCTCAAATTCATCACCAGCGGATCAGAGACCATCAACCGCAACAAACCTTTTTCATTCATTCGCTCATCCAGTTGACGAACTTGTCCCATTGGGCGAGACATGTCGAAGGGAAGAAATTCTTGGAGCGTGGATTTATACGCCGCAAATTGCCAATGAGATGCGCCAGCGATAGCGGTCACTCCCTGATAATCTATTCTCCAATCTCTGGTCTCATCATAAACTTTCACATTATCTTCTTCGGTCTGTCCCAATGAAAGATTGAATTCAAGGAAGGTCTTCCAAGGGATGAACTGCTCTTCTACACAAGTCGCGTTTTTCTGCGCCCACTCAATTGTGGATGAATAGAATGCAGGCGGCGTGCGATAGGGTCTCGCTGTGACCATGCCCACATTTGGGAAGGTTTCCAAAATCTCGACCGAGCGGGAGAGCCATTTTGGGTAGTAGAGAATATCGCTATCTGCATAGGCGATAATCTCACCCGGTGCGCCCGCTAAAATCATATTCCACGCCCCGCCTTTACCAACATTCTTATCAGAGAGCAGCAAATACTGAATTCGCCCAACTTCTTTTTCAGCTATCAAATAATCCCGTGCTTCGGCGCAAGAACCATTGTCGAAAGCCATCAAGTCGAAGGGCAGTCCAGAATCTTTTCGCATGGATTCTAGGCTCGCTTTTAACACATCCAGCCCTTCTTCGTAGAATCCGCTCAAAAAGGGGAGGTAGGTCAAGACGGCAACGGTGATCCGTTCTGGCTTGGCGACAGTTTTTATAGATTTAGCAGGATTTTGTCCTTTTCGCATGATTTAAGTTCCAAGTATCAAGTATTTAAGTGTTAAGTTTTTATCACGAATGGCACGAATTTGGCGAATTTCACGAATGTTTTTAATTATTCGTGTCATTCGTTTTATTCGCAAATATTCGTGATAATTGTTTTTTCCATCGCTTCGGTCTTACAACTTTTTCCACTTTATCTTCGGGCAAAAAGAAAAAGACCTTGCGTAAAATTTGCTCCACGCCGCGCCAAAAGCGTCCGCTCGTGGGGCGTGGGCGGGTGATTTTACCATCTCGTAGCTGGTGCGTGGCATCTAAAATCGTGTAGCGCGTCTGCACCACACCGCCTGCCATTTCAGTGTTTTTCTTCGTTTCGGGCGCAGAATAATGGATCTGCCCTCCAGCTAAATGGCGATAATCGTGGTTCTGATGCACAATCATTACATCGGGCGTGGCATCAATCACATCCCATTTTTTGGCGCGGGCTTTGTAGATAAACCAATTATCCCAGCCCGCCCGCCCAATCGCAAAATCGGGGATGTCGGTATAGCAGCTACGCGGGAAAATGAAATAATCGCTCCCTTTTGGAAGATGGAGTTTGCCTTCTTGCCGAACTTTTTCTTTTAAGTGGGATTGCCAATCAACATCGAATTGCATTGGACGCGTGAGATCTAAATCCCAGCGTTGACCGAGCAAAACGAACTTTTCTGCGGAGCGTACGCATATTTTGCTTGCTTCCCTTATATCATCCATTAGCAGGATATCGGCATTGACGATTCCCAGCAGGGGGCTATCGCTATGCTCTCGTGCCAACTCAAGCATGGAGGAGATTAACGGTGTCCCCTTCTCGTTCATATCCACGTTTGGGAGGTGCTGCACACCCAAATCACGGGCGACTTCGGCTTCTCCTTTTTCATCCCCAAGCAGGATGACTTTTACATCTTTTAAATGCATCCAAGATTCAATCGCGTTCCGCTGGAGGATGTTGATGTGCGGATCGGTAAAGGGTTTTGGGGAGGAAAATAAAGTAAGTAGTGTCATTAGTATTCAGTGTTCAGTCTCTGAGCGGAAACGAAGCAAAGCGAAGTTGCCGTCGAAGAGCGGCTCTCAAAACCCCGTCCTATGTCTGCGCTACGCTCAGGAACTATGATCATTCCATCAAAGTTTTATGGTGCACATCGGCATTAATCTTGGCAAGCTCTGGCTCTTTTTTGAGCAATACCAAAATATCTTTCCAGCCAAAATCATCATTATCGAAACGGGCAAAAATTTCACGGATAAATTTTAAATCTTCAGGGGTATCGACCGTCCAGCGGAGTTTGCCATAATCGAGGGGATGGTTGAGGAGGGCGATTTTAAATCCACGCGGGGAGATGCCGGTGTGCAAGTTTCGGTCTTCGGTATTCAGCGTGGTGTTTTCGTAGAGATAGGGCATGACATGTTCACGTTGGTGTTTTTCTGTGGCGTTTTGCCAAGCGGTTTCTAGCGCGGCGAAGGTGCAGACTTCGGTATCTAAGCCGATGGGAAAGGTGCGTCCCATTGGAGAAGGGAGGCGGTTGGCTACAAAGTCAAAGTTTCTGCCATTACCCTGAAGGGTACTCGTGCGAGGAACACGCTCTTGAGACGTGGTAATCTCCACGTTCGCAGAGGGGGATTGCTTCGCTCCGCTCGCAATGACATTGATGGTTTGGTCTACTATATCAGAATCAAGCACGGGGCAATCTGCCGTTAAACGGACAACAATCTCTGCATCATATGTTGTAGCGGCTTGATAATATCGGTCAAGAACATCGTGCAGGCTGCCACGCGTGAAATTGTAACCGCGTTCGACACAAAACTCTGCAACGGGGTCATCGCTGGGATCGGTGGTAGTGGCGAGGACAACTTCGTCTACAAATTTGGTGCGCTCGGCACGCTCAATAACATGAGCGAGCATCGGCTTTCCGTTAATATCAAGGAGAACTTTGCCCGGCAAGCGAGAAGAGGACATCCGGGCTTGGATGATGGCTATTATGCGGGGTTTCATCAAATAATTATTTTTCTAAATCTGAACGTAAGAGTTCTAGCTGATGCGGTTTGTCTACATCCATTGCTACTTCTGCATATTTCCAGATAATTGCACGCCCTGTAAAGTTGAGCTTTTTCGTAGCACGCTTCACGGCATCTTCCAAAGATAAGCATCCGAGCAGGAGCAAAATAAGAGTCCAGATTCCCACTGTGGCAGCTTGTTTGAGGGGGTTTTTGCGTTGGCCAATTAATACTTCCCATTTAGAAAGATGTTCGGGGTCCGTTGTCATGCTATGGTGGGCAATATGAATATCTGCGCCGCAAAGTTCCATATCTTTTAGTTTGGTAAAAGTACGCTTTGAGTCTGGGTAACGGGCTTCCATTACATCTTTTTTAACCACGCCATAATAAATATCATGTTTAGTTTCAAGGGCGGTATCCACCAGCCAATCAATCATCTCTCCCGTCACAGCGGGGATATCGGCTGAGGCTGAAATCACATATTCAGATGCAGGGTTTACCTCGCGCATTTTATCGATGCCAGCTTGGATATTTGCTAGCATTCTGCCCTGATTGGCAATATGATAAGTAGGCTTCGAACAGCTCACGCTATCGGCATCGTCTAGGCCAATAATGATGACATTTTCGACACTTTTAGCATCGCCGAGCGCATCGAGCACCCATTGCACCATCGGTTTGCCTGCCATATCAAGCATGGCTTTTGCCTGTCCTTGCGTATATTCGTAGAGAGGTTGGTCGGGGTTTGGAATTCCGCCCGCAATAACAATTGCGTCCATTGGTACTCCTTAATTTAGGAAATTCTTTGCACGGGGATAAAAAACCGCTTCACGCGTTTTTTAGCTTGAGTGTGCCCTCAAGCAGATTTGCGGCGTGAGCAGGATTCTACTTCAAATCGCATAGATGCTGCTTAGTGGCAAACAAGTTAAGATCAGGTGCGTTGCGGTTTTTTATCCTTTAAATTTATCAATTCTAGGATACTCTTAATTTAATTCTCTAATCTGAGGCTTGAAATCCAATTCGTCTAGCATTTCATTTAGCTCATCATTAGTCAATTTTCGGTTTTTGCCAGAGGCGGCAATAAAGGCGGCTTCCATCATATTTGTGCCGAAAGAGCGACCGTCTATAGCGGGCGTGCCAGTGACGACGTATTTTATGCCAGCACTTTTGAAGAATTCCATATCGGATTCGGTGGTCGTATTGGTGACGATGACTTTGCCTTCGAGTTTGTTGGGCATGTGACGGATAATATAATTATTATCGCCAGCAATCACGCTTGCCCATTGATAGTATTTTTCAAATTTTGGCTCGCGCACAGTCTGTTTGTCGCCTGTGGGGTAGATCCATGAAAAAGGTAGGCGAAAGACAATGGGAAATAAAGCTGAAACTAAGATCTTTAATGAGTTGATAGAACGCAGCGGTATGGGAATACCGAGGCCAAACATTAGCTCGCCAAAAATATATTCATACCCAGCATCTATAAAACCTTTGGTCAGTCCCCAACGATCAGATGCGGCAGGGAATAAAACTGTTTTCGGATTAATTTCGTCACCAACTTCATCTTCAATGAATTTAGCCAAACGCGCTTCGAGGGTATTTCGCAGCCCTGAGCCATCTACAACGGGCGTTTTCTTTGCATCATCTGCTATCCAGGCTACGTTATGATATTTGAAGAATTTGCCCGCAAACTCTGTGCCAAAATCACCACCACCTAGGCCAAAGGCATCTACTGTGCCATCCATTTCTTTAAATAGTTGGGCAGCTTTCTTTAAATCACCATCTGTACCAATTCGCTCAATGCTGATTTCTTCACCATTTAGTTTTACGGTGACGGCTTTATCTCGTTTAGATGAGCCTATGCTCACACTGACTGCTCTTTTCATTTTATACTCCTCAAAAGGGTGCGTTTATTTCATGCTCTGATTATACCTAAATTAAATAAAATCCTCCGCCAGAGTTTGGGTGGCTGAGGAAACGTTTTTTCAAGACGAATAACACATTTTCAACCACGAAGGACAGAAAGAAGCACAAAGTTAAAAGCAAAAAAGGTTTTTCCTTCATGCTCTTCGTGGTTAAAGTTTTTGCTTTTGCTAAGAACACCCGTTTTTTATGCTCCTAATTACAAACTCGCTTATTTCTCAATTGAAATTCTTCTTCGGTCGTCAGAAAATCAAAAAGGGTACATTTTCCGCGCGTCCAGCCATCTTCTGCCTGGGTGCCAAAATCTTCTGGCCAAAAGGATGAATCCGCTTCAAGGGCGTAGAAAATTTCGGCGTAGAAAGTCCCATCTCCGCGCGGGTAGATGCCAAAGCTCTCTACCTGAAAAGCGATGATCTCACCCGTATCTACACGTTTTTGCAATTCCGCTTCAAAGATGAAGGCAGCGATAGGGTCGAGGATGAATCCAGTGGGGGCATCTGCCATATTGACCGCGCCGAAAAGATTAGAATCAACATCTAAGATAGGCGCAAGTGTTTCTGTCGGCAAGGCAGTGGGTTCGAGCAAAGGCTCTTCTGTAGGAGCTAGGGTCGCTGTTTCGAGGGGGACTTCAGTTGAGACTTCAGTTGGGATTTCTGTAGAAATTTGCGTTGGCACTTCAATAACTACTTCAGTCGGCGCAGGCAAAGATGTGGGGGCCGCTTCGCTCTGAGATTGGCAGGCGCCTAATAAAAAGAGAATGGTGCTAAGAACAATACCTTCGCCAAAAAAAGCGTGAATGAATAGGGTTTCCTGTAGTACAG
>JABGQV010000208.1 GCA_018648655.1 Anaerolineae bacterium | reverse complement strand
TCATCTCTTGCTGATGCAAGGCAAAACTGCCAAAGGTTGCCACAAAGAGCAAGAGAATGATTGGCAAGATTACCCAAGTAAAGAGTTTTAAAGTTAAACCGCGCCAGCGGGAGTTAGAGATGGGTATAGGAGATATAGATTTCATCCTAGATCAGGTGAAAGCCAGCCCAAGGAGACTGCTCTCATTACAGCTTCGGTACGGCTGGCCGCTTGTAATTTGTTGAAAATATGCGCTAAATGCCCCTGAACTGTACGGTCGCTGATTCCCAGTTGTACGCCAATCGCCTTATTGGTGAAGCCTTTGCCGACCAATTTAAGAACATCTATTTCTCGCTCTGTCAGTTTTTCTATAGGTTCTGTCTCTTGGTTTGTGTTTACCTGAGCCATCATTTTCTGCATAATTTTTGAAGAAATCGCAGTATTCCCTGCATATACGTTCCGCACTGCCTGAATAATTTCTTGCGGCGAGGCTGTTTTTAAAACATATCCATTTGCTCCAGCTTTTAAAACGGCCATGATATAGGGAGCTTCGTCATATGCTGTTAAAACCAGGATCCCAATATTTTTATATTCTTTTCGTATCCAACGTGTTACTTCGATTCCCGTTGCTTTTGGCATTTGGATGTCGAGCACTGCCACATCTGGGAGATGTTCTGCCACGAGAATTTTTGCGGCATCCCCATCATCTGCTTCAGCGATAACGGACATGTCTTCAGCTTGCTCCAAAAACTGACGGATTCCCGCGCGAACAACAGCGTGATCGTCTGCTAATAAGATTCGGATAGGGGAAGATGCTGGTGTTTTCATAAAACGATTTTACTATAAGGAAGTGATAATAATGATAAAGAGATGTAGGCAATATTGCCTACAAACCAAGTGGCAAGATAGCGCATGGCAACGACCAAGAAGTTTATTATTATTTATTCCTATCAACATTTTTTAGTTTTCTAAAAAGGAGATTGAATGCGAATAAAAACTTTAGGTAGGACTGTACTCATTTTGCTAGCAGTAGTTCTTGTAGCTTGTTCTCCACCACAAGTTGCTGGTAATTCGGCCCCCACGATAGCTGCTCCAGATTTCACATTGGACAATGCGCTGGGAGGAGAAACATCTCTTTCAGATTATTCTGGTACGCCTGTATTGCTTTTCTTCCACATGGCAGTTGGTTGACCGCCTTGTATGCAGCAAATCGTGGATTTGCAAAACAGTTCAAAATTTCAAGCATTAAATGTTCAAGTTATTAGCATAGCCCGTGACTCCGTTTCTGAAATGATTCCAGAGGTGGAAACACTAGGCATTAATAGTGTCCCGATCCTATCCGATCCAGATTTAGCAGTTTCCGCTGATTATGATGTCCTTCAGTGGGCAATTGATAATGGTGAGCCAAGCCATACCTTCGTTCTTGTTGATGCAGATGGGCAAATTGTTTGGGTCAAGGATTACGGAGCGCTCGACAACCCTGAGCGCACCATGTATGTCGAAGTTGGTGAGTTGATTGACTATGTAGAAGCCAATCTTGAAGATTAGTAAAAGGAAAATATGATGAAAAAAAATACACTCTTTTGGATTACTGGTATAGTGCTCGTTGCTGTACTTTTACTCTTTGTTCCTAGTATGCTCATTTTTGGACGTGGTAATTTGATGCATGATAGCGGTATGATGGGCGATTATGGCAATTCGGAACTGGGCTCTAATATGATGGGCGACTATGGTAATTCTGGACCGGGTTCTAATATGATGGGTGATTATAATCATTCAGGCTCTAGCATGATGGGGGGAGGTTGGATGGCTTTCGGGTGGATTCTTCCTGTCGTCATCTTGATCCTCATTATTGGAGTTGGGGTTTGGCTGGGAAATTTGCTTAGTAATCGGACTTTATCCCGTTCTAAGTCATTGAGCGGTACTTGTTCTAATTGCAATGAGCCTGCTCAGGCTAGTTGGAAAACTTGTCCATATTGCAGTACAACTTTATGAAAAAATATTATTGAATGAAAAGAGTTTGATAATAAAAAGCTGGTACTGTTTTTTATAACAGTACCAGCTTTTTGCTGTTTTATGCTTATTCTTTTTTTGCAATAAAAAAGATGTGAGGTAATGAAGGGAAATGCTTTGGGGAAGGTTTTTAGTAATTACAACCCTCGCTCCCCGCGAATATAAGGCACCCCAAGGGCCGCAGGAGCGCCGAGTCGTTTTTTAGTGGCAGCACGGGAGCCCCAGATGAGTGCGACGATGGTGAGAACAAAGGGCATCATCTGAAGGAAGAAGCCATAATTTGAATTCACATAAAGTGGGTTTGCTATGCCAAAGAGTAGAGCAGGACCCTGTAAATCGAGGATAAATCTGCGGAGCATCCCGAAAAGGTAGCCACCAAATGCAGCACGCATTGGATTCCATTGAGCAAAGATGACTAAGCCTACGGCAATCCAGCCCTGACCAGAAGTAGTTTGGGATGAGTACCAGCCAGGTGTAATGGCAAGGCTAATGGTTGCGCCAGCCAAGCCAGCCAACATTCCGCCTACAAAAGTGTAGAAGTAGCGCACGCCATAGACACTGATACCGAGCGTATCTGCTGCAGAGGGTTTTTCACCAACTGCGCGGAGGTGCATGCCTGGGCGGGTTTTATAGATATAGTATGACGCTAGTGGGGCAAAAATATAGCCTATATAGACCAAGATGCTATGATCAGCAAAGAAAACAGGTCCGATAAAGGGGATTTGGGAAAGCAGAGGAATGTCTACGATGGGGATAGTTGGGGGATGTTGACCCGTGAGACCCTCTCCAAGAACGAGAGCAAGCCCAGTGCCAAGAAAGGTCAATGAGAGACCGCTAACAACTTGGTCGGCTTGGAGATGAATTGTTACTAAACCGTGTGCGAGGCTTAAAATCCCTCCTGCAAGCATGGCAACAATAAGACCAACCCATGCGTTGCCGGTTGCTAGAGATGTACTAAAACCTGCCATCGCACCGATGAGCATCATGCCTTCGACGCCAAGATTAAGAATGCCCGCGCGTTCTGAGAATATTTCGCCAATTGCGGCAAAGAGTAGGATTGTGCCAGTGGCTAAACCTGCGTGTAGAATGATTTCTATATTCATTTATGCCTCCTGCTCTACGCGGATTATACGAATTTTGTATCGTAGCAAAACATCGCTACTGATAACCATAAATAGGATGATGCCTTGCAGGAGGTTGGCGATACCTGAAGGCTGAATTTGACGACCTGCAATAATCAGTGCGCCAAAAAGAATAGAAACGATGATGACCGCAAAGGGATTTAGTTTTGCCAGCCATGCTACGATAATGCCTGTAAATCCGTAGCCAGGGGAGATACGTTCTTGCAAACGATGAACAACGCCACTAATTTCAGACATACCTGCTAAGCCAGCGAGCGCACCTGAGAGCATCATTACGAGAACGAGATTTTTGGTGATATTAAGCCCTGCATAACGCGCTGCTTTAGGGTTATCGCCAATGAGTTTGATTTCGTAGCCCCAATGACTACGTTCAAGAATCCACCAGATAATAATGGCGGCAACGATGCCAAAAACTACGCCTAAATGAAGGGTAATTCCTGAAAAAGCTCTATATTCTTTGGCTAAATCTGAAAGGCGTGGTAACCAGGCCACTTTTTCAAACTGGGGGGTCATTTGAAAACCAGCGTCGCTCCATTTATCGAAAATCCAGAAATTATTCCAATAGAGTGCAACGTAGTTAAGCATAAGCGTGATAATAATCTCGTTGACTTGGTATTTGGCTTTGAGAAACCCAGGGATAAATCCCCAAATTGCGCCACCAATCATGCCCATAATAACCATCAATGCAATAACAATAAATTTTGGGGTGGTTTCTAGGTTGACCATGGGAACAAGAACAACAAGGCTAGAGAAAAACGCACCCATGTAGAACTGGCCTTCAGCACCGATATTCCATAGCTTCATTTTGAAGGCAACGGCACAAGCCAAACCAACTAAAATAAGCGGGGTCGCTTTGACCATTGTGTCTGAGAAAACTGCCCAAGAGCCAAAAGTTGCATTAAAGAAAAACTTAAGCACGCGAATAGGATCACCGCCAATAAATTTTAGCACGATGCCGCTAATAATAAATGCAATGACAACAGAAGCCAGTGAAGTGAGAGCTGGGAGCCATTTGGGGTAATCTTCGGTGCGTTTTTCAAAAATTACGGTATAGGGAAGATTCATCCTTCGCTCCTTTGGGTACCTGTCATCATTAAACCAATTTCTTTAACATCTGCGTTTTCAGTATCTACAATACCCATTACTTTGCCTTCATGCAAAACGGCAATGCGGTCACTAAGGGTGAGCAACTCTTCTAACTCTTCAGAGATAAGCAAAATAGCTGTGCCCTCTTCGCGTTGAGCAAGTAGCAGGCGTTGAATAGATTCGATTGCACCTACATCTAAACCACGTGTTGGTTGCATGGCTACCATAAGTTTTGGGTCGGTGGTAATTTCACGCGCTAAAATTACTTTTTGTAGATTGCCACCAGACAACTTACGTGCCATGGTGCGTACATTTGGCGCAAGAATATCGTAAGCTTCTTTTAGACTGCGGGCATGATTACGGGCTTCAGTAAAATTAATGCTCCATTTATTCCCGATCGGTGTATCCCGATAGTTTTTCATGATTGTATTTTCAGTGATAGTCATATTAGGAGCAGAGCCTACACCTGTGCGATCTTCTGGGATGTGAGCCACGCCTCGCGCTATAGCCGCACTTGGTTCTTGGTTGGCGACATCTTCACCATTGATCAAAATTGTGCCCTCACAAGCACGCATCCCGGTAATTACTTCTGCCAATTCACTTTGACCGTTGCCTGCAACTCCGGCGATGCCCAAAATTTCTCCCTCACGAACTTTAAGTGAAAGTTTATTTAAGGCTTGAACGCCCTTATTATTCTGTGCGCTAATATCTTTCAAATCGAGAACAATATCTCCTGGTTCTTGCTCTTTTTTCTCAACTCTAAAGATGACTTTGCGCCCAACCATTAATTCGGCTAATTTTTCACCAGTTAAGCCTTCAATATCCATGCCTTCTGCAGTAGCGACACCTTTGCGTAAAACGGTCAGGCGGTCGGCAACGGCAGTTACTTCGTTAAGTTTATGGCTAATAAAAATAATGGATTTGCCTTGCTTGGTCATTGAACGCATTGTTTCCATTAAATCGTCAATTTCCTGGGGTGCAAGTACAGCTGTTGGCTCATCCATGATGAGTACATCTGCACCGCGATAGAGCGTTTTTAAAATCTCTACGCGCTGTTGCTCACCTACTGATAATTGCCAAATTTTCATGGTAGGGTCAACTCGTAAACCAAATTGATCTTGCAAATCACGAATCTTTTGATCGTATTTCGGTAAATCCATGAAGAATCTTGGTTCATTTAAACCAAGCAAAATATTCTCTGTTACTGTTTGGGTAGGCACCAACATAAAATGCTGGTAGACCATACCAATTCCTTTTGCAATGGCGTCTTTAGGTGAATTGAAATCAACAATTTCACCATGTACGCGCATTATTCCAGAGGTTGGCTTATATAACCCAGCTAATGCGCTCATAAGCGTGCTTTTTCCTGCACCATTCTCTCCTAATAAAGCATGGATTTCACCGTGCTTCAGAGTGAGATTAACATGGTCATTTGCCAATACGCCAGGAAAGCGGATGACAATATCTTTCATTTCTACTGCATTGGGGGGAGGAGGTGAGGTCATAGGCTAAGCTCCTTGAGTAAGGTTAGAGGCTTGGAAGTTTTTAGAGATTAAAATCTCTGCTCAAATCATAAATCCGAATAAAGGGATTTATGATTTCAACAGAAAATCCGATTTCTTTTTTAGCTTGTAGTTTTGGGGCTTAGATAAAAGAAGAGACGACCCTTTTCAGAGCCGCCTCTTCTTCAATCAAAATCTAGTCAAGCGAGGGAAGTTCAGCAGTGATATTCTCGTTCCACCAGTACATACAGGTTTCGCAAGGAACGCCAAATTGAGCAAATCCGTCAAGATCAAGTTGTTCAAGAACTTCACCTTCAGCAAGGATTTCATTACCTTGGTTGTCGGTAATAGGACCAGCAAAAACATCAAAGCGGGTGAATTCACCAGCTAACATTGCTGCCATTGTGTCATTAATCAGTGCTAAATCTTCAGCAGGAAGATCAACTACACCAGGCATCATTTCTTCGCCTTCCATGAAGCCGAGTAAGCCCATAGCGCCAGAGTCAGCATCGAAATATTCCCAACCGCCGACCCATGTGCCAGCCATTGATTCTTCAACGATACGACCATAGACAGGACCCCAATTCCAATACATGGAAGTAAGGCAGGCATCTACAACACAGTTACCGCTATAGTCATAAGTGATACCATATTTACCTTCAGGTGCAACTTCAGCAGGAGCGGGGGTGTCAGCACCAGTCATAACAACGCTTGCGCCAGCATCAAAGAGTGAAGCGGCAGCTTCTTTCTCGAGAATAGGATCATGCCAAGTGAAGATCCAACGAACGTCAATTGTACATTCGGGGCAGGTTTTTGCTGCGCCCAAAGCAAATGCGTTGCCTAAGCGAAGTTCTTCAGGAATGGGGAAAGTAGCGATATAACCAAGCTTGTCGCCGCCATCCATTTTTGCACGGGAGCCAGCCAACATACCAGCAAGATATTTCATATCTTCCATTGCGCCCATCAAGTTACCAAAATTAGCTTCATTGGATTTAAAACCACTGATATGAATAATATCTACATCAGGGAACTCTTCAGCAACGATTTCAGAAGCGTCCATATAGCCAAAGGAAGTGGTGAAAATTACATCAAAGCCTTTACGGGCTAAAGAACGAATTACTTGTTCAGCATCGGCGCCTTCAGCAACGATTTCAACATAAGCAGTATGAGCTTCGGGAACATTTTCTTCTACCCATTCTCGGCCAACATCGTGTGCTTGAGTCCAGCCACCATCATCATGAGGTCCAACATAGACAAAGCCTACGTTATAACAACCTTCAATAATAGTTGGGATTTGATAACTACCCTCTTCATCAGAATCAGCAGAGGCTTTACAATCAACGACAGCGGCTTCTTCTGCGGGAGCAGGGGCATCAGTACCACCACAAGCAGTGAGTACGAAAGAAGCAATTATTAAAACACTGAGGAACCACAAAATTTTCTTATTCATTTCTTCTCCTTAATATAGGTTTGAAATTCTAATTGAAATTTTAACAAGCACTGTTCTTATGGGGCTACCTCCTAATTATATCGTGCAATTATAAAGTAAAAAAGACATTACTTACATCCTAAATCTCTTATTACACGAGATAAGACTTCTTTTTTCTCGGGACTATCGGATGTGTCTGAATCAATACGCTCCCAAAGTGGACATAGTAAAGGGGTCATATATGATGGAGAAATTTGCTTCGCCCGTGTGGAAACTTGCTCGGCGTTTTCCCAATCATTAACGTGGGCGTAAGCCTCGATAAAAACAAAATTCTCTGTTGGGTCATTGGGATAATCGCCAGAATCAAAAGCTTTTTCGCCCAATTTCACCGCTTGCTCCCAATCACCACGCTGACGTGCTAACTCTGCTCGTTGAAAATAATAACACCATCCATGCTTGGGCTCTGGTGCATAGATTTCAGGCAAAGTTGGCTCACCTTGATCTAAAATCAATTCTGGTCGTGAAAAGGGAGCGGCATTTCTTATTAAAATATCTGAAATAAATTTGTTTTCAGAATCAATCTCGGGATCTATAATATGTAAACAACCTGGAGGGGAAAAATTAATTAAAAGCATTTGGTCAGTATTTCCGTTAAACTCTCCAGCGATAAAATCGTGATATAGGGGCATATCTTCTTCAAGATTTTCACCATCAACACCAAATCGAGTACGTGGATGAAATACCATATAGGGGATATGGTCTGCGCTTGCATCTGGTTCGTAAATCCAATTTAAGGGGGCACTGAGAGAATTATCGGCATAAAATTTAAGTGCGCCTTCATTCATCAAAACGAGTGTGTTTTCTTCTAAATCTGGAATCCGCCAAGACATTTGCCAAAAGAGATTTTTTTGCACAATCCAATCTCTTCTAAATTCATCTGCCCATAAAAATTGCCTTCCAGCGGAAAAGGCGATTAAAGTGGTGAATAAAATTATTTGTAGTTCTTTGCGTGGAATAAGAGAAATAATACCTATGGTGAAAAAGACACTCCCTAGCATAAAGGGAAAAGTAGCACGGCTGGCAGGAAAAGCTAAGCTAATAGGTAAATCTGTTAGCCAAAAAGGAACTCCTGCGAGAAGAGCAGATAAGATGCCTATGGCGATGAGAGATAAAGCTTCTTTTGTTCGTGGTGTTGTAATAAAATTCTTCTTTGATTGTGCTTTACTTTTCTCAGAAAGGGTGTTGTTTTTTTGAATAAGGGCAAAAAATACTAGCCCAAAAGATATAAAAACAATGCCTAAGTAAATGGTAATTGTGACTTTGCCTTGTAATTCAAAGTCGGGAGGCGTGAAGGCTTGTGACCATGCAAGGATGAAGGTTGTCCAGAGGCTGAGAAGGATAGTTTGAGCTAAATCCCAAATTGTGAGGAGGGGGGCAGCGCGGAGATTATCTAAGAGTTTATATTCGTAAATTTGATTGTTGAAGATGAGGGAGCGTCCTGCTATTCCAGCAAAGAAGAGGATTAGGTAGGGCAACCAAGTTGAAAATACGCGCGAAGCACGTTCTTTGAGATCAGCAATATGTTGAAAGGCAATCCAAAGTAAAAAGGGGCGTATGAAATCGAGCGTGAAAAAATATTCCGCCATAATAAGATTTAAAGCTGAGGCGAGTAATCCTAAATAGAGAAGGCGTGGTTTTTTTATTCCCCATAACATGGCTAAAAGTGATAAAAGATAAAGAGAGTATACGGTAAAAAGATAACCGTAATTAAAGGAAACTGGATGTTGGTTAAAGCCTGTGTAGAGAAGAAAAAGTAGCCCACTAATGAGGGCAAGTTTTTTGCGTTCTGGGAACAACTTAGCGAAAATTCCCCATACGATTACGCTTGAAAACCAGTACCAAAAGAGAGCGATAATTTGCCAATAAACTGGTTTATGAGGAATAAATTTGGTAAGAAGGCCATACCAAACACCCCAAGCTGGGCGGTTGGTGGAAAAGTATTGTGTAAAGGCTTCTTGCCCGAGTTCGTAGCGTATCCAACTCATTGGGAGATCGTCCCAATAAAAGCCGAGTTGGGGCGCGAGAATGCCATAGGCAAGCACAGCGATGCCTGCAAGAATGAGGGGGGGGGAGGTTATGAAGGCGAGGATTCGTTTCATATATTTGTTTTGTAGGGGCGCAGCAATGTGCCCGAAAGGGTATGCTGCGCCCCTACAAAAACAGGTTAGTTATGGCACAATCCAAGTGCCCGTTTCTCCAGCCAAGGCGCGCTGGATATTGGGTGGGTCGGTGACAAGGGCTTTTTTGCCACCTTCTTTTAGAAATTTGACAATTGCCTGAACTTTAGGAAGCATACTGCCGGGGGCAAAATGACCTTCTTTTATATATTGCTCAGCTTGAGCAACTGTCATTTTGTCAAGCCATTCTTCATTTTCTTTACCAAAGTTGATGGCTATTTTCTCTACAGCTGTTGAGATAATGAGTAAATCGGCACTAAGGTTATTTGCAAGCAAACCAGACGCAAAATCTTTATCGATTACTGCTTCTACGCCGCGCAAATTGCCATTTTCTTTCTCTACAACGGGAATTCCACCGCCGCCAACAGCGATGACGGAAAATCCACCTTCGATCAGCTTTTTGATGGCATCCACTTCGACGATATTCATTGGCAAAGGTGACGGTACAACTCTGCGCCAGCCACGTCCAGCATCTTCTACAAAATTTAGGCCTGTTGCCATACGTTCTTTGGCGGTTTCTTCATCAAGAAAAGAGCCGACGGGTTTAGCAGGGTTTTCAAAAGCGGGGTCATCTGCACTGACTTCAACTTGGGTCACTACAGTGACGGCTGTTTTATTAATGCCACGATTTTTGAACTCATTGCGCAGGGCTTTTTGCGCCATATAGCCAATTGAACCTTGTGTATCTGCTCCAGCATAGTCCATTGGGACTGAATGTAGCTCATGCGCAGAAAGCTCGGAACGGCGCAAGATGAAGCCAACTTGGGGTCCGTTGCCGTGAGTGATGACAACGTCCCAGCCATCTTCAATCATCCCTGCAATATGACTCATGGTTTCTTTTACAGCATCAAATTGATCGGGGATTGACTTCTTTGTTTTGTCAACGATTAGTGCATTCCCACCTACAGCGAGAACGGCTACTTTTTTCTCTGTCATATTTTCTTCCAATAAAATTAGTCTAACAAAAAGAAAAGTGATGAGCAATACTAGTTTTTCAGGTTTTACTCATCACTCATCATTTCTAGTTCATCGTCAACGCCATCACAGCTTTCTGGGCGTGAAGACGATTTTCAGCTTGGTCAAAAACAACGGAGTTAGGCCCATCTAAAACTTCGCTGGTGACTTCAACATCACGGTCGGCAGGAAGGGGGTGCATATAGATGGCATCTGGTTTTGCTACGCTCATCTTATCTTGGTCAACAATCCAGTCTTTATATTTATCTTGAAGACGTTTGCCTTCTTCTGGATCAGTCGTCGTCATCATTGGGCCCCAAGATTTAGCATAGACAACATCAGCATCTTTAAAGGATTCTTTCATTCCGTCAGCAGTGTCGATAATCTCAAACTTGGATCCAGCGAGACGTGCTTGTTCTTGAGCTTGCGCAACGATCTCAGGCATTAGAGGGAACTCAGGCGGATACGCAAGAGTTACGTCCATGCCGAAGCGTGGCATTTGCAAAATAACGGATTGCGGTACTGAAATCGGTTTCAGATAAGAAGCAGCATAGGCCCAAGAAACAACGATTTTCTTTTTGCGTAAGTCTTTCCCTTTCTTTTCTTGAATGGTCATTAAGTCGGCTAAACATTGGAAGGGATGGTAAATATCACATTGCATATTCAGAACAGGCATGCGGCTTGTGGATGCTACATCGTTGAGATAACGATTTCCGTCTTTCCAATCGCAGTGACGGATGGCGATGCCATCGAAATAGCGACCGAAGATCTCACCAATTTCTCGGGTGGTATCGCCGTGAGAGATTTGGGTGGTGGTGGAGTCAATAAATGCGCCATGACCACCAAGTTGCGCCATGCCTGCTTCAAAAGAACTACGTGTACGCGTGGAGGAGAAGAAGAAAAGCATTGCGAGAGCTTTGTCACGCAAATAGGGGTGAAGTTGCCCTAAAGCACGTTTTTTCTTCAAATCCCATGCTACTTCTAATACGGTTTCAACTTCTTCTTTTGTGAAGTCTAAATCGCCAATAAGGTCACGTCCACGAAAATCGGTTTGCATTTTATATTCTCCTATTATGTAGAAAATGAGTGCCCCCCTCTGTCCTTCGGACATCTCCCCCCTTCGGGGGGAGGCTAGGATGGGGGCGTAAATTTAAATTATTTAATTAGCGAAGGCAAAATCGCGTAAAACTCGGTTGCCTTGACCATATCATCTAGCGGCACGGAATCGAGAACGGTGTGGGCTGTGACTTCATCGCCAGGACCAAAGCCGATAGCGGCGATTTTGGCTTTACCAGCCCAGTAAACGCCGTTTGTGGAAAATTCCCATTTGCCAGCAGGGGCTTTGGGGAAACCGATTGCTTCACGAGCATCTAAGCCAGCCTGCACGAGGGGATGATTTTCTTCATAGGCCCAAGCGGGGAAGTATTTATCTACAGGGAAGACAAATCCTGTGTAGGAAGCCTCTTCGTAGAAAAGTTCTTCAACTTTTACAGTTGCCTTGAATTCTTCGGGGATTAATGCTTCGATTTGGGCAACAACTTCTTCTTTGGTCTCGCCGAAGGTCATGCGGCGGTCAATATAGATGATGGCTTCATCAGGAACAGCGTTAATGCTGGGGGTCTGCACAGTCATATCACTGACGGTGATTTTGCCATGACCCAAAAATTCGTGATCGCCCAAGCTAGGTTCCAAATCACGGATACCAGCGATGACAGGGATTAGTTTGTAGATGGCATTATCGCCAACTTGATTCGATGCAGCGTGAGCAGAGACACCTTTTGCAACAACGCGCATTTCCAAACGACCTTTATGACCACGATAAACGTTCATCTTGGTTGGCTCACCGATGACGACGAAGTCGGGGGTGATTTTGGGGTCTACTTCCACGAAGGTGTTGGGGGCGATGCCGTCACACCACTCTTCCATGTTGCCGAAATACCAAGCTGTCCAGCCATCGAGCAAGCCCAAATCACGGGCGAATGCCATCCCGTAGATCATGCCGGGGGTACTGCCTTTCTCATCACATGCACCGCGCGCGTAAAGAACACCATCTTCTACTTTGCCGACAAATGGATCCCAATCCCATTCTTCGGGGTCACCAATACCAACGGTGTCGATATGTGAGTCGAAAACAATCACACGCTCGCCGTTACCGATGCGCCCCATCATATTGCCCATTTTGTCGAAGCGGACTTCGTCAAAACCGAGTTTGTTCATTTCTTCGGCAATGCGATCTCCGACATCTTTGAGTTGCCCTTCCATGCTCGGAATAGCGACAATATCGCGCATGAATTTCACGATGTCATCTTGTGCTGCTTCAACTTTTTTCTGAATTTCTTTTACTGCTTCGTCTCTTGATAGTTTCATCTTGCTAAATCTCCTGTATAAATTCTGTAATTACAATCCAACCAATAATTTTATGGTTGTACTTGTCCTAAAATGTGAAAATCAAAATAGCCGGGCAAAAAGTATCCTAGGCTATAGTCAACAACCTGATCTGATGCCAAGTAAATGCGCGAGCTTAATCGTAATAAAACATCACCACGCTGAATTTCGAGAGCTTTCGCAACATCGGATTTTGCGCTGGTTGCATTTACGCCGATTTTTGCTACTGTCGGCAAATCGCCACGCCCTAGCATAAAATCGAGCACCGAGCCTTTGAATTTCTTCGGGAATTCATCAACCGAAAGGAAGTCACTGGGCAAAATATCGACCAGATAAGCTGCCGCGCGATCACTCGTGCTGATTACGCGAGAAACTCTTGTGAGGGATGTTTTCAGCGGAACACCCAGTTTTTGGGCTTGTTTCTTATTGGCAAGCACTGTCTCAACCAATAGATTTTTCACCGTGACCGCCTGCCCCATCCGATTTGCCATTGTCTCTATACTTTCTAAAACTTCGAGGCCACTTTCTAAAACTGGCGCTTGTCCAACTACAAAAGTCCCTGCCCCCTGACGGCGGCGGATGCGACCTTGCGTCTCAAAAGTTCGCATTGCTTCGCGTAAAGTCGCGCGTGAAACGCCTAATTGTTTTGCTAATTTGGGTTCAGAAGGCAAGCGATCGCCAGCAGGCACAGAGGCAATCACTGCGCCTAAATCGGCTTGTAATTTCTGAAAAGGAGATGTTAAAATCATAGTATTTCCTGTCAGAACTGCATTATATTTAGAAAATATGTTGCAGATCGTATTTTAATCAATAGACTCGATGCGTTGCGCATCTTTTCAGATGCAACACATTTACTCTATAATTGGCACAAATTCAAACTTGGACACATCGACCAAGCCTAAATCTGAAATTCTTAATTCGGGGATAACGACCAAGGAAAGCAAGCTAAATTGCATATTTGGGCTATTCAGCGTGCATCCGCAAGCTTCAAACCCAGCCAAAACAGATGCGGCTTTCTTTGCCACAATCGAAGCCTCTTCTCGGGACATCAAGCCAGCAATTTCTAGCTCAACCAACCCAATCACTTCGCCGTCTTTTATAACAACTTGCCCACCGCCAACTTCGGCGAGTTTATTCGCGGCAAGTGCCATATATTCTTCATTTGTGCCGGTCACAATCATGTGATGGCTATCGTGCGCAAAGGTCGAGGCGATGCCGCATTGCTCGGTGAAGCCAAATCCGCTTACGAGACCAGTGATAACAGACCCCGTGCCTTTATGGCGTTCAACCAATGCCAATTTTGCCAAATCTTTTTCTATATCAACGTGGACTTGACCATCTTTCGGCTTGACTTCGATTTTAAGATGTTTGGTGGGTGCCTGATTCTCGATTACGCCGATGACATTCGCCGTAACGCTCGCGTCCGAACTTGATTCCGTTAAGATAGCAAAATCCTGTGCCTCTAGCTTATGTCCTAAGTGGACAGATTTTCGTACCCATTCAGGGTACTCAATTTTTGGCAGTTCAATTGTCATCTCGCCGTTCTGGGCGATAACCTGTCCTTTGGCGATGACCATTTTGGGTGAAAAATCAGTTAGATCGTCAACAATCAACACATCTGCCCAGCGACCGGGAGCAATCATGCCGATTTCACGGGATAAGCCGAAGTGTTCAGCGGTGTTAATTGTCATCATCTGAAGTGCAATCATCGGTGGCAAGCCCACGTCAAGTGCGTGTCGCAGCACTCTATCCATATGACCATCTTCAACAAGTGTTTCTACATGAGAATCATCAGTGCAGAGAATAAATCGCCGTGAATCCAGTTTGTGTTTGAGAATTGCATCTACCTGAGATTCGACATCGTGCCAAGCCGAGCCGTAGCGGAGCATGGATTTCATGCCCTGCCGAACACGGGCGATGGCGTCTTCGGGGCGCGTGCCTTCGTGGTCATCTTCGATGCCCGCGGCAACGTATCCGTGAAAATCTCTACCCAAATCCAGATTGGGATAATGCCCACCGATGACTTTGCCCGCATCACGCGCGGCGGCAATTTCTGCCATCATTTTGTCGCTGGCATTGAAAACACCAGGGAAATCCATCACCTCGCCGAGACCGATGATGCCATCCCATTGCATGGCTTCAGCAACGTCGTCTGGGGTGATTTCGCTGCCAGGGGTTTCAAATCCCGGAGCGGAGGGGACACAAGATGGCATTTGCACCCAAACGTGGATGGGCTGCTCAGCAGCTTCATCGACCATGAGTTTGACACCTTTGATGCCAAAAACATTGGCGATTTCATGTGGGTCGGCAAAAATACCAGTCGTGCCGCGTTTGGCAACGGCACGCACAAATTCTGTAACCGTGACCATGCCCGACTCAATGTGCATGTGTCCATCGAGCAAACCAGGGACAAGATATTTGCCTTGTGCATCGATGATGATGGTGTCTTTCGATACCGTATGCGAGGCATTTTTGCCAACAAAGGCAATATGCCCATCAATGATGGCAATATCGGTGTTGGGGATGAATTCGCCAGTTTGAACGCTAACCCAGACGCCGTTACGAATAACGATGTCGGCAGTTTCGCGCCCCATGGCGACGTTGACGAGTTTTTTTGTAAGTTTTAAAGATGACATAGTTTTTTTATCCACAGATGTTTGTTTTCAGTCGTAGACTGAAAAATTGAAGGTTTGAAAGTTGTTTTCGTAAACTTGCGAACCTTCTAATAGTCTCTAATTCCAATCATCAGGCACAGGTTAATGTAATTTATTTTCTTTTTGACACACGATAAATAAATAACTGTCCAATGATGCTCATCGCCAATATATATCCGAATAGACCTAAGAAAAAGTATTGAGCAAGAAATTCTTTCTTGAAAACCAATACAGCTACGATTGCAAAGACACCTATACTAAATCCGCTAATTGCAATCAGATTGAATTTTGTGTTTTTCTTTAAAAATTGCTCTCGTTCATTTGTGCTCATCTTCTTTAGAAATTTTGAAAAACGCATTCTTGATTTCGTGCCAAATATGGCTGCAAAAATCACAGGAATAAAACAAAGTATCCCAAGTAGTAATGAAAGGCCTGTTTTCATTACTATCTGTCTAGCAATCTCTTTGCCGCTATATTATGTTTTTCGACTAACTTTTCTTCATCTACATTCACCAACTGACCTTCTTTGACAACAAATTTCCCGTTCACAACCGTATAGGCTGTTTTAACAGGTTGAGCAAAGATGGTCGCGGCAACGGGGTCATGTAGTGCGCCTGCGTAGTCGAGGGTATTTAGTTTGATAGCGAAAAAGTCGGCACATTTGCCAACTTCGAGAGAGCCGATGTCGTTGCGTCCCAAGACGGCGGCTCCACCACGAGTGGCAAGATGTAGCGCATCTCGAGCGGTCATTAGTTTTCGATTTTCGCTAGAGAGTGAATATCCAGTGATACCTTCTTTGACGCGGGCTAGTAACATCGCTTGGCGTGCTTCGCCGAGTAAATGCGAGCCGTCGTTGGAGGCAGAGCCATCCACACCGATACCGACATCCACGCCAGCAGCGAGCATCTCTTTAATCGGAGCGATGCCAGAAGCCAATCGCATATTAGAAGAGGGGCAGTGCGCTATACCGCAATTATGTTTTGCGTAGGTGTTGATTTCATCTTCGTTGACGTAGACTGAGTGCGCGAACCAGACATCATCGTTAATCCAGCCAACTTCCTTCATATAATCAACGGGGCGATGCCCAAACATATCAAGGCAGAACTGTTCTTCGTCTTCGGTTTCGGCGAGATGCGTATGCAATTGCACGCCATATTCGCGTGCCAAAATAGCAGATTGCTTCATCAATTCAGAGGTAACGCTGAATGGGGAACAGGGCGCAAGGACAATTTGTGTCATGGAGCCAGCTTTGGCATCGTGATAACGCTCGATGAGACGCTGCGAATCACCTAGGATTGCCTCTTCTGTATCCACAACAGAATCAGGAGGAAGTCCGCCGTCTTTTTCGCTCAAGCTCATCGAACCACGAGAAGCGTGGAGGCGCATCCCGATCTCTTTTGCGGCATCAATCTCATCATCTAACTTGCTCCCGTTGGGAAAAAGATAGAGATGATCGGAGGCAGTTGTGCAGCCCGAAAAAGCTAGTTCTGCTAATGCGGTTTGAGTGGAGATGAAAATATCTTCGGGCGTCAGTCCTGCCCAAATTGGATATAGGGTCTTGAGCCAGTTGAAGAGATTCGCGTTTTGCGCAGCGGGGACAGCACGAGTAAGGGTCTGATAAAAATGATGATGGGTATTGACCAATCCTGGTAAGAGGATATGTCCATTGAGATCGAGAACTTCATCGGCTGTAGTGGGGAGTTCGCTGGTAAGCCCAACTTGCTCAATAAATCCATCACGAATAAAAAGACCACCAGACGCGATTTCACGTTGATGGTCGTCCATTGTTACTAGAATCGTAGCGTTTTTTACGAGGAAGGTGGACATATTTTTTTAGTCCTTTGATTAGTGTTTTTCGATGATGCTTGAGTTGTCAGACAACTTCCTATAGTTTAGCAAAATTTGGGGAGGATGTCAATAAGTTGTCAGACAAGTTTGTGTAAAAAGAAATGTGACAAATGATTATAGATTAACAAAAAAGCGAGACAGCAACTTTCGCTGTCTCGCTTTTTTAAAGTGTTATTCTTCTAAAATCGTTTTAGAGCACAACAACATCTTCTGCTTGTAGGCCTTTTTGACCTTGCGTGACAGAAAACTCTACGCGTTGTCCTTCTTCCAGATTTTTGTAGCCATCGCCAACGATAGCATTGAAGTGGACGAAAACATCGCCACCGGAAGCACGTTCAATAAAGCCGTAGCCTTTGCTACCATTGAACCATTTTACTGTACCTTGTTCTTTTTCAGACATGATTTGAAACTCCTATAATAGATTAATATGTCGCTGGGTCAAGCATGGGTTCCAAATCAAAATCTTACTCTTGTATTAGAACTTCTGTTAATCAAGCTGGGCAAGGATACCCTGTATTTTGATTTCATGTGTTAACCTTTTATAAACATTTTATCTTGTCGTATTTTGCCCCAACAGAAACCTCAAACAATCCGCTCTCGGCTACTTCTTCGGAAGAAAATTGAAAGGAGGCGTTTCGAGCTACTACACTCGCTTGATGGCGTGTGTAAGAATTTCATCTAATAATTCGGTAAAACTCATTCCTATCGAACGTGCAATAATGGGTAAGTCAGAGTGAATATGGTGAAGTCCCGGCAATGTATTGATTTCGAGAACATGTGGGTTTCCATCTTCGTCGAGGCGAATATCGACGCGGCCGCCATCTCGGCATTGGAGGGCTTGCCACGATTTGAGTGCTATATTGAGGAGCTTTTCTTTTAGCGGGGATTTTATATCAAAACTATATGAAGTTAATTCTTCATAGTTTTCTTTTACGTGAAAATCATAAACTTTTCGGTTTTCTTTTAGGATGATTTCCATTGCGCCTATTGCATGGGCATTTTTACCTGTTCCTAAAATGCCAACTGTGAACTCGCGCCCTGAGAGACATTTTTCAAGTAGAACTGATTGTTTGTAGTTCTTCCAAAGCCATTTTGTACGTTTGGTAAGTTCTTTTTCTGTGTGAATAATTGCGTTTTCATTAATCCCTTTGGATGCGCCTTCATAGAGGGGTTTAACAAATAGAGGAAAAGGGAGTGTGGTTTCTATAGAGGCATTTGGCACAAGAATTTGATGTGCTGGTGTAGGGATTTTTGCAGTATTTAAAATATCTTTTGTTAATCCTTTGTCAAGACAAATAGCTAGCGTGAGAGGGTCTGAGAATGTATAAGGGATTTGATAAGCCTCAAGAATACTAGGAACCTGTGATTCACGTGCTCTTCCATATCTGCCTTCAGCCATATTGAAGACTAAATCTACACGTTGACCTTCTGCTAAAAACTTTACTAATGAAGTGATGTCACCAATTCGGATAACTTCGTGCCCCAGTTTTTCAAGTGCTTCTGTGATGCCTTCAATGGTCTCATCGCTTTCGTATTCTCCATAATAATCTTCAGGGGAGTTTTTATCTGGTTTTTCTTTGCTACGGAGGTTATAGGTAAATCCGATTTTCATCTTTTCTCCAAGTTTCTTGTCTTTATAAATACCAATATTTCTTATTTTATTTTAAAATCATAACAGCTAAATAGTTGAGAAAAAATTATGCTACAATGGGCTCACTTCAAAAAGGATGGAGAAAAGTGAGCGAAACTATTTTAATAAAATCAGAAGATGAGATTATCAAAACGTTAGATTTTAAACCCTATCGTAGTACTGTTGAACGTCGTGTAGAGCGATTTATCCCCCCTCCAAACTCACCCCAAGATATTGAGATAAAGACACCTTGGGGTGAGTTTTTAACTGTGAATGCAGGGGACTATCTTGTAAGTGAATTTGGTTCCCCTCCCGATGATCGCTGGCCAGTAGAAGCAGGTATTTTTGAAAAAACCTATATTCTTACTTCTCCTGGGCACTGTGTCAAAAAAGCGCTTACTTTTCTTGCTCCACTTGCTGATGCTGTTAGCGGCGAAATTGACCAAGAAGTGAGTGTTGAAACTCTTGAAGGTTTAGTTTCTGTCCGTGCAGGTGATTTTTATCTTGCACTTGGGGTAGAAGGTGAAATTTGGCCTTATCCGAAAGAGAAAATAGGCACGGTAATGACGCTGGTTGAAGAATAAATGAAGAGACCGAGTTTTGAAAACTCGGTCTCTTTTTATTTAGCTCTTTTTCTCAGTTTTTCCTTCTGTTTCTTTTTTCTTCTGTGGTGTTTTCGGCTTGGATGCCGATGTAGGGTTTTTTTCTGGCACTTTCTCAGCCGGTTTCTTCTTTTCTGGTTTTAATACGGGCTTTTTTTCTGAAGAGGCTTTTATCATTTTGGGTGTAATTTTGGGGGCATCTTGTAAGTTGAGCAATTTTTCAGGATTGATTTGCTCAACAATACCACCTGTATCACGCATGAGGTCAACCATATATTTGACCAAGCGTGTATCTCTATCATCATCTGGAGTCGATTTGCCATTCCAAAACGCAATTAGGCGAACTTTATCAATACCCATAATTAGGGATGAATATAAAGCCCAGCGATTATTACGCTCGAAAGGATCATCTCCTTTTTTAGATTTCCCAAGATGTTCAAGCTGATACTTCTCATCAACTAGTGGATGATTGCGTACTTTATAGAAACGCTCGACCCATTTTTGACCACCAGGGCTAACAAAATCGCGAACATAGGCGGCATCTGGTAAAGGTAAATGGGCTTCTACCCTTATGCCGCGTTCGGCACATAATTCGGCGAAAATCAACTCTGTACCACAAGAGAGCCCTGCAGTAAACGCTAAATCGTTACTATCACCATTATACTTATCCAATACATTAGAGATAGCTTTTCTAACATCATCTTCTTTATCAGAGGGGAAAAGGTTGCGTTTGCTACCACTTGGATCAACGGCATAGCCTTCAAAAAGGAAAACTTGTTTAATTGTCTCTTCTGCTCTTTCCTCTTTGCTTTCTTCTGGTTCTTCCCGAGACAGGCGTAATATTTCATCGTTGATTGCATCAACGCCAGCCTGTACAAATTTGGGGCGAATATCTAAAGACTTAAGCATCTCCAATTGCCCCAAAGAAGATTCCAGATAGAATTGATTGCGACGTGAAGCAATTAGTGATTTACGATAAGCACGAGTTACTTTCGTAGCTTTGTCTGTGGTCAATACACGTAGTTCTGCCAGAGAGACTAATGTCCAGTAATCTACCTGATCATCTTCGGCTAAAGTTTCAAGCGCGAATTCCAAAGCGCCGCGTAATTCTGGCAAAGTCTCACGAATAGACACGATATCGGGATCAGGATCTTCAGCATCATCAAAGAGGTCTGCTAAATGGATCAGGATTGATCCTAAAGTAACCGCATTCACGCCCGGATAAAACAGATTCAAATCAATGCGGTAGCCCTTGACATAAGTATCAAAGGCTTTAATCAGCCAATGATATGATTCATAGGCTGTCTTCAGACGCTTCTTGGGGTCAGAAACCCAATTCCATGAGTCTGTCCACGTCTCTTTATAAATTCGTCCCAAATAAGCAATCGCTTCGCTGTCGGCAGGGAAGTCTTCGAGCAAATCTTCGAGTTTGACAATAGCCTCATCTACACGTCCTAAACGATTAAGATGGAAGGCTTCTTGTCTACGAAATTCGAGATTGGCACCATTAACTTCCAAGCCTTTACGGTATTGTACGAGTGCCAACTCATGGCGCCCCATATCAGCGAGGGCTTTACCTGCTGCGCCGACAGCCTCTTCTTTAATCATCGGATTGCTGATTTCTTCGGTCAGCAAGAGAATATCACCGATGCGTTTCTGGCGACGCGAAATGGTAACGCGCTGTTTCCACTCGTTATACTCACGCCAGAACCCAGTTGCAAGTGGTGTCCGAAGACTCTTTTGGTCGGGTTCGTCTAAGCCGGTCAGCAAGTTGAATACCGGGCTATGGATTGCGTCCACACCCGTTGCCCAGGTATCACGCGTGACTCGGGCTATCGACTGAATATCTTTCTCTAAAAATTCAGGATCAGGCACACCCTCTTCGGTTGTGTGATAGGGAATTGTCCGCACGTTGAAAATATCAAAGGGCATATAAGCTCGCCCTGATTGAATATGCACGATGCCGCGTTTCTTAAAAGCGTGGCGGATGCCCAGCTCATAAAAAACATTTGCGTTATCAATACTCAGATCTGCAATCACTAAATCAGCAAGCAACAGTTCTTGGAACATATCAGTTAGAATGTCGCCAGTAGTGGTTTCTTCATCAGCGCGGAAGGGTTCAAAGCCAGCACTTACTAACGCAGGTTTAATTAAATCTTGGTAAATCGCGTTAAAGTTAATAATCATTCCATCAAAGCCTTCTTTGATACCAAAGGGCATCACAACAAAAGCATGGGGAAGGATTTCTGGGCGTAGTTTGCGTTCTTCAGGTAAATTATCTGCGGGCATGTGTGTAATCTCCTTACTTAAGCGGATAGGCTTCTTACGTGTTTTAGGCTTATTTTATATTTCTTATGCATTTTTTGTCTCGAGCTTTTACTTGCCAAAATGCTAGCCTTTCACCTCGCCAGTTTTTGGGAAGCGTTGCATCATGGTATGTAACTCAGATGCGGGTGTTTCAGCGCTAAACTCAACACCTTCATAATCTGTTGCGATTTCGTCCATAGTTGAGCGCAATTTAGAGAAGCGAGAAACGATATTTTCAACAGCATCTTCTACTGCTGCGCCCATTGCAGCTAGTTCTTGCTGAACAAGGTCTGAGGAGGCTTCTTCAGCGATTGTGCCAAGAGCATTTTCAAAAGTGTCGGCAACAATCTCTTCCCCTTTACGAAGTTTTTTGGTGGTGAAATCAACAACACTATCGCGCATTTGTTTCTTAAGGCGAGCGTCTGATGCTACAGCTTCTTTTAGTACATCATCAAGTAAATCAGCTTCTTCAAGTTCGGCGCCTCTGAGGGCATCTTGCATGGAGCGGATATATTCTTGATTCTGGCCCCAAAGAACATCTTCTGTTCCTTTGACCATTTTATGAAACTCTACCTCTGTTCGTTCTTCAGGTTCAAGATTTGTCCAGTGGTCATAGATAAGTGTTAATTCAAGAATTACTTTGCTGTAATTTTTGAGGGTATTATCAAGGTTACGAAGTTCTTGCCAGCCAATAAAGGCTGCTGCGAATGCAGCAGAGATAGTCACCCAAAGGTAGAAATCAAAAGCTGCGAAAGCTGCACCTAGTGCACCAGCAATACCAATAGACCATTGCAAGCGGACGCGCTCTTTATGAATTTTATTATTTTTTCTAATATGCCAAGCAAGTTGATCTTGTAAACGGAAGACGAAGTATTCATCACCATTTAGAGGAGCAAAGCCAGCATCACTGTCTGGGTTATCGGGATAATAATAGGGAGGAATAGATCCTTTATATTGTTCCAAAATCATTTCACCACCCAAGCCACGATAAACCTGACGTTGAATTTCGGCTAATCTTTTTTCAAGCCAAGCACGCTTTTGAGGTTTGTCTTTTAAGACAGTACGAAACATATAAATTTCTTTTTGTATCTCTTCTGCACCTGCTCGTAATACAAGAAAGCCACCGCCACCATGAAATTTATTATAGATTAGTGCCAGCAAAGAAGCGGTGATTGGTGATGCAATTAGCAGCACTTTCAGGAGTATCTTTCCCATTGCTAGAAAATTATCAGGATAAGTTTCTGTTAAAACCGCAAAAATAGTGGCAAGGACACCTAAAACGGCTATCCAGCGACGAATTCCGTAATGAGGGCGCTCTTGTCGCTCGGATGCAGCATCAAGTTGTGCATAACGCGACCATGCAACTTTTAAGATGGGTATTTGTTCAGTAGTATTATTTTCCATGTCGTTCCTCCAGGGTGTAGAAGAATATATATATTTATAACTCTTAGATGCTTTTCTTATTCTTTGATTGCCAAATTTGGGCATAATAAACGATAATCTTCATTGGCGTAAAATTCTGTCCATTCTGATTCGCTCAAATTAAAGGTGAGGTGCGCGCATACTGCGTCCACAAGGTTATTTGTTGAGATGATGGGTAATGCGGTGATATCCCAGATTTGTACGCTCTTTCGGGAAACAGTGGCAAGTCTAAGTCCATCCGGTGAAAAGGAGACGTTTCTAACTACGTCTTTATGTGGAAGCCGTGCAATTTCTTGCCCTAGAGAGATATCCCAAAGATAGGCGAAATAATTGGTGCTTCCGCCAGCTAAAAGATTATTATCAGGGCTAAATTCTAGGGAGTAAGGTTCGCCATTAATTTGCAAAACTTTGTCAGACTTCGTGTAGTTATTCTCTACATCCCAAAGGTAAATTTCACCTTCGCTACTGGCAGTGGCTAACCAAAGCCCATCATTACTATAAGCGATATTATGCAAAGACCCAGCTTGAGAAAGGGTTTTTATTTCTGTATTATTTTCTGCATCCCAAATAATGATTTGATTTTTTGAGCTAATAGCAATTTCTGTGCCATCAGGGTGATATTGGGCAGCCTGTATAGAGGCTGGATTTTCAAAAGTGCCACTTCTTCGCCGTTTTCGATATTATAAAAATGGAGTGTTTGATTTCCATCACCAATCAAGATTCGGGTATTATCTGGACTAAAGTCGATTGTATAAACTTTGGCAGGGAATTTAATTATTCGGGTATCTTCTGTTTCGGTATTATATAAAACTACCTGATTATTTCGAGTAACTTCAAGTGCTATCCAAGTAGAATTGGCGCTAAAGGTTAGGTCGTAGCTTAGGCCCTCGGTATTAATAATTTCTGTGCCTTCTGTCCCATTTTTGATGCTGAGTGTGTCTTCTACAGGTAAAAGCCATGCGTCGCGTTTATCTGTATTAACCGCTAGCCACTCTCCGTTTGGTGAGTAATGAGCTTCACGTACTAGTTCAGGAAATTCAAAGGCATTTAAGCGAGCAAGTAAGGCAGATGTATCCCATAAAGAGATTATGCCGTCGTTTGTGCCGACAAAAATGCGAGTATTATCTTTGTTGAATAAAATAGCGGTACCGCGACCTTCGAGTGGAATATGCATGACTTCACTACCAGAAACAGTATCCCAAATTCTTGCAGTTTGGTCGTAACCAGTTGAAGAAATCCAAGCCCCGCTATCGCTAATATCTATTCTTTGCACAAAGCCATCGTGTTCCATGCGTAATTTTTCGGTAGCTGTTTCTACATCCCAAATACGTAGATTATTATCGTCAGATGCAGTTGCAAACCATTCGCCATTTGGCGCGAAATCAATAAATTCAATCCAGTCTCCATGTCCCATTTCGGCTTTTTCATAGCCATTTTCGCTTACTTCTTGTAAGCGGGCAATGCTATCTGCACCACCTGTTACCATCCATTGGCTATCGGGGCTAAAATCGAGGGCATAAATTTCATCTGTATGTCGTGCGCCAAGCACAGAATATATATTAGCTAGGTTCCAAAAATAGGCTTCTCCAGATGATGTGCCAACGCCTAACCATTTATTATCAGGAGAATAGACCACTTTATATACTGCGCTTCCTTGTACTCTATCTATGGGAGTTTTTTCGAGATTGGTTAAATCTATGAGACTGATAAAGCCGTCTTGGCGCGCGAGAGCAACTTGCGTGCCATCTGGACGCAAGTCGAGGTCCCAAATTGTTGTGCCGTTAAAATCATAACTACGAATAAGGGTGCCGTCTTCAGTATTCCACAAATTCACGAAGCCATCTACCCCAGCAGTGACCATAATTTCACCATCTAAGCTGAAGAGAATATCATGTACTGCATCATAATGCTCTACACAAAATTTTTGAGCGGCGTCTTCTACATGCCAAAGGCAAACTGTAGCGTCATCACTGGCTGTGGCAAAAAACTTTCCATCGGGGGTATCTTTTATTCGTCGAATTCGCCCACCTTGTGAAACTTGTGCCACAGGGATAGGAATTAAGCTCGTATTTCTCCGCAAAATATCCTCGGCTAAAAAGGAGGGGTAGCGTTGCCAAGAATCTATTGCCAAGAGAGTGCTTGTATCTAACTCTCCAGCAAGCGATTGATAAATTCGTGCTTCTGCTGCTGCACGCTGGGCTTTGGCGATAATTTCGTTCTGAATAGCTTCTTTTTCATTTTCTTCAGCGATTACCTGCTGAGTAGCACGAGCGTGTTCGTTTTCAATAGCTATTGCTTCATTCTCTTTTGCTAACTCAGTCTGTTCAACAGCAATACTTCGTTGAAAGAGTGCAAAAATGGCTAAGCCTATACTCACCACCAATGCGAGAGAAACGCCGATCAATAAATTGCGCTGAAGTCTGGTTGCTCGCTGACGACTAGATTGAATATAATCACCTTGCAAGGGGACAACTTCTCGTCCTGGCTGATCAGAAGCATCCACCATCCAACTTTCAGCATCACTTAAATCAGCACCTTGCAAGAGAAAACTATTCCCGCGATTCTTATCATCCCATTCTTTAGCACGCACTAAAAGACGCGTATGCTCTCGTACCCAACCTAAATCTGTTTCTATAGATCCAATCAGACCAGGTATGGTAGCTTCATAATCATCTTGCTCGCGCATATAAACCCAATTTGTTGCCCCAAGCTCATCGTGCATAGTTGAGTCTTTATCAGGTTCAATATATAAAATGGGAATTAACTTCTTATTATATTTAAGCCCTAATTCTAATTCTTTGTAACAAATATCTGAGGCTAAAGAATCAGGTGTGATGATGAAGAGAAAAGCATCTGCGTTTTCAATGGCGCGTGTAATCTCGTCCATCCAATCAGAGCTAAGTGGAATCCCTTCCCAATCTACCCACGCATCAACCCCATTGCTATCTAAACTATCATTCAATTTTTTAGCAAATTCTTTATTTCGACGAGAATAGGAAATAAAAACCTTACTGGTTGCATTGGGGACTTCTGTCATAAAAATTCCTTTTTTGCAAAGATAAGACTTACGCCTTATTTCAGTTAGTCTCTTTCGCTTTAGTTTTGAGCCTATCTTGCTACAAACCAAGCGGCAACATAACCAGTTGTTTTATTAGCATCTTTGACCTTTATCCACTCACTATTGGAGCCAATTTTCGCTGCTTGCCCAGCATCTGCAAGAGATAAAATTTCGCCTAAGTTCAGATAACGAATTAATGTTGTTGTATGTGAGCGTGGCTCAGAGCGAAATGCCACAAATTGAGCGGTTGTTTTCACTGTATCTGTGCCATCTGCTGGTGGTTTGGTTATGGGTGCTTCTGCAGCAGTTGAGCCACTCTGATATTTTACATACCATGCGGCAACATAACCATCTACTTCGTTCTTATCACGAACATTGAGCCATTCTCCCATTACGCCTACTTTTTTAATTGTTTGGGCAGAAGCTTCTAAGCTAATAACCTTCTCTGTAGGAGGGATGCGGCGAATAAGTGTTTCAGGTGAAATGGTTGTGTTTTTACGAAAAGCAATATTATCGGTAGGAATAAGGGAAAGTGCGCCAGCAGGAAGAGGTTTTTTCGTTGTCGAGGGTGTTGCCGCTGTGGTTGAAGGTGTTGCTGCTGCGCCACTGCTAGTAGCAGGAGCGGCGCCTTTTTTCTCAGAGAGATACCAAGCTGCGGTATAGGCTTGTTTGCCTTCAGGGTCTTGAGCATGGAGCCATTGCCCCGTTACACCAAGTTTTCCTTTTGTTACGGCAGCCGATTCAAGACTCTGGAGTTTTGTTTCACCCTCTAATCGTTTCACAAGATAACCACCAACAGAGGGGTCAGCACGGAAAGCCAAATCATCTTCGGCAACATATAGTGTCATAGAATCTGCCGGCACGGCAACAGGCACTTTGGGTTTTGGGGGTTGTGGGGGGATCCCATAGGCATCAAACCATAGCACTGCACTAATTTCTGATTCTAATTTCTGACCCTGATATTTATAGCGCTGGGTTAGTAAAACATCTTTCCCGGGTCCATCTCCACCATAGCGGTAAGGATCATAAAGAATATAATCATTGCCTTTCTTTTCTTTAACCAAGACAAAGTGAGTTTGCACGCCGGCTTTTTTATTCCAATCAACCTGTAAAATTACGGGCTTTCCTTGCGCTACAGCTGCATCAATCCGAGAGATAGGTGCAGGAAAAGCCTCGCAAGGTTCCATATCTTTATAAACTAAATTTGGAAAAGCATAAGGCAAAACACTAGGGATAAAAAACGCGCCCTGAAAACCGCCTTTTGCTTTCATTTTCTCATTCACAGTTAGGGGTGTTTCATTATAGCCAATCCCATTGAGCATCATTGTGACCGAGGTTAGCAAGCATCCCCAGCCTCCGATTGTCTCATTTGAGTTCCCCAAACTTTTCTTTTTCCATGCGTCATCGTTCTGATACAGGTTTTCAGTTTTGAACATCAGCGGTCCTCCTGAAGACTTATTATTAGTGTATTTAAGTAGGATGGTACTAAGGTACTGCGTGAAATTATACAATATAAGAAGCATTATACCTAATTCTAAAGTTTGCAATTTGGTTAAGCATTTTTTCCTATGCCATATTACTACTCTACTATTCTCTAAGGGATGAAATACCGCAACATACTTATTTTGAACTTGATCCCGTTATAGATGCAGATGTGTGGCCCAATAATATTATCTTTCTTATGGTGAGTTGACACATCATCAAGCTGTAGTAGTATCTTTAAATAGCTCTGCAGAGATGACAATCACTTTCAAAGTGACTGT
The DNA here is from genome assembly GCA_018648655.1 of Anaerolineae bacterium. GTDB lineage: Bacteria > Chloroflexota > Anaerolineae > Anaerolineales > Villigracilaceae > Desulfolinea. The sequence continues at coordinate 17,953 of JABGQV010000208.1, read as the reverse complement.
CATCTAAATTGACAAAATCAATTATTTGATCCTAATCCACGTGAGTAAAAATATGAAAATATCTGTTTATATCGCAACTAGTCTAGATGGATTTATCGCCAGAAAAAATGGTGATCTTGATTGGCTCCCAGGAAGTGAAGGGGATGGAGAAGGTGCTAGTGAAGATTATGGCTATCATCAATTTATGGAATCCGTAGATGTGCTCATCATGGGGCGTAATTCTTATGAGATGGTACTTTCTTTTGGAGAATGGCCTTATGGAGAAAAACGCGTCATTATTCTAAGCAGTAAAAAGATTGAGATACCTGAGAAAATAGCTAAAAATGTGAAATCAACTTCATCTTCTCCTGCTGAACTGGTAGATCAATTGAGAAAATCTGGAGCAAAACATTTGTATATTGACGGTGGGAAAACAATTCAAGGTTTTCTCAATGCTGGTTTAATCCAGGAAATGATTATTACCCAAATACCTATCCTGATAGGAAGCGGCATTCCGCTTTTTGGAGAATTAGATATAGATAAAAAATTGCGTCTCCTTGAATCCCGTGCCTTTGAAAGTGGTTTTCTACAAAGCAAATATGAAATTCCTAAATAGCCACTTAATACTATCGGATTAAAATCATGAAAAAAACGCCAACTCTGTTAGATAAAGAAGAACTTATAATCTGGCTTCTTGAAGGTGATGTCTCTATCCAATATCAAGTCTATCGCGATTTACTGGGTATCGAAAAACCTGAACTTCAAGAACGGATTGCAAGCGAAGGGTGGGGAGAAAAATTTCTGAGCTTCCGCAAAGCAGAAGGTCATTGGGGGCAGGGCTTTTATCAACCGAAGTGGATTTCATCGCATTATTCATTGCTCGACCTAAAATATCTGAATATCTCGCAAGATATACCGGAGATTCAAGAATCTATTATACAAATTTCGCAGAATCACAAAAGCGACGATGGGGGCATCAACCCTCACCGGGATTATCGAGGAAACCCAGATAGCGATTTGTGTATAAACGGTATGTTCCTGAACTATGCTTGCTATTTTAGAATTAATGAAGATGAACTAAGTTCAGTGGTCGATTGCATCATCCAGCACCAAATGCTCGATGGGGGCTTTAATTGTCGCAGCAACCAAGGTGGTGCTGTGCATAGCTCTCTACATACGACCATCTCTATACTTGAAGGCTTGTGGGAATATAAAAAAAATGGCTATACCTATCGCGCCACAGAACTAGAAAAGATCGCGGCCGAGGCCCGTGAATTTATCTTGATGCATAGACTCTATAAATCTGATCACACGGGCGAGATTATCAATAAAAAATTTCTGATGCTCTCTTATCCCTCTCGTTGGTTTTATAATATTTTGCGCGCGCTAGTATATTTTCAGGATGCAGGCGTGGCTTATGATCCACGAATGCAGGACGCGCTAGATATACTGATGAAGAAGCGGCGCAAAGACGGAACTTGGCCTGTGCAAGCAAAACATGCGGGCAAAGTCCATTTTGATATGGAGCAGACGGGGCAACCCAGCCGCTGGAATACACTAAGAGCCTTGCGAGTAGTAAAGCATTTTGAGAAATAGGAGAATTCTATTTTATGACCCAAGCCCAACCCAATAACCCTTTGCACGGCATCACACTCAAGCAAATTCTTAACGAACTTCTTGAGCATTATGGCTGGGAAGAATTAGGCGCTCTGATTGACATCCGTTCTTTTAATCATGAGCCTTCTCTAAAATCTAGCCTAAAGTTTTTGCGTAAGACCCCGTGGGCAAGAGAAAAGGTCGAAGAACTCTATCTTGAAATGATAGCGGCTTCATAAGCAAAGAAAATGGATCATCATAAATTATTTAACGATAAATCAGATTTATATGCCAAAGTCCGCCCATATTACCCCCAAGAGTTATATAGATTTTTGGCCACACTTTGTGAAGAAAAGAAAAGCGCGTGGGATGTGGCCTGCGGGAGCGGTCAAGCAGCAGTTGATTTGGCGAAATATTTTGATGAAGTGCAAGCCACCGATATTAGCGAAGAACAAATTGCTCATGCGATAGAAAACCCTAAAATTAGTTATTCTGTGCAAGCAGCAGAAAAAACAAATTTTGAAGATAATTATTTTGATATAGCTTGTGTTGCCCAAGCCTTACACTGGTTTGATTATGATCTTTTCTGGGATGAAGTAAAGCGCGCTTTGAAGCCAAATGGGATTTTTGCCGCGTGGGGATATTCATGGTTTTTTATCTCAACAGAAATAGACCAAGTGATAGAAGAATATTTTCTCTCACCTATAGCGCCCTATTGGGCACCGCAAAATAAACTCTTGTGGGATTATTATCGTGATATCCCCTTCCCTTTTGAGAAGGTAGCTGCTCCCCAAATTGAAATGAAAGTGGAATGGGACTTCACTCAGCTCTTTGCCTATATCCAAAGCTGGTCAGCGGCAAAGCAGTCTATTAAAGAAGAGGGGAATGAATTTCTTATGCAGACTCACAAGGCATTAAAATTGGCATGGGGTGATATAAGCCAAAAGAAAACTGTAGAGATGGATTTCTCATTGCTTCTTGGTAGGTATAAAAACTAATTAGGAATTACTTTTTTCTTATTAGAAGCGTCCGTTTTCATTCCTCACAATCCCCGCCAAGCCTCTGGCCTGAGTGCATTTTTTCCACCTTTTAGCGCGGCATCTAACATCGCCAATAAGCCTTCTTTATCTTGTGGGAAAGTCCCTCTGAGCGGCAAATAATTGGAGGCGTGATTGGTGCGAAATATGCAGTTGCTAAGTCCATTCAGATTCTCAATCACTTGACGTAATTCTGCCAACATCTCTTTTGGAGAAAGTAACTTAAATTCGCCCGCTTCCCATTGGGCATGGAGTTTGGTGCCGGGGACGAGCATTAGCGTTAGCATTGAGAAAAAATCGGGATTCATTTCACTTATAACGCGCCCTGTCTCAATGGCATGCTGTGCAGATTTTTTCTGCTGGCCAAGCCCCAAAATACCGATTAGAGAGATTAGTATTCCTGCTTCTTTGGCTTTGAGCGCGGCTTCTACCATCTCGGCAGCTGTGGCACCTTTTTCGATGAATTTTAGGGTTTCATCATCACCGCTTTCTAAACCGATATAAATTATTTTCAATCCTTTTTCATGTAGCCTTTTCAAATCTTTGGGTGTTTTTCGCAAAATATCGCGGGCATTTGCGTAGCAGCCAACTCGCTCAAGTTGAGGAAATGCTAACTTCAATTCATCGAGAATTTTTATTAAGCGCGTTGTAGGCAAAACCAGTGCATCACCATCTGCGAGAAAAACGCGGCACGTGGCGGGAATCTCTTTTTTTGCAAGAGAAATATCTTCGAGAATTTCAGCAAGGTTGCGGGGGCGAAAAGCTTTATCTAAATATGTGCCGCAAAAAGTGCACTTATTATGAGAACAGCCATAGCTGACCTGCAAAATATAATTTTTCGCCTCGCTGGGAGGCCGAATGACCATGCCGTGATAACGCATATATATACCTTTTCAAAGAGGGAAATTAATTCTTAAAGGGGCTTTTTCCAATACCAGGTGAAACTCTTAGCCATCCAAAAACTGCGCGCGTTAATGCCCAAAAAGCCATTACGATCCAAATCCAGAGTAGAGCATTGGGTGAATTTAAATCGATGAGTGAAATACCCGCGATGCCGACGAGGAGAGCGGCAATCATCGCATTGCGGAGGAAGCGATAATCGCCCGTACCCCAGTGGGCACCATCTGTTAGAAAGGCGACCGCGTTAATCGGCTGGCTGAGGGCAGAAATAGCCCAAGCGGGGAGGAAAAGAGCAACTGCTGAAGCCGGGACAAGGATATCTATAACGATCTCACGCCCAAGCCACATCAGCATCCCGAGCATAATGCCGGTGCCTAAACTCCACTTTGCCCCCAAAAGGACCACTTTTTTCGCCCAGACCAGTGAATCCTGCCCAATAAAATAACCAACCAATGACTGAACGGTTGAGGCGTAGGCATCTAAGGCAAGCCCAGTGAAAAGGAAAATTTGCCGAATTGCCTGATGCGCCGCGCCTGCTTCTGCGCTGATGCTGGTGGCGGTACGCGTGGTATAGGCGAGAAAAAAGGTCAGGAGACCGGTGCGGATGAAGAGATCGCTGCCAATGCTGAGGAGTTTTTTTGCTTCGCTAAGGGTAAAGGCGCGCGTTAAACCCAATTTGCGGGCGATGATAAAAATGCCTGCTAAGGCGCCAATCCATTGAGCGATTGTGCTGGCGAGAGCAGAGCCTGCCACGCCCATTATGGGGAAATTAGCATTCCCGAAGATTAGGAGCCAATCGAGGAGGAGATTAAGCAGGTTGATTCCGATGGCGATATAGAGCGGGGAGCGCATATCTTGAAGCCCACGCAAAACGCCAAAAGAGACGAGCATGAGTAAAACAGCAGGTGCGCCAAAAGTACGAATTTGGATATAGCTAATTGCTTCAACTTGAATAGCACCAGAGGCGCCCATTTTTTCTGCAAGCCACGCGGTATTGGGGAGGATAAGAAGAATTAATAAAATGCCGAAGCCAAATGCCATTAAAAGTGAAAGGCTGGCGATGCCTTTTGCTTTTTGACTTTTCTTTTTTCCTTCGGCTTGGGCAACTTCAGTTTGTGCACTAATACCAAGAAAGTTGAATATCCAAAAGAGACTAGAAAGAGCGGAGGTGCCAACGCCCAATGCGGCGAGGGGAATTACGCCCAGCGAAGCGATGAAGGCCGTATCTATCAGCGCAGTGAGTGGCTCGGCTGTCATCGAGAGCAGTACGGGGACAGACAGAGCGATTAAGGTGCGGTTAGGGGATTTGGTAAAGGGATGCATGGGTTTTAAGAGTAAGCCTAAATTATTTTTAGTTTATATTTCAGATGATGATTTTAACGCGAAAACCGCGAAAAAGGTGAAATACACAAGTTCCTTCTTCGCGGTTCTGGGTTTATTAGAAAATAAATTTATGAAGTTGGGGGGAGTGTCTCTTCATCATCGATGATTGGGGCAGCTGAGGCAGCAGGTTCAGGGGAGGAAACTGGCTCTACATCAATCACATCATCACCAGTGTTTCGGAGGGTGAAAAAGCCAACAATAATAGGGATTGCAATTGCAATTAGAGAGAGACAAAGTAAGCTCACTGCTAATCCTGTTGACATCGGCTCGGAGGTCGTTTGTCCGTTTAAAGTTTGATCAATCGGTGTACCTGAAATGCCAATAAATCCCCAAAGACAAAGACAAAGCCCAGGACAAGCACAGAGAAAAGCTGTTCCGATTGTAGCGATTAGGCCTATTGTTTTCTTTTCCATTAATATCTCCTTATGAGCTGAATAAAGTATGTCTCAGTATATAAAATATACAGAAGAGATACAAGTTTAATCCCCTACTCCCTAAGCACCGCCCCCTGCCTCTCAACATACGCCAAACTCTGGTGCCTGAAATAAGTATTATACAACTCCGCATAATGCCCCTTTTGCGCGAGGAGATTATCGTGATTTCCTTCTTCGATGATGCCACCGTTTTCCATCACCAAAATTTTGTCCGCAGATTTGATTGTCGAAAGGCGGTGCGCGATCAGGATGCTGGTCGTGTTCTCCAAAATCAGGTTCAACGCCTGCTGAATTTGCCACTCGGTAAAGGGGTCAATGCTGGCGGTCGCTTCATCGAGAATAAAAATTGCGGGGTTTTGGACGAGGACGCGCATCAGCGCCACCAGTTGCCGCTGTCCCATCGAAAGGCGCGCGCCGCGCTCGCCGACCTTGCTGTTCAACCCATCTGGCAGCGTTTCCAGCCACTCGCCATCGCCGATTTTTCGCGCCATTTTCAAAATCTCGGTTTCGGTGGCTTCGGGGCGGGCGTAGCGGATATTCTCCGCCACCGTCCCCGAAAATAAAAATGGGACTTGCGAAACGATCCCCAATTGGCGGCGGTAGGAGGTCAGGTTGAAGGAGCGGATATCCAGGCCGTCCACCGTCAGCTTGCCGGATTGGAATTCGTAAAATCGGGCGATTAATTTCGCGATGGATGACTTCCCTGCGCCGGTGTGTCCGACCAAGGCGAGACTTTGCCCGGGTGGAATGAGCAAGTTGAAAGAGGTCAGAATCGGCTCGGATGGTGTATACGCAAAGTGGATGTTCTCGAATCGCACTTTGCCCTGGGCTTGCTCGATGTCCCGATCATCCTCCTGTAGTACGTTTGGTTCCGCGTCAATTAGCGCGTAAACTCGTTCGGCGGCGGAGAGTCCCTGCTGAATCTGCGCCCAAAAAGCGGAGAGATTCATCATGGGGAAGAGAAAATGATTGAGGCTGAGAATGAAAAGATACCAAGCCGCCGCCGTGACCCCGCCGCGCATGACGCTCCAGCCACCGACATAAACCATGATGGCGGTGGCAATGCCGCCGAGGGCGTTGAGAATGGGAAAAACGAGCGAAAGGATAAATCCGCGTCGTACATTGACGCGATAAGAATCTTGGTTCGCGCTGTCGAAGGTCTCGAAAATGCTCATCTCCTGACGGAAATTTTTGGCAACCGAGATGCCGCTAACGGTTTCTTTGATGGTTGCGTTAACATCTGCCATCGCGCGCATCCCGTTGCGAGTCACTTTGCGCGCCGCTTTGCGAAATTGCGAGGTGACGAGGAAAATGATGGGGAGATAGAGAATGATGAGGATGGTTAATTGCCAGTCGATGTTAAAGAGGACAAAAGCCAAAATGCTCGCCTGAATGAGCTGTGCGCTGATGTCCGTGGCGATGGTGACGAGTTGCCCAAAATCCTTTGTATCGGAAGTGATGCGTGAGACGATTTTGCCTGATGAGAATTTGTCGTAAAAAGAAAGATCGTGGTCAGCGGCAGCCCGAAAAGCGGAGGTGCGGAGGTTGAGCACCACATCGCCAATGGCTCGGGCTGTGATGGCGCGGCGTATCCAGTTGATGCCCCAGTTGAGCACGCCGATCATAAAAACGCCCCCACCGATGAGGAGAGTTGCTTCGATTGTGGGGCGGGTTTCGAGGCTTTCGAGGGCGCGGCTGATTATCATTGGTGTAGTTGCGCTGATGAGGGCAACAATGGTGACCAGCACGGAGATATAAATCATCCGTTTGCGCTGCGAGGAGAAGTTGCCCGCGATGCGTTTGGTCAGTTCTTTATCGGTATATTGTCGGTCGTATTTTTCGGCGCCGAGGCCTGCGAAGAAGCTCATTTTTTGGTGTCCAGTGGGTTAATAAATTAGTAGATCAGTAAATCAGAGGTTAGATAATTAGTGATTGCAAGAGATTGGATGAGTTCGTTTTAACGCGAATGTCACGAATTGGCGAATTACGCGAATTTTCTTTACTTTCTCCGCACGGCGGTAAACCGACCGTGCTACGAGGTCGTCTTTAGACGACTGGATATTTGGTTTCTGATATTTTGTACAATTTTCAAATAGTTAACCTGCTTGAATTCTGTTGTATCGAATGATATACGATCACTTTCTACCATTAGCCATTCCATATGTTGTTTTATTGTTTCAAGGAAGTCTTTATCTTCGCTTGCATCAACATGTCCTACATGACGATCACCATCTTTAATGCGTTGACGGTATCTTTTTAGCAATATATCCGGTTCAGTTTCACACCGAACTTGAATTAATTGAAACTTATATTTTAGGGCTAAATTTTTCCAATGCTCATTCGCATAAATTGGATTAAAATTACTTTCTACAAGACAAGAAATATTGGCTTTCAATAAATTCTCAACTTGTTTGTGGAATAAATCCCAAGAAGCAATGCTTAATTTCCGTGACCACTCTGTACTTGAAGTGCCAAGTGTGTCTAAGAGAGATTCTTTAATTTGATCTTTCAAAATTAAAGGCAAACTTAACTCTTGTGCTAAAAAGTGGGCCAATGTAGTTTTTCCTGTAGCAGGGTGTCCTGTAATTAAAACGACTGTTGTATCTGTACAAGTTGTCATTTTTTACTACTCTCTAATCTCTTTTTACTACTCTCTATTCCGAAAAAATCCTTCTATAGGCTTCGCTACTCTCCATCAATTGAGCATGATCGCCAATAGCGGCGATTTTGCCGTTTTTTAGGACAATAATCAAATCTGCCCAGCGGATTTGGGAGAGGCGGTGGGTGATGAGGAAGGTGGTACGTCCCTTTGCAGCGGCGGCGATGGCGCGTTGGATATTATCTTCGGTTGCGCTGTCGATGGCGGAGGTGGAATCGTCGAGGACGAGGATGCGGGGGTCGGTGAGGAAGGCGCGAGCGAGGGCGAGGCGTTGACGTTGCCCGCCGGAGAGGGTCACGCCACGTTCGCCGAGAACGGTTTCGTAACCATTCTCGAAGCTGCGGATGAATTCATCGGCTTGGGCGGATTTGGCGGCGGCGATGATTTCTTCTTTTATTGCATCCGGTTTTCCGAAGGCGATATTTTCAGAGATGGAGTTGGAGAAGAGGAAAATATCTTGTTCGATGATGGAGATTTGTTGACGGAGGGAGGCTAAATTCCAATCGTGGACGTCTACACCGTCGATCAGGACTTTGCCCTCGGTCGCTTCGTAGGTGCGATTAATTAATTTGACGAGGGAGGTCTTTCCGGCTCCCGTCTGCCCGACGATGGCGACTGTTTGACCGGGTTTGACGCTAAAGTTGATTTCAGATAAAACGGAATCTGCTGGGGTGTAGGAAAAGTCCACCGAAGAGAAGCTAATTTCCCCACGAATGTTTTCGGCGAAGCCATCTGTATTTTGATCAAGATGAGTCTCGCTATTAATCAACTCTAGAATTCGTCGAGCACTCGCTAATCCCAAAGAAATTTGAGTATAGGCAAAAGTGGAGGCAAAAGTGGGGAACATGAGCATTTGGAGCAGCCCAACATAGGCGACAACTGCGCCGATGGTGATTTCGCCGTTGCGGAAGAGAATAAGGGCGTGCAGGAGCCCGCCGCCGAGCGTCATCCCGTAGAGGAGCATGGGGACGAAACGAGCTTCGAGATCACCCTGCTTGACGAAGGCGTTGCGGAATTTGAGGGCTTGTTTGTTGAAGAGATTGACTTCGGCTTCTTCTTGCGCCGCGCCTTTGACAGTTTCAATGCCATCTATGGCTTCGGCGAGACGAGTATTCATATTGCCGAAAGTTTCGCGCACCTTTTCTGTAATGGGGCGCAGGCTGTGGAGATATTCCCAGAGGGCGATAAAATAGGCAATGGCGAAGAGAGTGGGCACGAGAAGCAAATCGGTGTGATAGCGTGGGGCATAAAGAAATGGCATTGCAAGAAATGTAAGCGAGCCGATGACGAGATTCACACCCGGGCTGAACATAAAATTGATTTCACGTACATCGTTGGTGGCGCGCGCCATTGTATCGCCGACAGGCTGGATATTATGAAAGGTCATGCTTTTGCCGAGTAGTGAGATATAAAGCTCGTCACGGATATTTCGTTCTGTCTTTTGGGCAACTAAATCTGCGCCGAAATTGCGCCCGAGTTGGAGAATGGAGCGCAAAACTTGTGAGCCGATGATGAGCCACATCAGTGAAAGTAATATTTCAGGTTGTGGTATTTCGGCTGTGAGGGCATCGAAGGCGTCGCCAATATAGACGGGCATTAGCCCCGCGAGGCTGGCGTTGCCAATGGCACCAACCCAGATCACGATCCATATCCATGTGTAGCGGTAGACGTGTGAAAATATCCAACGCGCGGGAGAAGTGAGGTTGGTTTTGTGAGAGCGGGGGATGGTGAATTCGGAGGCTGAGGTTGTCATAGTTTTTAACCGCTAAGGTGTGAAAAAAGCCATTTTTTTGAGAATATTCTTTCTATTAGAGAAAGAAGAATAAATAATCATTCAGATTCATAAAATGATTTGAGATTATAAACCAAAAGACCTCCTAACTACTTGAGACTTTAGAAAAATAAGTTTTGAAGTTCACCCAAAAACGCAAAACTGCCAAGAAAAATAGATGAAATTTTAGTGCGACAATAGTCACCATATGATGCTAGAATTATTCGAAATTATAAATTAAGTATAAAGAGGTGATTATGAGCGCTGTTGAAATGGCTGGTAAACCAGCTACCCCCGATATGCTAACGAACATCCCCCGTTTAGTTTCAGATTATTACACCATCCACCCCGATGCCGACAAGATCGAACAAAGTGTTTCCTTTGGCACATCGGGGCATCGCGGTAGCTCTGCAAATGGGAGCTTTAACGAAGATCATATCGCGGCGATCTGCCAGGCAATCTGCAAATATCGCAACGAGCAGGATATTACAGGCCCGCTCTTTATCGGCAAAGATACCCATGCGCTTTCTGAGTCAGCCGAGCGGACAGCTATCGAAGTTTTTGCCGCCAATGGCGTTGAGATCAGAATATCACAGGAATATACGCCTACGCCGGTTATCTCCCACGCAATTCTTACCTACAATCAGGGTCGTAGCAGCGGGCTTGCAGATGGGGTCGTCATCACGCCCTCGCATAATCCGCCCGAAGACGGCGGCTTTAAATATAACCTGATTAACGGCGGCCCAGCCGATTCTGAGACGACGGGCATTATCCAAGATTGGGCAAATGAGATGCTCAAAAATGGGCTAAAAGATGTCGTCAGGATTCCGTTGAAAAACGCCCAGCAAGCCCCAACCACGCGCGAATACGATTACATCCTGCCTTATGTCCGAGATTTAGAAAATGTGATTGATTTCGATGCCATCCGCGCGGCAAATATCAAAATCGGTGTTGACCCGATGGGCGGTGCGGCAGCCAATTATTGGGATGTGATCGCAGCCGTTCACAAACTCGACCTGACCGTCGTCAACAAACACGTTGACCCCACTTTTTCTTTTATGTCTCTCGACCATGATGGAAAGATTCGGATGGATTGTTCTTCCGCCTACGCCATGACCAGCTTAATTGGCTTGAAAGATGACTTTGACATCGCCTTCGGCAACGATCCGGACGTGGATCGACATGGGATCGTTACCCAATCTTCTGGTTTGCTGAACCCCAATCACTACCTAGCCGTGGCGATCTGGTATCTCTTCCGCAATAGGCCGGGCTGGCGCAAGGATTTGAAAATCGGCAAGACGCTCGTCTCCAGCTCGATGATCGACCGCGTTGTAAATGACTTGGGCTTGGATTTATCAGAAGTCCCCGTTGGATTCAAATGGTTCGTGGACGGTCTCTATGATGGCTCTTACGGCTTTGGCGGCGAAGAAAGTGCTGGGGCATCCTTCCTGCGCAAAGATGGGACAGTTTGGTCCACAGACAAAGATGGCATCATTCTGGGGCTGCTAGCCGCAGAGATTCTCGCTAAAACACAACGCGACCCAGGCGAAATTTATCAGGAATTGACCGAAAACTTCGGCAATCCACTCTACAGCCGCAGCGATATGCCCGGCTCTCTGGAACAAAAAACCATCCTGAAAAACCTAACCCCCGAAGCGATCACCGCAAGCACGCTGGCAGGCGATGAGATCACCAGCATCCTGACACGCGCACCCGGCAACGATGCCCCCATCGGCGGGCTAAAAGTCTCATCCCAAAATGGCTGGTTTGTTATCCGCCCTTCGGGTACAGAAGATAAATATAAAATTTACGCTGAAAGCTTTATCGACGAAGGTCATCTTGAGAAGATTTTCGATGATGCGAGAGAGATTGTGCAGGCGGTTTTTAAGAAGAGTGGCATAGCTTAAAAGAATTGTGTTAAGAAAAGACATCCGAAGTTTTCAAAACTTCGGATGTTTGCATTTAATGCGACTCACCACGCAAGGACCGGATAATTCGGTCGAATCCGATGCATCGGGCTTTGTATGGTTAACCGCCATGCGGTCTGTGGTGGCAAAGGCACGGATTGTTGAGCATTCACTCTTCTATCATTCTGTCGCAAGAGCGATGGTGTTACCCCCTTTGTCTTTGGCACGATACAGAGCATGGTCTGCAGATTTAATGAGAATTTCTGTATCTTTACCATTTTGAGGATAGGTCGCTATGCCCAGAGAGAGGGTTATGTTCATTGGGGTATTGAGTGTCTTTACATCATTTTGCAATTTTTCTGCTCTTTCCAAGGTCGTTTCCGGGGATGTATCGGGCAATATAAGGATAAACTCGTCTCCTCCGTAACGACAGGCAATATCAGATTCTCTTATTTGTTCGGAGAGCAATTTCCCCAGTTCCTGCAAGACGATATCACCTGCTGCGTGTCCCATTGTGTCGTTGATCTGTTTGAAACGATCTATATCCAACATGATAAGCCCAAGATGGGTATTTTTGCGAGACATTCGCCGAAGCTCTCGCTTGAGCGTTTCTGTCAGATAACGCCGATTGAATAGTTTTGTGAGATCGTCACGCGTGGAGAGTCTTTCAAGATGCTCTGCATTTTCTTGTAACAATTGAGCCTGCTTTCTAAGTTGTTTTATATTTCGTTGGATGATGTTATTTGTCAGCATACTGAATGCAGATGCAACAAAAATATAAACGAGGAAGCTGATCCAATTAAAGGATGAATATGCGGAGCAGAGTAATAAGACGAGCGCGACGCCTGAGAACTGGATAATCGCCAGAATAGAAGTAACAAGTGTTGGCAGGAATATGCTAGAGATGAGTATGGAGAGAGTTACATAGGTGAGCGGGACAAAATCCCCTTGCAGGACGGCTGGGTCAAAAAAGAGGGAAGCCCACGGTGCTATGAAGGCGCTAAAAACAAGCATGGATACGGCAATGGTATAACGCTTGGTGCAGTTTAGGGCATATGCAATACCAAAGAAAAGAAGTAGGAAGATGATCAGTGCCAAATATTGGGCGCGAACAGGTTCATTTGGGGTAAAAAATAATACGACAAAAAATATCCCTGCCATAAAGAATATAAGTACAAAAAGAATCCAAGCCAACAATCTTGTGCGGTGTGGTTTTGAACTTTCGTGTGTTTCTGATGTTGCGCCAAGAGAGAGTGGCCCAGAAGCTGTCTCTATGATTTGCTTTAGCATTTTTTTCCCGTGACCAAAATTGAATATAATTGCTCCTGAAGATGTTATTACGTATAGCATCTCCAATAAGTGAAAACAATTCTATTTACAGTACAGATTTTACAGATAGGTAAGGTTGGCAGGCGATGAGATCACCAGCATCCTGACCCGCGCCGCCGGCAATGATGCTGCTATCGGCGGGCTGAAAGTCTCATCGCAAAATGGCTGGTTTGTTATCCGTCCTTCGGGTACAGAAGATAAATATAAAATTTATGCTGAAAGTTTTATCGACGAAGCTCATCTCGAAAAGATTTTCGATGATGCGAGGGAGATTGTGCAGGCTATTTTTAGGGAGAATGGGGTAGGGGAATAAGTGAACTGCATCAAGTTCTGCTGATATAAAAAGCCATCCGAAGTTTTAAAAACTTCGGATGGCTTTTCTAAATCTTTTAAAAATCCGTGAAAATCCGCCTAATCAGCGGAAATCCGCGTCCTATTACTCTACCCTCGCAACTCCGCCCCCACTTCCCTCTCCAATCTCTTCACAATCTTATTCCTAATCTTCGCCGCTTCCTTATCGGTCAGCGTGCGGTCGGGCGCTTGGTAGGTTAGGGCATAGGCTAACGACTTTTTGCCTTCGCCGAGTTGTTCGCTACGATAGACATCAAAGAGGCGCGCGTCTGCGAGCATCTTGCCACCAGTCTGGCGGATTAAGAAATCCACTTTTTCGGCGGGGAGGTCTTCATCCACGATGATGGCGATGTCTTCCAGCATGGGCGGGAAAGCGGGCACAGGCTCAATCTCAAAATCGGGTTGGGCTTTGCGCAGGGAGGCAACATCAAATTCTGCGGCTAAGACGGGGGCATCGCCGAAGGCAAATTTCTCTGCCGCAATGGGGTGAATTTCACCAAACGCGCCCACGACCACGTCATTTACGCTCACTTGGGCAGATTTGCCCGGGTGAAATGCCGCGCCGGGCATTAACGAAGAATCCGCTGGGGCATAGGCGATGTTTTTTAACTGCAAGCCAGCCAAAAACGCGTCCGCTACGCCTTTCATATCATAAAAATCTATTTTCTCAGTCGCCGTCGAATCCCATGCTGGGGGCTGTCTGCGTCCCGTCATCGCAATCGCTAATTTATGCGGCTCATCGGGTAAATCATTCTTTTTTGGCACAAAAACGGGGCCAATCTCAAAGAAGGCAAGGGTCTCGCGCACGCGGGCATTTGCTTCGATATTTTCTAGCACGCTGCCCATCAGACTGCGCCGCAAAACGCTTTTTTCGGGTGAATTCGGGTTTGCCACTTTCACAAATTCGCCCTGCAAGCCAAGCCGTTCTTGCGCTTCGGGCGAGGTCATGCGATAGTTGACCGCCTCTTGCAAGCCAAGCGTAGCGAGCAGATTTTTAGCACCTTCTGCCCAATCGTGGCTGGGGTTTCCGCGCTGGGGCGGGAGTTGGTCACTGAGCCGCGTTTCGGGGATTTTATCGTAGCCATAAATACGGGCGATTTCTTCGATAAGGTCGGCTTTGCCAACGAGACCTTCGCCAATATCGAGACGGAATGGCGGAGTGATCGCCGTGACGCTCGTGCCCTCGACTTGCGTGCTGAACTCGAGCTTGGTGAGGAGCTTCGAGATTTCTGCCGCGCTCAACTCGATTCCGAGCAGTTTCTTGACATCTGCTTCTGTTACTCTAACGGTAGGGTCGGTGGGTGGGAGGGGGTAATTATCTACCAGGTCGGGGGCAATTTTTCCATTTGCCCATTTTTGCATCCAATAAAGCCCGCGTTTTACACCGTCTTCAGAGAGGCTGGGGTGAACGCCGCGCGAGAAGCGGTAAGAGGCTTCGGAGGGTAAATTATGATGATTTGCGGTACGGCGAATATTGATGAATTGCCACGCCGCACCTTCGAGCAGGACGTTTTTGGTCTTGTCTGTCACTTCAGATTCCAGCCCGCCCATCACGCCAGCCATAGAGAGTGAGCCAGCTTCGTCGCAAACGAGCACATTGCTCTCTTGGAGTTTACGTTCTATATTATCAAGCGTGGTCAACATCTCGCCTTTTTCTGCGTTGCGGGTGGAAATTTTGACGGTTGCTGAGCCTGTCGAAGCACCTTTGGCACGCTCGACCAAAACATCGTAGTCGAAAGCGTGTAGCGGCTCGCCAATCTCGAACATGGCGTAGTTGGTCGCATCGACGAGATTGTTGATGGGACGAATGCCAGCCAAGCGCAATCTGCGTTGCACGATATAGGGGCTAGGTTTGATTTCTACATCACGAATTAAGCCAAGAACAAAACGGGGATTAAGCTCAGGGTTGGCAATTTCAATTTCTACTTTAGATGCAATTGGGTCCCCGCTGGTTGTATAGGGTTTCTTGTCGATCCGTTTTAACGGTTGATTTGTGAGGGCAGCAATCTCGCGGGCAACGCCAAGCACATTTACGTTACGGGCGTTATTCGGCAAGATGTCGATGCTAAGTACCGCGTCTCCCATATAATCTGCGAGGGGCATTCCGGTCTGCGCGTCATCATCCAAAATAATGATGCCTTCGTGATCGTCCGAGATGCCAAGTTCCTTCTCAGAGCAGACCATCGAGCAAGATTCGATTCCGCGCACCTTGGCGCATTTTAATTTCATCAAAACTTGCCCATCTTTATGCCCATCGTAAAGGACTGAATCCTTTTTGGCGTAGGCGACTTTGAGAGGCTGCTCTAATTTGCCTTTCCCTTTATAGGGCAAGAGGTTTGGCGCGCCGGTGAGGGCTGTCCAATGCTCTTTGCCATCGAAAAGGTCACAGAGAACGAGTTTGTCAGCGTTGGGGTGCGCTTTCACTTCGCTGATTTCTGCCACGACGAGCTTCTCGCGATCCCATTCGAGGCCGTAGGTTTTGAATTCGTGGCTTTCGCCATCTTCATATTTCGGCATTTCCCAGCCCACATAGCGGATTTCTTCAACTTCGAGTCCTGCTAGGGTGAGCATACTTGCTAGTTTTTCTATGGATATGTTGATATTGACGTAATCTTTAATCCAACTTACGGGGATTTTCATAATTTGCTCCTTATTGGAGGGTAGAGAATGGAACGCTGATTGCGCTGATTAGGCAGATTTTCGCAGGTTTTTTAACGCGAATTACGCGAATGAGCGAATTGCGCGAATGTTTTTAAAACTTTGCGCTCTTTGCGTCTTGGCGGTTTAAGCTTTAATTCGCGTAAATTTGCCAAATCCGCTAAATCCGCGTTCTATTAAAATTGCTCAAGAAAACGGGAATCGTTGCCCCAAAAATAACGAATATCCTTGATATTATGTCGTAACATCGCCTGACGTTCTGGTCCCATCCCGAAGGCGAAACCAGTGTAGCGACTTGGATCGTATCCGCCCGCAGTTAGTACGTTGGGATGCACCATTCCGCAGCCGAGAATCTCTAGCCAGCCTGATTTTTTGCAAACATTACAACCTTCGCCGCCACAGAGGAAACATTCTACATCCATTTCGGCAGAAGGCTCAGTGAAAGGGAAATGTTGAGCGCGAAAACGTGTGCGTGCATCTTGCCCAAACATTCTACGCGCAAAATCGTTGAGAGTCCCTTTGAGATCACTAAACGTAATATTTTCTCCGACTGCTAATCCCTCAACCTGATTGAACTGAATCTCAGAACGCGCCGTAATTTGTTCGCTGCGATAACACATCCCCGGCAAGGAGATGCGAATAGGGGGCGGATTTTCTGGGTTGCTCGCAGCATATTCACGCATGGCACGGATTTGACCGGGGGAGGTATGCGTGCGCATCAATTGTGCTGTATCTGTTCCTTCTATATAGAAAGAATCTTGCATTTCACGCGCGGGGTGCCCAGGTGGAAAGTTGAGATGCTCAAAGTTATAAGCATCTGATTCCACTTCGCGCGAGGTGTAGACTTGGAACCCCATATCGCCCAAAATAGTCAAAATACGACGTAAAGTTTGGGTTGCGGGGTGAATCCCACCATGTCGGAAGGGGCGACCAGGCAGGGTCACGTCAAGATGATCTTCTTCGAGGGAGCGGGCGAGTTCAGCTGTTTTGATTGCTTCGCTGTGTTCATCCAAGGCTGCCATCAAGGCAACTTTGACCTCGTTAGCGCGCTTCCCGACCTTGCCACGTTCTTCTTTGGCAACTTTGCCGATGCCTTTAAAAACGCCTGTTAATTCAGAGTTTCCACCAGTATATTCTTGTTTCCATGCCTGCAATGCCGCTTTATCCTGCACTTCTTTAAGGGCAGACAGAGCAGTGGCTTGGATTTCGTTCAATTTATCAAGCATAATTTCTCCTTCTTTTGAGACTAAGACCTAAGACTTTAGACTTCAGCAAAAACTGATGTCTCAGGTCTTAAGTCTGATGTCTTTTAAAACAAAACTCCCATCCACAATGGGACGGGAGGGGATTTCCCGCGGTACCACCCACGTTGATTTGTCGAATACAACAAATCCACTCTGCACCGACTATTATCGGTAGCCCTTATAACGTAGGGATTACGGTCTGAACTACCAATGCAACGTGGTCGCACCTTCACTCAAACAACTCAGGAGGGAACTTCAATCTGCTTTAGTCGGGCGGGAGTTTCAGCCAATGCTCCATGCCTCTCTAACGACTTCTGCGGAGTTACTTTCCTCCGTCAACGTGATGGGAGCAATTATCGTTGAAAACGGGCTGATGTCAAGGGTATTGCATCCCTACAAAATCCATTGCCCCGACCAAAATAAAAACAATCCCTGTCAGCAGATGTGCCAGCCACGGCGCAAGGATATGCCGCGTTCACTGGAGAATATATGCGTAGACCAAGCCTGCTACAAAAGTGGATAAAAATCCCATTGAAGACCAATCTCCTGTCCATTTAGCGTGAGCAAGCGGAAATCCGAGTCCGATCATGACTACTAGTCCAAAGAGAATATCATCTACTTCACTTAGGTAACTCAATGCACAAAAGAGCAGGTAAGCCAAGAATGGAAAAATCATTTTATCTTTCATTTTATATTTAGCAGGTC
>JABGQV010000212.1 GCA_018648655.1 Anaerolineae bacterium | reverse complement strand
GTTCTACTTGAGGATACTACACTTTCGGGAAGTTGTTTTTAGACGCTCACTTAGCTCCGAAAAACCCCTAAATCTCGCCAACCTGCATAATTGGGGAAAACATCTTGTTGATTAGGATTTAGCAGTCGTTTTGTCAAAACTTCACTCAAAATATCGCGAAAATCGGTGGTGACAGCTAAATCTCCGGGACCGTAGAGTTTATCTTCTGCGAGGGTGGGCCAATCTCCATAGACTTTGCCGCCGTTGACATTGCCACCAAGCAAAAACATGAGACTACCATGACCGTGATCGGTGCCGCCGCTCCCGTTTTCGTAGGCACGCCGTCCAAATTCGGACATGGTGACGAGGGTAACGCGTTTGGCACGCTCACCGAGGTCGCGGTAAAACGCGTCCATAGCGGTAGCAAGTTCACTTAGGAGCGTCCCGAAGATGCCATCTAGTACACCTTGCTGATTGTGAGTATCCCATCCGCCAACGTCAATGCAGGCGACTTCCATTCCGATCTCTGCTTTGGAAATTTGTGCAACTTGTTGTAGCGCCATGCTCACATCTGTCTCGGGATATTTTGCGCCTCCTTCGGGGGTGTAATTGGTGGTATCTACTTGGCTAAGAGTCTGGATTGCGGCGAAGGTTTCGTTGGCAAGGGCATCATAATTTGAGCCTAGCGTGTAGAGTTGGGCCAATTGCGCTTGTGTCGTGCCATGCAGATTGAATTCTGCGATGGAGTTGAGGGTAGTAACAGGAACGGTGCCGCGCAATGAGCTTTGTCGAACACCACCCATCCCCACTGCGCGGAAGGGAGATTCGTTTTGCCATGAAGTGCTTTGCAGGTGGCGGCCAATCCAACCGGAAGATAATTTTTGCCCTGGTGAGCCACTTTCCATATAATCTTGCGCATCAAAATGGGAGTGGCTTGGGTCGGGTGAGCCTACGGCTTGAACAATTGCCAGCGATTTATCATCCCACCAGTTTTTGAGCGGGCGCAGGGAGGGATGCAGGCCAAAAAATCCATCTAGGTCTATTGCGCTTTTATCGTCGCCCGATTTTGGTTCAGGGATGGCAAGTTCAGGGCGTAAATCATAATAACGAGATTCAGCGTGTGGGATAATGGCGTTCAAGCCATCCATTGCGCCACGTAAAAAGACAACTACGAGTAAATCGCCTGTCGGTTCAACGCCTTGCGGGGCAAAAGATAGGCGCGGCATCCACGAGGGGGTGAGTGCAAATCCGCCGAGGGCGGTAGATAATTTGAGGAAGTCTCTTCGAGAAAGTTTTTTGTTCATGAATTACTCCTATTCTTAGAGATCCGAAAGGTTCTTATCACTCTATAGTTTAATATAGAGTGATTCTATTTAAAGTCATCTTGTATAAAATGTGCTCTAACTGAAATATTTCGGGTCTTCTTTAACGAACCTGAAAATGCGGTGATCCTAAAATCAGGCCTGCTATTTCGGGTAAGGTTTTTTCTATATCTGTGCCAGCGTAATCAATTAAAATATCACGCGCATTATCGGGGAGTTTTTCTCCTAAAAAGCGAATACTGAGTAAATCCACCACATCTTGGGCAGAGGCGGCATCTTCAACGAATGCTTGCAAATCAACTTCTACGCCTTGAACTTCACCCTTTGTGAGTGCCAGAGCAAAATTCCAACGGTTGAGTATGCCGCTCGTGGTTGTCCACCAATCAGCGTAGTCAGGGTACCCTGTTGGGGGAGACCAGAAAAAAGGCGTCTGACCCATTTGACGCAGGTGATTGGTCAGGGCGCGCGGCGTGCGTTTGATTTTCGCATCGGTCACTCGCATAGCAGAAATAAAGAACTCGATAGGGCGTTTGAATTTTTGCCCAAGAGAAGCTTTGAACTCATCCGATTTCAGCAAGACACGCATCATTTCGCGGGTATCGCCTTCGCTTTCGCTAAAAACTTGAGATAATTTTGAGATGAGGGATGTGGGCGGATTATCTACCACAAAACGTCTTGCTAGTTTTGTACTGATAAATTCTGCCGTTTGCGGATGTTGGGATAGCATCTCTATAATCCTTTCCCCATCTTTTTGGCCTCCGCCTGCCGGGACGACCGTACCTAAAACTTGCTTCTGACCATCGTCATGGACCTGCGCCCGAAAGACAAATTGCCCCGCTTCTCTTCTCTTATCTCGGAAATTTGTTACGCTCCAACCTGTGAGTGCCCGAGCTAACTCTGAAATATCTTCGTGGTTATAGCCGCCATTTACGCCAACTGTGTGCAGTTCGAGCAATTCACGCGCATAGTTTTCATTAGGCGCACCTTTATTGCTAGAAGCTTGGTCAAGATAGACGAGCATCGCTGGGCTATGGGCAGATGCAGAGAGAAGATCGTAAAATTTACCAAATGCGTTGGCTCGAATTACATCGCGGTCATCATCTGCTTTTAGAACGCGGCAGAGATTTTTAGGGAGAAAGATATTAAAATGATTACTCCAAAAATCGACCATTACCTCATAAAACTGACTTGAACTACGCCACTGACGCACTAAAGTTGCCCCAATCATCTCTTGAATGGGTTGCCCAAATCGCTCTAATTCAAAACGCGCTGTCGGTGTCATATTTAGCGTCTTAAAAGTCTTTTTTATATAGGTTTCTATCTCGCTATTAACATCTTTTTCAGGGAAGAGTTGTTCTTCTATATATGCGTCTAAGCCAATTTCACGGGCACGTGCCAGCATGGTGGGTGTTACACTGAATGAAATCCGCTTGAGGGTATGGAGCAGGAGAGCCTCATTTGTTGGGGGCACAGAAGCTAAATCTGGAGCGGGAGCAAGCTCAGGTAAAGAGCCTTCCGCTATATCGTTAGAGATATCCGCTGAAGGTTGGCAGGCAGATAGAGCCATCGCTGCGGCAAAAAATCCAGATGATTTCAGAAAATCTCGTCTGCTTAAATTTCTTGTCATAAGAACTCCTTATTGAAGTATATGAAGAAATTTTAGCGTTATCGTTTTATTTTTTAGTTAAGGGGATGTAAAAAGATTGTAAAAAAGGACGGAAAACTCCGTCCTTTTTGTAGTGCGAGATAAATCTCGCTTTTTATGAGCAAATGCGACATGAATGTCATGCCACGTTATTTCTTTGTAGTTCCATAATAAGCTGGCAAATCAATCAGGTGAATTTTACATAAGCGTTTATCTAAAATTCGAGAGCGAATGCGCTCATCTATTTCTTCGAGCGAATCGGCGGTCGTGATGATGGTGGGGAGTTGGGCATTATAACGATAATTGAAAAGCTGATAGAGTTTCTCACGCACCCATGGGGTCATGGACTGTGTGCCAAGATCATCTAAAACGAGGAGGGGTGAAGTGCGAATTTCATCAAAACGGCGGTCGTAGCTGACTTCGCTTTTTGGGCTAAAAGTGGCACGTAGATGATCAAGTAAATCAGGCACCATGATAAAGAGGGGTGGTGCGCCTAATTTGGCGCGATAATTGGCAATAGACGCGGCAAGATGTGTTTTTCCGCATCCATAGCCGCCCATAAAAATTAGCCAGCCTTTTGGTTTTTCTGAAAATTTATGGGCTGTTTTCAAGGCTCGTTCTAGCGTTTTGACTTCTTTAGCCGTTAAACCCTCGTTGCGCCTTTCGTCTATATTCCCAAACTCTTTATTTGCTAATATATCGAGTGAAGAAAGTGCAGAATGTCCCATATCATCTGTAGGGCGACGATAATCGGGTGCATTTATGCGCACATTACTCACCAACTCTGGGTCTTGCAAGCGTGAGCGAATGCGTGCCTCTATTTCGCTTAAATTCAAGTTTGTAGTGACAACCAAAGGTAATTTATTAATATAGCGATAATTGATGATTTGAAAAAGTTTTTCCTGTGCCCAATCTGTGGCATTTTGTGTCCCAAAATCATCTAAAATTAATAATTTTGCATTCTTAATTTCATTAAAACGTTCTTCAAAAGTAGGCCCCTCGGCACTATAAGAAAAGCGTAACATATCTAGTAAATCGGGCACAGTTAAGAAGAGTGTTGGCACGCTCATGCTCACCGCAAAATTTGCTACAGACGCGGCAAGATGTGTTTTTCCACATCCGTATGCACCTTCTAAGAGCAACCAGCCTTTTAGGGAATTCGCATAAACATGTGCCTGATTGAATGCCATCTCAATTGAAGTAGCTTGTAAATCGCCTAGCCCTCTGCGTCCACGTGGTTTGAAATTTTCAAAGGTCAGGTCTTTTAATTCATCTAAATGGCTCATTGAAAAGAGTCTTTCGCGTGCTTGTTCTGCTACATCACGGTTTCGGCAAGAGCAAATCTCTAATTTCCCGAAATTTGGATGCCCTGGCGCAACATCGGCGCGTAAATAGCCGCCACCGTCACAAAACTCGCAATTTGGGTCGCCAGGCAGATCGTGTTTAGTCAAAGAAATCGGCGTATTTGTCTTTTGTGTATCGGCTACGATTTTTCTGATCGTCTTGTCTATTTTGCTTTTTGCCATAACCTTCTTCCTTCCAGCGTTTCAAAATGACTTCCACATAGCGCCAACTTCGCGCATTTGCCTTCACTGCTAACTCAATTGCCTCGGCAATTCTCTCATTCTCATACTCTTCTTCGGCATCTTTTAGCGTTTCCGCAATTAAGGGTGTTAATGCCCCGATATTCTCTTCATAGAGCTTAAATATATTTGAGCGAATAAGGGGCGATCTATTATTTTTAGGAGATGGGAGCCACTGTCCGTCTTGCACAGTTTTAGCAGATGCGCGCCCGCGTGGTGAGTTGATAAAGTAGACATCTTCACTCGCTTCAAGCGTGACCCTGAGCAGGCTCCCACGCTCAACACATGCTTTCAGGCCCTCAGCAATTTGCTCCGCATCTATCTCCTCGATAAAATCGCTCATAAATAGCGGGTGCGATGCCCCTTCTCTGTTCGCGACTAACCACAGTGCATAAAGTGTGACTTTCAATTCGGCGAGATTATCAATTTCAGTTAATAATTCGCTAAAAAGCTCGTTAGGAAAAGGAGAAAATCCTTTGCTACTGGAAAAACCATCAAATTGCTTTCCTGATTCTTGCTCTCTACTTCCTAATCGCTGATTCATTGCTCAAAATCCACACGTCGTGTAGCCGCATTTTCAAACTTAGCCAAGTTCGGACGGAAAATCAACTCGATATTTCCAGTAGGGCCATTACGATGCTTTGCCACAATGATCTCAGCTACATTTTGTTTAGTGGTTTCTTCTTCATATTGATCGGGTCTATAGATAAACATAACTATATCTGCATCTTGCTCTAATGAACCAGACTCTCTTAAATCTGATAGTACAGGTCGTTTATCAGAACGTTGTTCGATGGCACGACTAAGTTGTGCTGCTGTCAAAACAGGAACATCAATCTCTTTTGCCAAAACTTTTAGGCTACGAGAAATATAGGAAACTTCTTGTACACGGTTACTGGTGCGAACGTCGCCACCCATCAGTTGCAAATAATCAATGACAATTAAGTCTAAGCCATATTCCATATGCAAACGTCTGCATTTTGTGCGCAATTGAAGTGGGGAAACTGCGGGGGTATCATCCAGAAACATGGTTGTTCCTGAAAACATTTCTATAGACTGGGTGAACTTAGGCCAATCATCATCATTTATTTTTCCCGTTCGCAAGCTCTGAGAATCAATCCCTGTTTCTTGGGAAATCATACGTTGTGCCACTTGCTCATTAGACATTTCTAAGGAGAATACTGCAACGTGTTTTTTATGTAAAACGGCTGCATTTTTTGCTACTGACATCAAAAAACCAGATTTACCTTGTCCTGGGCGCCCAGCAATAATAAGCAAATCGGAGGCTTGTAATCCACCCAGAAGGCGATCAAGGTCAATAAAACCTGTAGGAACGCCGAAAATTTCTTCATCACGTTTCGAGAGTTCATCAACGGTGTCGTAAACATTGCTCATTACCGTTTTAATTGGCTCTACATCGTTCGACATGCGTCTTTCGCTAACACTGAAAATCGCTTTTTCGGCATTGTCCATCACATCGTCAATGGCGGTTTCTTCTTCGTAAGCGAGGGTGGCAATTTTATTTGCTGCGGTAAGGAGTTTCCGTCTCAGAGAGTGCGCTTCGATGACGCGTCCATAGGCTTCTGCATGCAAAGAAGTTGGGACTTGGTTAACGAGTGAAGTTAAATAAGCGGGGCCGCCAATATCGGCAAGTTGATTATGGCTGCTTAAATCTTCGGATACTGTCAGCAAGTCGAAAGGCACGCGCGATTCTTGTAGTCGGGTAAAGGCATCCCAGATCCAGCCGAGGCGATGGATATAGAAATCATCACCTTGCAAAAATTGTGCGAGATCATAATATACTTCGGGATTAATTAGTACTGCACCTATAACGGCTTCTTCGGCTTCTCGACTGTGTGGAACGCCAGGGGCGGTGTTTTCGGGAGATGTTTCGGGAGGAAAGTTGTCATTCATAAGGCAATCAAGTTGTAGCGTCAGGGTCGGCTTCGGGATTTTCATCCGAGTTTTCGTCGGTATCTTCTAGCTGCTCGAAGAAATCTTCAAAAATGGAGAGATTCTCGTGATCTTGGTTTGAAAGTGTTTCACCATCTTGAGCATCATCTTGAAGATGGTCTTCAGGGGAAATACCTGCGCTGCTCATCACGGTAGGGTCAATAAAAATGGGAACATGAGCGCGCACGGCCATGGCTATTGCGTCAGATGGGCGGGAATCTATTTTGATTATTTCATCATTAATTTCGGTGACGATATTTCCGAAAAAGATTTTTTCTCTTAGGGCAATGATTTCTATATGCAAAATTCGTGCACCAAAGAGATTGATGGCGTTTTTCAGGAGGTCATGAGTGAGGGGGCGCGCCATTTCTATTTCTTGTAAGGCGACGTTAATGGCTTCTGCTTCGTAGGGCCCGACCCAAATGGGTAAATATTTATTTGTGTTGAGTTCGCGTAAGACGATTACCCGCTGCGGGGACATCAGACTAACACGAACGCTATCTATGGTGACTTGAATCATTTTGCTCATACGAACTCCATATTATGGGAAATATCCTTGTATTTTATCATTATTTTGATGTTGCCAGAATAATAAAAAGGGGCTATAATACCGTTCGCTCAAATCGGGGCGTGGCGCAGCCCGGCTAGCGCGCTTGCATGGGGTGTAAGA
>JABGQV010000211.1 GCA_018648655.1 Anaerolineae bacterium | reverse complement strand
TATAACCTATCCTACCAGATTTCCAATGCTCATTATTTTGGCGAAACTAAAGTAGCCTATAGAAAGTAAAGTAACCTTTAGCATTGTTTTCAATAGTTTTTTATGGTCTTGTTTAGAAATCCACTCTAAATAAGCCAAGCTTTTTTTAATTATGGAGATTTCGCTATAGTTTATTGAAGAGATAAGACGCTTTATCGCTAAAAAAAGCTTTTCTTTAAAAAGTATTACAAGCCATAAAAAAACTATCCCCAAAAAGATACTTGATAAAAGTAAAATGATTATTTCATGTAATATGATAATTTCCTCCCAAACAAAGTAAGCCGATATGCTGGTAAATATCCCTATGCTAAAAAGGTCTCCTGCTTTTATGGTGATGAAAACTGTACTTGATTGCTTTAGGTAAATTTTTTGCTTAGTTTTGAGCACTGTTAAGTAAGAAGCAACGCCAGCTATTACTGAGACTAAATTGGCTATCGCATTTTGTAAGGCAATAACCCTTAGTACAGAAAAATAGTCTGTATCATCTTTTAGTAAAATCCAGTATTGAAGAGCTTTCATCATTGTTTGAAGGATGAATAACAAAAAAAGAATAATGAGTGATAATAAGGGGATACTTTTTAGCAGGGCAATAATTTCTTTCAAGCTTGTTTGTGAAAAGACATATCCAAAGAGGATGAGCCCCACTATGAATTTGAGTATGCTCTTCCAATGCTTGGATACTAGTCTTTGTAGGGGATCTGTAAATTCAGTCATGAAAAGGTATTTGATAAGCCCGATCTAGATAACTACTTGTTATTTCTGTGACCTGCGTGATAAAGGGTTCGAATAAAATACTGCCGTGATAACAGTCTAATTTGTGAATGATCAGTTCACCTGTGACAAATTCGCTCCAGCCATGGTCGGGATTATTACCTTCAAATTTTGCCTGGCGAGTGGAGCTGAATAAAACGACTTTCCCAGAATAAGGCTTTGCTTGATATGAGAGACAGGCGTCAGTATTGGCTTGCTCTATCTGTCTGTGTAGTTTTCCAGCGCCTCCATATTCTTCAAGCATCTCTTTTCTTTTATTACTTTCATGTCTGTTATCGATCTTGAATTCGACCAGTTTTCGATAATACTCAATATAAGATCGCAGCCCTTGATGACCTCCACTCGAAAGGATTTGAGTATGTTTTCTGATAAGTATGAAGAATTGCCTAAACTTCGATGCTTTCATCTCTTCCCGTTCTGCGAGTAATGTGTCCAATAAGCCAACAAACCCCACTTTATCACCTTGGGATGAAAGCTGTAAAGCCATCTCATAGACGATTAATCCTCCACAGGACATTCCCAAAAGATGATAGGGATCGTGCGGTTGTTTTTTTTTGATCTCTTTGATGTAGTCTGCTGCAATGGATTGAGTTGATCTTTCTATTTTTTCGTCTGGTTCAAACCCTCGTGCTCGGAGATAGTATACAGGTTGGTCTTCTGCCATATTTTGTTGAAAATGCCTGAAGGCGATAGGGTTGCCACCGACTCCCGGGATGCAATAGAGCGGTTTTTTTTCTCCATGAGTTTGGATCGGGATTAGTACAGAAGTTTTCGGAAACGCATCCCCAGCTTCTGGCCAAGAGAGAGGCGGTGTTTTAAATTCATCCAACAGACTAGCCAATCTTGGGTCGGCCAAAAAACTTGATACAGCGAGGGAATAACCTGTGATTTTCTGTATGCCCAAGAAAAGTTCTACGGCTGCAAGAGAATCGCCGCCTAAATCCCAAAAAGTTTTCTCATCATTATTTGGGGTGTATATAGGCAGCAGGCTGTACCAAAGTTCTTTTATTTTCTCGTCGTGATTATCTGCAGAAAAAGAAGGTGACAGAGCTTCTTTTATAGGCTCCACTTGTTGTTGAAGTAAAGCCTTTCTATCAACTTTCCCACCAGCATTCCTTGGTAATTTAGCATAGTATATGATTTCTCGCGGGATCATATAGTTGGGTAAATGTTCTGCCAAGTAGTTTTTCAAATCTTCTTGTGAAACACTTACTTCAGGTTTCAAGGCCACATGAGCTATAACCCCAGCAATAACACCACTTTTTACATATTCTACACAATATGATTGAGAGACAAGAGGATGAGCCATTATGGTTTCATTTATTTCTCCTAGCTCTACTCTATGGCCATAAATTTGAATTTGAGCATCTATTCGCCCGATAAATTCGAGTTCTCCCGTTTCATTCCAAAAGACTTTATCTCCTGTACGATACATTCTTCCGCCCGGGATATCCGTAAATGGGTCAGGCAGAAAGTTGGCCTTTGTTAATTCTGGCTTATTCAAGTAGCCACGTGCTACCTGTGCTCCTCCCAAGTAGAGCTCTCCGCTTATACCTTCGTCTACAGGGTGAAGTTGTTCATTCAAAATATAGGCAAATACATTTGCTAGGGGTTTTCCTATGGGGGGAGGTCTTCCGGTATCTTCACTTCCTATGATTGACCAAGTACTGTCCACGGTATTTTCTGTTGGACCGTAACCGTTATAAATGGGAAAAGGTAAGTCAGCGTGAGGGCGAGTATATAGAGCATCACCTCCGGTGCTAAGAAGTTTCAAGGAAGGAATATCGATCCATGCGTTTTTTAGCATGACATTTGCAATTGCAGTTGGGATATATGAAGTAGTGATCTTCTCATCCCGAAGCCAGGTCGTGAAAGCATCTAAATTCAGAAGAATATTCTTGGGAGGAATTACCACTGTTGCACCTGCACAGAGCATTGGCCATATCTCAGAAATGGATGCGTCAAAAGTGACATGCGACAACATTGAGATTCGATCCTTCTGTGAGAATTTCAGATGATTATGATAGAAAGATATTAAGTTGCCTAAGGCCCCATACTCAATTTCTACAGCTTTTGGCTGTCCTGTGGAGCCTGAGGTATAGATCAAATACATTCGATTTGTCAATAAGACTGGGTGATGCGGGTGTGTGCGCTCATCACTGCTCTCTTCAATGCCAGAATCATCTAAAAGCAGCACTGACCCTTCCCAAGCAGTGAGTAAATTCTGATATTCAGATGTTGTTACGATAAATCTGGGCTGCGCGTCAGCTAGTTGATAGTTGAGACGCAGCATGGGAGCATCGATATCCAAGGGTAAGAAACTTCCCCCTGCTTTAGAAATGCCAAAGATTGTCGTAATATAGTCGATAGATGCAGGGAGGAGAGTTGCAACTATTTCTTCTTTTTTTACGCCATTGGAGACTAGAAAATTACAGATGCGGTTTGATTCACGGTCAAGTTCATCGTATGTGACACTTCGTCCTGGCTCTTTGATGCTGATTGTCTCAGGGTGCTTTTCTACTTGTTTAGCGAATAAATCTAAGACCCTTTCTTCTCTTTGAGCTTCAGTACCAGCATCCGATGAATGAGATATGAATGTGTAGATTGCCTTAGCAAGCGCGTGTCCATGCGGGCCTCGGTAATGAAGAGTGATATCCCCGCTCTCTGTGCTCTGTATTGCTATGGCTCCGTTAGGGAGCCTGGAGAGTTCCATTTTGCTCTCTTTTTGCAGAAGATAGACGCTCTGCCCCCTTTCCCATTCTTCACAACTTGAAAGGTTAGGTAGCCGTAGGAAGATATCCCTAAGTAACACAGGTTGTTTTTCCAAGTCCGTAAGTAATTCTTTCCCACGCTTATTTCCTGATACCAAAAGGGGGAGCCAGTTCGAAGAAAGAGCATTAAGCGGAAAATATTCAGGGGGATGTGAAACTTCAACCGCAACAATAATATCTACTCTAATCAGTTTATGAATTGCATCTAAACAACGCCCAATGATGCTTGAGTGCGCTTCATCTATACTCGTTATGCTAATTTCCCCATACCTTCTATCGAAACCATTTTTTTTATCTTCTTTTGTTCTGGCAAGATGCTTAAATGCTGGATACCATGCAACTTCGTTGAGCAATGCATCTCGATAAGAATTTGAAAGAAGTTCAATCTGCTCATCAGTAAGATGAGGAAGTTGTGTCCCGACTTTTGGCCACTGTATAGATGAATGTGAATATTGTTTTAGAGCAATCACTCCCATTAGCGCCGTGACATGGATTTCGTCTTGATTGTTACTAAGAATTATTCCAGGTGCCCCCTTATTTTCTTTTGTTAGCACCTTTGCTTCAGAAATAGCAATCACTTCCCCAGAAGGCAAAAGAACTTTGGTTATTCCAAAATCGTTGTCGTTTGACTCCCAAATCGTTGATGCGACAAAAGACGCGATCTCAGAAGCACTTGTATGCCAATCAATGATGCCACCACGTAGTAAGACATTTTTTCGGCTGTAATAAGAACGTTTTGTGAAATCCTGTTCTACAGTGGGGATGTCAGCACCATATTTTTCGAGCTTATCGAGCACATCATGAAGCATCTCAAGAGCAGCAAGTGTGCATTTCTCGTTTAGACGGGCTGCTGTTTCTCCCTTGTCAATAGTTACAATTTTCTGCGTTATGATCTCGCCTGTATCAATTCCTTTCGATAACCGATGCCAGGTAATGCCATGCTCTTTTTCTCCATTGTGAATGGCCCAAGCACTTGCGCGCAGCCCAGCATAGGCAGGGAGTAGCGAATTATGATAATTGATAGCCATGATATGTGGATACTCAATCAAATCCCTTTTCAGGATGTACTCGTTATTCACACTCAGAAGAATATCTATAGGAGTCTCGGTCAGAACTTCTTTTGGTTTTTTTTCACCCCAATATACAGGGATTCCATGTTGCTGGAAAAAAGCCTTTTGCTTAAAGTTGTTCAAATATACGATAGTGATTTCATGCCCACGTTTTTCTAGTATGTCAGTAACTCCAGCTAAAACAAGTCCCTCTCCAATCAGGCCAAATCTTAGTTTTTGTGAGTTTTCAGCGATATCTTTCACCTGCATAGGCTTATTCCCTTTGATAAGAAAAAAGCACACAATTGTATTTGTCACATTGTGTGCTTTTTTCTTATCTTTTCAAAATGAGTTTAGAAACCTTCTATATGGCTCAAATCTGCCAAGCCCTCTGTGAGCGAAGCAATTTTACCAACCAGCGCAAGACGGTTCTTTTTTACGGCTTCATCTTCGTCCATCACGAGCACTTTATCGAAGAAATTATTGATAGCAGGAATGAGCGTTTCGACAATGCCCAAGACTTCGTTTACCGTGTTGCGGGCCGCGTCTTCTATCTTGAGAACTGCTTCATATAATTCTTTTTCAGCGGATTCGACCAATAGGCCACTTTCTACTTTCCACTCTTCGTTTTCTGTTTTTGCCGAGCGGATGATTCTTACACAGCGCGAATACGCGGGAAGAATTTGCTCCCAATCGGGACGTGCAACCCAAGCGGATAGCTCTTCGACAGACTTCGCGGCACGCGCGGGATTTTGACTTGCTTGCCCTAAAATGGCATCTACCACATCGTGAGCATATCCCTTTTCCCGCAAGACAACGCGTAATCTACCCTCGATGAAGGTTAGTACTTTGGCTTTGATTTCGTCGCTAATTTCTATGGGCTGTTGCTTGGCAGTTTCTTCAATGGCAGAGCGGAGATCAAAATCTAAATCATGTTCAAGGAGGGGTTGCACAACGCCAATCGCGGCGCGGCGCAGAGCGAAGGGGTCTTTAGTGCCAGTCGGGGCAAGCCCAGCGGCGAATAGCCCAACAAGAGAATCAAGTCTGTCGGTGAGGGCTAGGGCTACGCCAACTTCACTTTGGGGGATAGTTTGATATTGTTCACCAATCGCAGTTGCCACAACTTCATCTTCGCCAGAGCGGAGGGCATATTCACGCCCGATAATGCCTTGCAAGGAGGTCATCTCTGTAACCATCTGTGTTACGAGATCGGTTTTTGAGAGATAAACAGCGCGCCCGAGGGGCTTGATTGTCGTTACATCAGTGAAGCCAAAGAGGGGGCAAAGTTCTGCGCCCAGCTTCAACATGCGGTCGGATTTATCTAGCATGGAGCCGAGTTTTGTCTGGAAGGTGAGGCCGCTCAACTCAGGGCGGAAATCTTCGAGCTTCTTCTTGACATCTTCACGAACGAAGAAGTTGGCATCGGCAAAACGGGCGTTGATGACGTGTTCGTTGCCGACTGTGACCACATCGAGATGTTTTTCGTCTCCATTGCGGACACCGATGAAATAGGGCAGGAGGGTTGAAGGTTTAAGGTTGGAAGGTTCAAGGTTAGAACTTTCAACATTCAACTTTGAACCTTCAACAGCGAAGTACCTTTGATGTTTTTGCATGGTTTTGATGAGGACATCGCGCGGTAGCTCAAGATATTCGTCTGGGAATTTGCCCAAAAATGCGGTTGGTTTTTCTACTAGGTGAGTGACTTCGAGGAGAAGGTTTTCGTCTATTAATGCTTCGCCATTGACTGATCTGGCGGCTTCTTTGACTTGGACTAAGACCATCGCTTTGCGCTTTTCTTCGTCGAGGACGATGCCAGCATTTTCAATTGTCTCAAAATAGGCATCTGCTGAAGTGATTTCAATTTCAGGAGAATCGTAGGGGCGTAAGCCGCGGGTGATGTTATTTGCGGTGACTCCGGCGTATTCAAATGGGATGACTGTCTCACCGAGCATGGCGATAAACCAGCGGATGGGACGTGAGAAGGCGACGCCGCTGTCATTCCATTTCATGGATTTGGTGAAGTGGATTTCTTTGATTAGTTTGGGCAGGGCTTCGAGGAGAACATCGCCAGCGGGTTTGCCGTCTTGTTTGACGATGGCAACAACGTACTCGCCGCCATCTATTTCTCGTTTTTCGAGGGAGGTAACGTCAACGCCTTTGCCGCGGGCGAATCCCATTGCGGCTTTGGTGGGGTTGCCATCTGCATCGAAGGCGCGGGAGGCTGGGGGGCCTTTGACGAGTTCTTCGATGTCGGGTTGTTTGGGATCGAGATTCTCTATCCACACGGTAGTACGTCGAGGTGTGGCGTGAATCCGTATGGAATCGTGTTTGAGACGCAGTTCCTGCATCCATAGCGGAATACGTTTACGAAGCTGACCAAGTATGGATTCCACATCCGAATGGGGCATTTCTTCGATACCGAGTTCGAGAACGAAAGACTTAGGACTTAAGACTTCAGACTTATGAGTTTCGGTTTTAGTTGAGGTCTTAGGGCTGATGTCTGATGTCTTAAGAAGCGGATAGTTGAGTTCTTTACGTTGCTCCAAATAGCTCTCAGCAACGCGACGAGCGAGACCGCGCATTTTGCGGAAGAAGGCTTGACGCTCAGTGACGCCGACTGCGCCGCGGGTATCGAGGATATTGAAGGTGTGCGAGCATTTCAGGACGTAATCGTGGGCGGGGAGGACGAGACCGGCAT
>JABGQV010000164.1 GCA_018648655.1 Anaerolineae bacterium | reverse complement strand
TGTACTACAGGAAACCCTATTCATTCACGCTTTTTTTGGCGAAGGTATTGATAATCTAAAGGGGTTTCTTATGGTTATCTGCATAAAAGAAAACACGGCAAGCTCCCAATCTAATAAATCAGACCGAAAAGTAAATATTTCTTTTTGGGTGAATAATGCTTTAAAGCGTTTCGTAGACATTACTACCGCTTTATTGGGTTTATTGTTTCTTTCACCCCTTTTTATTTTTCTTGCTCTTTTGATCAAGCGAGATACCTCTGGACCAGTATTTTTCAAAGGCAAACGTGCAGGGCTAAGGGGCAAGCCTTTTAGCATTTTGAAGTTCCGCACCATGTATGAGCGTCCAGAAAGCTATCAGGGACCATGTGTCACGGGGAATGGAGATCCTCGCATTACGCGTATCGGGCAGTGGTTACGGGATACCAAGTTAAATGAATTTCCTCAGCTTATCAATGTTTTAAGAGGGGAAATGAGTTTGGTGGGACCGCGCCCAGAAGACTTTGATATTGCAGCAACTTGGCCCGAGAATGCGCGCAAGATAATTCTATCTATTCGTCCTGGCATCACCAGCCCCGCATCTATTTTATACAGAGATGAAGAAAGTCGACTCAGTTCAGGGCGAGTCATGGATGAATATTTGGGGAATATCCTTCCTGATAAACTTCGTCTAGATCAACTCTACGTTGCGAATCATACTTTCCTCTCGGATTTGGATATCATCCTTTGGACTTTTGTAACTTTTTTCCCAGCCATGAAGCGAGTCTCGATACCTGAGAAACGTCTCTACGCTGGTCCTGTCTATAGGCTTACCCGTCGTTATATTTCCTGGTTTCTTCTTGATACGCTAACAGTGCTTGTTGCCGTTGGGTTGGCTGGTTTGCTCTGGCGTTCAACGGGTCCGCTTGACTTGGGATGGGGTGTTTCCGTTGGGGTTGCGTTGGCAATAGCACTGCTTTTTGGGTTTATGAACTCCTTGCTAGGTCTCAATCGAATTACCTGGCGACAAGCAAAATTATCTTTTTCCCTTGATCTTGCGTTTTCAAGTGCGATTGCCACTTCAGTTTTGGTGGGGATAAATAGTTTTTGGCCCACAGGTGGCTTTTTACCAGCGGGGATGCTTCTTATAACCGGACTTTTTGCTTTTCTGGGCTGCCTTATAGTACGTTATCGTGATCGTCTAATCACCGGACTCGCTTCACGCTGGTTGTGGCACCGCCGTCGGGCCGGTAGTTTGGGGGAGCAGGTACTAATTATTGGAGCCGGAGAGGCAAGCCAATTAGCAATCTGGTTTTTGGAAA
The DNA here is from genome assembly GCA_018648655.1 of Anaerolineae bacterium. GTDB lineage: Bacteria > Chloroflexota > Anaerolineae > Anaerolineales > Villigracilaceae > Desulfolinea. The sequence goes on along the minus strand of JABGQV010000164.1, from coordinate 6,059 downwards.
AAAGTAAGTTTGCCTCAGCCTTTTCTATCACAGGAATGGTGGATGATAATTTGTTCAAACAAGAAACCCTCGTAGATGGTTATCCTGTCTTGGGCACTACCCATGATTTACTAGAAATCGTTGAAGAAAAAAATATCGGTTTGATTATGTATGCAATTTCCAATATCCAAATAGACGAAAAGGATCGTATTCTAAGGCTTTGCCAGCAAACATCGGTTCATTTGGTCATAATCCCTGATTTATTGAACTTGATCCAATCTCATTTCATTCCCCAATCCGAAGAGGTAGTTGCATGAGTTCATTCTGGTCAAATAAGCGAGTCTTAGTCACGGGCGCAGGTGGTTTTATTGGCAGTCACTTGGTGGAGGCTTTAGGTAGTCAGGGAGCCAGCGTGCGCGCTTTTGTACGCTACAACTCTCGTGCGGATACGGGCTTTTTGCACGATGTCAAGCCTGATCTAAATGGGCAACTTGAAATTATCGCTGGAGATTTGCGCGATAGTGATGCAATCAGGAAGGCAGTCAAAGGGTGCGACATTGTCTTTCATTTAGGAGCATTGATAGCAATTCCATATTCCTATCTTCATCCAAAAGAAGTGGCTGAAACCAATTTTATGGGAACTTTAAATGTCTTGATGGCTTGCCGGGATTTGGATGTAGAGAGATTGGTTCATACTTCAACCAGTGAAGTGTATGGCACAGCTTTGCATACACCAATAGACGAAGGACATCCTTTGCAGGGCCAATCCCCGTATTCAGCGAGCAAAATTGGGGCAGATAAGCTGGTTGAAAGTTTTTATCGTTCCTATGGGTTGCCTGCCGTAACTATTCGTCCATTCAATACCTACGGGCCTCGTCAATCAACTCGAGCAGTTATTCCAACGATTATTACGCAGGCCCTTAGCCAAAACATAATTAGACTAGGAAACCTGAATGCAACCCGGGACTTTACTTTTGTAGATGATACGGTTTCTGCATTTCTTAAAGGTGCTCATGTGAAAGAGGTAGAGGGGGGAACCTACAATTTGGGAACAGGCACTGAGATACGTATTGGGGATTTGGTGAAGCAGATTATCAAGGAAGTTGGCAAGCCCGTCAAAATAATTATTGATTCCAAAAGATTAAGACCAGAAAAATCAGAAGTTTTTCAATTGCTATCGGATAATTCCCTGGCTCGCGAGAAGTTGGATTGGCAGCCGCAAATTGATCTTAATACAGGGTTGCGAAAGACCATTGATTGGATTGAGAAACATCAGGAGCTTTTTCAAAGTGATAGATATCAAGTTTAGGAGAAAATTATGAAAGCGGTCATTCTGGCAGGGGGCAAAGGTACCCGCTTGGCCCCGTATACAAATATTCTTCCCAAGCCGCTCATGCCGATTGGGGATATGCCGATTATGGAATTGCTCTTGTGGCAGATGAAGTGTGCAGGAGTGGATGATATTGTTCTTACGGTTGGACACTTATCTGAGTTGTTGCGTACTTTCTTTAAAAATGGAGAAAAGTGGGGAGTGCTCATTTCTTACAGCCATGAAGAAGATCCTCTTGGAACCGCGGGGCCACTTTCTCTGATTGCGGGACTGGATGAGACCTTTTTGGTGACCAATGGCGATGTGATGACCACCTTGGATTTAGGGGAATTGCTTACCTTTCATAAAGAGCAGGGAGGGGCGGCAACCATTGCTGTTCATAAACGCCAGGTGAAAATCAATCTGGGTGTGGTTGAAATGGATGGCGGCAATGACATTGCCGGTTATATTGAGAAACCAACTTATGATTACACGGTTAGCATGGGGATTTATGTCTTTGAGCCTCGTGTTCTTCAACACATTCCCTATAATGAGTATCTGGATTTCCCTGATCTGGTACTTAAACTGATTGCAGCAGGCGAAAAAGTAGTTGCCTACCCCTTTGAGGGTTACTGGAAAGATTTGGGGTACGCAGATGATTACGAGCAGGCCACTCAGGACTTTGCGCAGATGCGCTCCCAATTTTTACCAGAGGGTTTATAAATGAACTGGAAAATTCCTCTTTCTGATATTTATTTTTCCACTAGAGAATCTAACGCCGTTTTGAAAGTTCTTAAGAGTGGCTGGCTTACAATGGGGGCAGTTACGCAGCAATTCGAGCAAGAGTTTGCAACTTATACCGGAGCAAAGCATGCTATTGCGGTGACCAATGCAACAGCGGCTTTGCATTTGGCTTGTCTTGTAGCTGATATCGGCCCGGGAGACGAGGTTATTCTCCCATCTCTAACTTTTGTTGCTACAGCTAATGCTGTGCGCTATACAGGTGCAACTCCAGTCTTTGCCGATATTGAGAGCGAAGAAACGTTGAATATCTCTCCAGCATCAATCGAGGCGAATATCAATGAGCATACCCGTGCAATTATAGTTGTTCATTATGGTGGGTATGCTTGCGATATGCCAGCCATAATGGAGATTGCTAGCAGGCATGATTTGGTCGTGATTGAAGACGCTGCCCATGCAATTGGTTCATCGCTAGAAAAACGCATGTTAGGAACATGGGGTCAAACAGGTTGTTTTAGCTTCTTCTCAAACAAGAATATGACCACTGGTGAAGGGGGCATGATCATTACAAACGATGATGCTTTGGCTGAGCACTTGCGCAGATTACGCTCACATGGGATGACCTCCGTTACCTGGGATCGCCATAAGGGCCATGCCTGGAGTTACGATGTGGTTGATTTAGGCTATAACTACCGCTTGGATGAAATTCGTTCTGCTCTTGGACGAGTGCAGTTATCAAAACTGGATTATTATAATGAACATCGCCAAAAGATAACGGTTTTGTATCGTGAGTGGTTGCAAGCGTTGGTTCCCGCGATCAAAATTCCTTTTAGGAATCATCCAGGTAAATCAGCTTGTCACCTAATGTCTATATTATTGCCCTCAGGGACTGATCGAAGGCAATTTATGGATAGTATGAAAGAGCGAGGCATTCAAACGAGTATTCATTATCCCCCTATTCATCATTTTGAAGCCTATCGTTCTAATGGACAACAAACCGTTTCCTTACCTACAACGGAAGCGATTGCTGCTCGGGAACTGACACTACCTCTGTATCCAACCATGTCTAGTGATGATATTGTGTTAGTTGTGCGTTCAGTGCAAGGCTCTCTTCAAGAGCAATAAACTTTTTCTCTAAATCATTAAGCAAGATTTTACTCATATCAGGAGATACTTTGTGGAACTCAAATATTATATTTCTATTCTGAAACGTTGGGCATGGCTGCTAATTCTGGGTTTACTATTAGGTGCAGTTGCTGGCTACGGGGGAAGTATATATCAAACTGCTATTTACCAGACAGCCACGCGAGTTTTGGTGATGTCTGCTCCTCAACAGAGTTCTTCTGATTTGACTTATTTAAATGAGCAGCAATTGACCCAGACATATATGCAGTTGCTTACAACAACGCCTATTCTTGAAGGGACTTCGACGCGTTTGGGGTACGAAGTGCGAGCAAAACAGATTAAAGTACAGCAATCTCAAAACACGCAAATTATTGAGATTACGGTTGAAGATACTAGCTCTCAAAACGCAGCAGATATTGCCAATACATTAGTGACTGTTTTATTGGAGGAAAGCGAGAAGCTGCAAGCTGGGCGCTATACTACCATGGAAGAAAGTTTGCAGGCTCAAATCACGCAGATGGAAGGCCAGATCGCTGCCCTGGAAAATCAAGTTGAACAGATTTCGACAAAGAGCGTGCAAGATCAACTGAAAGATGTAGAAGCACAAATGGTGCCTCTGCAAGAAGAAGTTTTGGTGATCCAACAGGAAATAGCAAAGCTTCAGCCTCCGGCTTCACAATCACGTAAATTACGCGTTGCTGAATTTGAAGCGCAGTTGGCGAAAATTCAGCCTCTTTTGGATCTCTACCAGCAGATTTACTCCAACCTCGTTGTTTTGGGAACCCCTAGCGAGATAGGAAGCAACAACCCCATTCTGACCCAAGCACAAGCAACATTAGTGTTGTACCAACAAATTTATGCGAATTTGCTGGACAATATGGAATCTGTTCGTTTGGCGCGCCTGCAGAATACGCCCAGTGTTGTTCAAATTGAAACCGCGTCTTATCCTGATAAGCCTATTCGTCCACTCCCTCTTAATAACACGCTGCTCGCTGGCGCAGTTGGGCTGATGCTGGCGGCAGGAATAGTCTTTTTGATTGAATACCTCGATGATACGCTCAAAACACCCGATGATATCCAGCGTCATTTGAGTCTTCCTGTGATTGGCTATATTGCTCAGATGAAGGTTTCTGATAAGAGTGCAGAAGCTTTATATGTTGCCAACCAGCCTCGCTCACCGGTTACAGAGGCATATCGTGCATTGCGTACAAATCTGGAGTTCGCTGGAGTCGATCAACCAATACGAACTTTGCTAGTGACCAGCCCTGGACCTAATGAAGGAAAAACTACTACGGCGATCAATCTTGCGGCGATTATCGCCCAAGGAGATCGGGATGTTATCCTGGTGGATTCCGATTTGCGTCGCCCACGCGTGCATCGCTTTCTTTCTTTGTCAAATAAGGTAGGCTTGAGCGATCTGTTCCGGGGAAATCTGGGTCTTCAATCAGTAAAACGGCCTGTTGAAGAGAATGCAAAACTGCAAGTGGTCACAAGCGGGAACTTGCCGCCAAACCCAGCAGAACTTTTAGGATCAGCGCGTATGGATCAGATTCTGGATGAGCTTACCTCATCTGCGGAAATAGTTATTATAGACAGTCCTCCATCTATGGTCTCTGATGCAACAATTTTATCTGCAAAGGTGGATGGTGTTATTATGGTTTTACAACCAGGGAAAACGGATATCGGTAGTGCTAAGGCTTCTCTTGAGTTATTGCAACGAGCAGGGGCAAGGGTACTGGGAGTGGTGCTTAATCGCATTCCTCGGAATCGAGCTGATTATTATGGGGGATACCAACATTATTCATCCTACTATAAAGGATATAGCTACTATGCTGATGAAAAAGCATCGTAAGAGTCTTGTGTTGATATGGTTTGTAGATTTTTTAGACCTAATTGCTGAACGGTATCTTTTTATCAGGAAGACATTATGACAATCTTGGGAATTCCTCCTTCATCTCCTGCTAACCTGGATAAGCGCTGTCCTTATTTGGGCTTGCGTGATGACTTGGAGACAGCACTCGGCTTTTCTTCTACTTGGAATTGCTGCCATAGCGTAAAGCCAACTGCCACACCTAACCTAGAACATCAGCAAAATTTTTGTTTAACGACTAAACATGTTAATTGCCCAGCCTTTCATGCTGAACAAAAAAGTTCTTTGCCAAAAGACTTGCGCGCGCCTAAATTTTTGGAAAGGCGCAAGGCCGTTGCTTCTAGGGTTGTTTTAGTATTTATTTTGCTTTTTGTTATTGTAAGCGGATTGATCTTTTCTGGATATTGGGCTCCCTCTTGGACAGAAAAGTTGCCTGTTCCTGGGTGGGTAAGTAGAGCCATGCCGGTGGAAACTGAGATAAATACTGTTGCAATGGTTGTTGAGACTGACACCCCTGTGAAGAATGTAAATCTAGATACTCCAATTGTTCCAACACAAATTGCGTCATTGGCAACCCAGACAGAGCCAGTTTTGATAAAGCATTGTGCCTATCCGTTAGAAACTCCTTTTGGCACGAATAGGCAATTTGTTTTTCATCAGATAGCTAATGGGGAAAGTATGGTAATGCTGACAGAACGGTATGAAACAACCGCGAGTGCGATCGAGGCGGTTAATTTTTTTTTGCCTTCCCCATTGTGGGCTGAACTCGTGATTGTGATTCCTTTAGACACAACAGACGTCGATGGTTTAACGTCGTTTAGGCCTGTTCTCATTGATGAAGGGGATATTTCACTTGAAGAGTTGGCACAAATTCTCTCTATTTCTTCACCTGATTTGATTGAATTCAATCAAATAGATTTATCTTGTCGGTCTTTTAATGGCTGGATGTTGATTCCAGCAGAAAAAATCAATCCATAGTCTAATTGCATAAAACGGTGAAAACGCACACCTTAAACGGTCGATGCCGCACAGTGG
>JABGQV010000083.1 GCA_018648655.1 Anaerolineae bacterium | reverse complement strand
CATTCTTTTCTTAATAGAACATTTGAGTAATGACAGAGTTTTGTTCCCCCCCCCCCTGAACGCTTACGAAAACTCAATGGTGGGGTGGAGCATAAGAAATGCTAAAGCAAGAATAGCCCTTGATGCAGGCAAGGATGCGGTGCGCTTTGCTAACCCACTTTTGCCAAAAACTCGCTCTGAAATGTCCCTCCCACTAATTACACAAGATGAAGCTATTGGCAGTCTGATGGTGCAAAGCACGAAAAAAGCAGCCTTTACAGAAGAGGATATTTCTGCTTTAAAAACAATGGTAGACCAATTGGCTATTGCCATACAAAATGCTCAGCTATATAAGCAAGCCCAAAGCGAAATTGAAGAACGAAAGCGCATAGAAAAAGAATTGCAAAAAACAGAAAACTATCTTTCAAACATCGTCGATTCGATGCCCTCAGCCTTAATCGGAATAGATGAAGACGGGAAAGTAACGCAGTGGAATTACGAAGCCGAGCGTGTTTCTGGCTTGCCACCTGCTCAAGCACTTGGTAGCCCACTGGGAAAAGTCTTTCCTCGGTTGTCTACCGAGTTGGAACGGGTGCATACTGCCCTAAAGAGTCGTGAAGTACAGATAGACCCGAAGCGAGCCTATCAGGAAAATGGCGAAACCCATTATGAAGATGTAACTATCTACCCCCTCATCGCCAATGGTATTGAGGGTGCGGTCATTCGTGTAGATGATGTGACAGAAAAAGTGCAAATCGAGGAGCTTATGCTTCAAAGCGAAAAAATGCTTTCGGTTGGAGGCTTAGCAGCAGGGATGGCGCATGAAATCAACAATCCCCTTGCTGGCATAATGCAAACGGCTTCGGTTATGAGTAATAGATTGACCAATATAGATATGTTAGCTAATCAGCGTGCAGCAGAAGAGGTTGGGGTTTCAATGACAACCATCCATGCTTTTATGGAGGCGCGCGATATTCCTCGGATGCTGAAAGCTATCAACGAATCAGGCCAACGCGTGGCTGAGATTGTAGATAATATGCTTAGTTTTGCACGACGAAGTGATGCTGCAATAACTACTATTAATTTAATTGAACTATTAGAGAAAACGTTAGAGCTCGCCACGACTGATTATGATCTGAAGAGAGAATATGATTTTAAAACCATCAAAATTATCAAAGAATATGAAGGGGATTTACCCTTTGTCCCTTGTGAAGGAAGCAAGATACAGCAAGTTTTCTTAAATATTTTGCGTAACGGGGCTCAGGCTATGCATAGCATACCTTTAAAAAAAGAAGACGCATGTTTTATATTACGTATGGCTCATGAAAAAGACACCAATATGGTACGTATAGAAATAGAAGATAATGGTTCAGGTATGGATGAAGGAATTCAAAAAAGAATTTTTGAACCTTTTTTTACGACCAAAGCTGTTGGCGAAGGGACCGGGTTGGGATTAAGCGTTTCGTTCTTTATCATTACTGAAAATCATTGCGGCACACTAGAGGTGGAGTCTGAGCCAGAAGAGGGGGCCAAATTCATCATTCGCTTGCCTATAAGTGGAGTTGGCGTATGAAAACAATATTAATTTTAGATGATGAAGAAGTAATAAGAGAAGCATTTTCAGCTTATTTTGAAGATAGATTATGGATTACTATAAAAGCTGAGAGTGCTGAAGGTGCTTTAGATTTGCTAGAAAAGAAAAGCCCAGATGCCGCTGTTGTTGATATTCGCTTGCCAGGCATGAGTGGTGGCGAGTTCATAGGTGAGGCTCTTTTGCTAAAGCCTAAAATGGTATTTGTAATTTGTACGGGGTCACCAGAATATATCGTCCCTGTTGAATTACGAGGTGAAGAACGGGTATCTAAATATATTTTTAAGAAACCCTTAACAAAACTTTTTGATCTCGAGAGCGAATTACTTCAGCTTATTGCAGGTATAGAAAAAGAGAAGCAGGAAAAATGAACCGAGCATCTCCGCCTAAAATTCTAATTATCGATGACGAAGCAATTATCCGCCAGAGTTTTTCTGACTATTTGGAGGATTTGGGCTATGAGATATTTATTGCAGAAAATGGTCGCCTTGGGTTGGAAATTCTAAATGATGTGCATCTTGACCTAATTATCACTGATTTACGAATGCCAGAAATGAGTGGATTAGAGGTAATTAAGCAGGCTCAGATAAAAGACCCTAACCTGCCAGTTGTTGTTATATCTGGGGCGGAGGGCGTAAGAGATGCAGTAGAGGCTTTGCGTTTAGGAGCCTGGGACTATATTCTTAAGCCTATTAGCGAAATGTTTATTCTAGAAAACCTTGTGAAAAGAGCGTTGAGTAAAAAACAACTTCTTCAAGTTAATCGGGATCATCAAGAAAACTTAGCATCAAAAGTACATGAGCAGACTTTAGAACTTAGGGATTCAAATGAACGCACCGCTGAAATATTAAATGCAATTCAAAGCGGTGTGATGGTTATTAATGCGGAAACGCATGAAATTATAGAAGTAAACCCTGCGGCTGCGAAAATGATTGAAGCCAAAGAAGAAGAAATTATTGGAAGAATATGCTACGACTTTATTTGCCCGGCTGAGGAGGGTGAGTGCCCCGTATCTGATAAAGAAGAAAGTAGAGATAATGCCGAATGTATTATGTTGACAAAAAGCGGGAAAGAAAAAAAGATTCTTAAAAATGTTGTGAAAATTGAGCTAGATGGCCAAGACTGTTTGTTAGAAAGTTTTATAGATATTACAAAACACACTCAAGCAGAATATCTTTTACGAGAAAGTGAAATTTATTACCAAGCCATTATTGATGTTCAGGCGGATCTTCTATATCGTTACTCTTTTGAAGGTGATGTTACTTTTTCAAATAAATCCTTTTGTCGTTTTTTTGGTGTAGATGCAAGTGAGGCTATAGGGCAAAAACGCTTTAATTTTATTCTACCTGAATACCACGAAGCTGTGCGCGAGGTGACTGCCTGTCTAAATGCAGAAGAGCCAGTTTTGATACATGAAAATCAAAATATTAATTCAAAGGGGAAAGCCTATTGGTTTCATTGGACGAATCAAGCCATCTTAGATGATGCTGGCGAGATTATAGAGTATCAATCAGTAGGACGTGATATCACAAAACGAAAAAGAGGGGAGAACTTGCAAAACCTTCTTTATCGAATATCGCAGGCCGCTAATCGTGCCCATACACCAGACGATCTCTACCCCGTCATCCATAAAATAATTCAAAAGATAATGCCTGCTGAAAACTTTTATATTGCCTTATACCAGCCAGAAAGTGATAGCATAGAAACGGTATATTTTGTAGACGAGAAGGATGAAAAAGCCCCCGTGCGCCTTCTTGCTCAAGGACTAACAGCCTATGTTTTGAGAACTGAAATTCCCTTATTATGCCCAACTGAAAAATTTAATGAGCTGCTTAGCAAGGGGGAAATAATAGAGGCAGGCGCGCCATCTTCTGTCTGGCTGGGGGTGCCGCTTATTACTAAAGGTGAAACAATAGGCGTAATGGCAACACAGCATTATCAAGATGAAAATGCCTATGGTGAAGAAGAGAAGACAATGTTAGAAATTATTTCTTCCTCCGTTTCCAGTGCAATTACTCATCAGTTGGCGCAAGAAGAAACGATAAGCTTAAATCTTGCTTTAGAAGAACGTGTTGCGATACGCACCAATGAGCTTAATGAGCGTATCAGCATGGTAGAAAAGCTTAATAGCGGCATGTCGAACTTGCTTGAGGACTTAAATACCACAAATGCTATTGCTGAAGAAAATGCCGAAGAGCTGAAGCAAGCTAATGCCGAGTTAGAATCCTTCTCCTATTCTGTTTCTCACGATTTACGTGCCCCACTGCGGCATATTGAAAGTTTTACAAAACTTCTCAGCAATCATCTATCAGAAGATTTAGACAACAAATCTGAGCGCTATATAAAGAATATCGTAGCCTCCACAGAAAGAATGAGAAATTTAATTGAAGATTTGTTGACTCTTTCTCGCACAAGCAGGGCAGATTTGCATATAAAGCCCCTCGACATGAATGGGATTGTCGAAAGCGTTTATGCCAATTTACTTGGTGAGGTGAGTGAGCGTGATATTGTGTGGAAAGTAGAACAGCTCCCCTTGGTGCAAGCAGATATTGGTTTAATAAAAATCCTTTGGGAAAACCTGATAGGGAATGCAATAAAATATACGAAAAGGTGTAAAAAAGCTACTATAGAGATTGGTGTTTTGCCCTCTGCTAAAAACCCCGTTTTCTTTATCCAAGATAATGGAGTAGGATTCCCTTCAGAATATAAAGAGCAACTTTTTAATGTCTTTGAACGCCTTCATAAAAGTGATGATTTTGAAGGTTCTGGCATTGGCTTGGCAACTGTTAAGCGCATAGTAGAAAGACATAAAGGGGAGGTTTGGGGAAAAGGTGAAGTTGATAAGGGTGCTACTTTTTATTTTTCTTTGGAAGGCAATGCTTCTTAGGCAATCGAAATCAATTTGTTAATATGTAATTTTATGCAGGAAAAAAATGAAAGAACTGAAACTACTTTTACTCGAAGATGATTTACTTGATGCAGAGCTGAATATAGCTGCGCTTGAAGCAGAGGGGTATAAGTGTGAATGGGAACGTGTTCAGACGAAAGAAGAATTTATAGCGGCATTAAAAACGCCTAGTTATGATCTGATTCTTATCGATTACAACCTACCTGCATTTGATGGACTGTCGGCTTTATATATCTTGCAAGATTTTGGTTTTGAAGTTCCCGCAATGCTGGTTTCGGGGAACTTAGGGGAAGAATTGGCCATTGATAGCATGAGAGCTGGTGCAGTAGATTATGTGCACAAAGACCGACTAAACCGCTTGGTCCCTTCTGTAAAACGTGCTTTAAAGGAAAGTAAATCACGCCGGGTAGAAAAAGTACAAGCAAGCAATTTAGCCCTTTTTAACAAGCTGAATCAAGCAGCAAATAGCGGAGCGAGCATTCACGAAATGATAGAAATTCTCGCGATAGAGACAAGTAATTATGCTGATTATTTCGGAGCGATAACTTTGTTGTCAACTGAAGATAAGCAGTGTTTTGAGATGCAGTACTTGGCTTTGCCTGTTAAGCTTCGTAAAAAAATAGAGAGACTGATTGGGCAAAGCATTCCCTCTATTCGTATCAAGCTAGATGATTTTCGTGTAATTCGAGAAGTTGTGGGAAATGATGAAGCGCATTTCGTGGGCACAGACGAAGAGATAGAGAAGGTTATTTTAAATTTAATTCAAGCAGCTGCTTCATCGAATTCTCCCATTCCTTTTGAAAAACTTTCTTCATTAATTAGAGAAATCCTTGCCCTTAAAAAAATTGTTTTTTACCCCTTGTCTATAAAAAAATGCAATATAGGTATTTTGGCATTCCTCTATAAAGAAGAAATATTTTTGCATGATGTGCAGCGCATGAATGCTATCGCTGAACAACTGACCGAAATATTTGCGCGTAAATTGGCAGAAGATGAAGTAGAAAAATTACATCAACAGCAAAAAATGATTTTAGATTCGGTAGAGGAGGGTATTCTTGGTCTAGACACAAGAGGAAATATAACATTTGCGAATCCTTCCGCTGCGGTGATGTTGGGGTACACCGAAAGAGAAATAAAAAACCGCAAATCTTTTGAGTTTTTTCGCGCCAAAGAAAATGAAGAAAATTCGCCTCTATATGCCACCTATAGATTTGGGGAGAATATATACGATGGGGACGCAGATTTTCTGCGTAAGGATGGTAGTTATTTCCCCGTTTTTTACTCTAGTTCTGCCATAGAGAGAGAAGGTGAAATAGCCGGGGCTGTAATAACCTTTAGGGATATCAGTGAACAAGTTGAAGCTACGCGTGAAATCGCTCGTTTAGCAGAGGTGGTTGAGCAGGCGTCTGTCTCAGTGGCCATTACAGATTTAGAGGGCACCCTCATTTATGTCAATCCATATTTTGAAAAAAGCACAGGTTATAGTGTAGAAGAGGTTCTAGGAGAGAATCCGCGTGTTCTAAAGAGTGGAATTCAAAATGCAGATGTCTATGAGGGTTTATGGGAGACCATTCAAAAAGGAGAAACTTGGCACGATAGACTCATAAATAAACGAAAGAATGGCAATTTATATTACGAAGATGCAAATATTTTCCCTATAAAGACTGCGGAGGGAGAGATTATTAATTACGCTACAGTAAAGCGTGATATTACTGCACAGGTAGAAGCTGAAGAACAAATCCGTTTACAGCTGTCGCGTTTAGATTCTCTACATTCTATTGATATTGAAATCTTATCGAATATAGATTTAAAGGCCATTCTGAATATTATTTTAGAGCAGGTTAAAAAAGGACTTGGAGTAGATGCGGCCAATATATTGCTTTTCAATCCTTCTGTAAAATCTTTAGAGCCTGTGGTGCAATTTGGCTTTAATGGGAATAACTTAGAAGATAAAGCGTTGCGTTTAGGAAAAGGATTGGCAGGAAAAACTGCATTGGAAAGAAAAAGAATTTTTTTCAAAAATTTAAGTAAAGAAAATAAATCAACTATCGTAAGACCCTCACTTCTTGATGAGAATTTTAGTAGTTATTTCGGATTGCCTCTACTTGCACAGGGAAAGTTAAAAGGCGTTTTAGAAGTTTTTCATCGTTCTGTTTTAGAGCCAAATATGGAGTGGCTGAAATTTTTAGATATGCTAGCTGGTCAAGCTGCAATAGCCATTGATAATATATCCTTATTTGAAAATCTGCAAAAAAATAATATGGAATTGCAGCTAGCCTATGATACCACCTTGGAGGGTTGGGCGCGTGCTTTAGAACTCCGTGATATGGAAACTGTTGGGCATAGTCGCCGTGTTACAGCATTAACCATAGAGCTTGCAAAAGCAATGGGTATAGACCAACGCCTTATGGATCATATTCGCCGAGGTGCGCTTCTGCACGATATTGGCAAAATGGGTGTGCCAGATGTTATTTTGAATAAATCTGGTCCGCTAACAGATGTTGAGTGGACGGTGATGAAGCAACACCCAGTGATGGGCTATGAAATGTTGAAAGAAATCGTTTATTTGAAGCCTGCCCTAGATATCCCCTATAGCCATCACGAAAGGTGGGATGGAAGCGGCTACCCTCTTGGAATTTGTGGAGAGGCAATCCCCTTAGCGGCACGCATCTTTGCTGTTGTTGATGTTTATGATGCATTGCGAAGTTCTCGCTCCTATCGGGTGGGAATACCTAAAGAAGAAGCGTTAGCGTCTGTTCAAGAAAAATCGGGTAAGCATTTTGATCCAGAAGTAGTGGATGTTTTTGTGCGGATGATGAAAGAGAAGGGTGATGAATAAGCATTTTTATGCCCAGATAAAAAAAGCGTAATGTCTTGAATTCAGACTTGATTCCGCTAAGATGACATCTTCTTGTAGATAGCAATTAGAATCTATTCGCTTTAAAGATAAAAGGCACTCTATATTATATAGAGTGCCTTTTATCTTATTGTACCCCCGCTGAGGGTCGAACTCAGGCTTTTGGCTCCGGAGGCCAACGCTCTATCCACTGAGCTACGGG
>JABGQV010000224.1 GCA_018648655.1 Anaerolineae bacterium | reverse complement strand
TGAGAGAGAAGGGAGTAAAAATATTAACAGAGCCAGTTAACGGAGCATCAGGTATCAGTTATGCCTTTGTCGCTGGACCTGATGGTGTAATAATTGAGCTAACCGAATATGGAGTATTGCCAAAACTCTTCCTGAAACACAAGGGAGTTATAACAAAAAAAACTAAGCGCGGTTTTTAGTCAGCTTTTTCAGGATAAAAAGCTTGTCTTCGCAAAAGAAAGAGAATATCCCCACTAAGAGAAAAATTCTACAACAAATCTAAATTTTATTTCGGAAGAGAAGATGTTCTTTTAAACACCCCGCTGTATTTCTGCCGCACAAACGCCCCCACCTCTCAGCAAGCCAAAACACGCATGTGTCGGGCTTGCTTCCCCATCCCCAAGCAAAATTTAGAGCCCCTCAAATTTTTAAATCTGAGAGGCTCTAAATTTTTAAAAATAATTTAATGCTCGTGCCTGCTTCATCAAATCAGACCTGAAATCTGGATGAGCTATGCCGATAAGAGCCTGAGAACGCTCGCGAATTGTTTTGCCATATAAATCGGCTACGCCATATTCTGTGACCACATAACGAATATGGTTACGCGTAGTAACTACGCCAGCACCATGCTTTAGCATCCCCACAATTCGGCTAAAGCGTTTTCCAGTACGCGTGGTTGTATCGCTGGGAAGGGCAATAATGGGCACGCCGCCTTTTGAACGAGATGCACCATAAATAAAATCAAGCTGACCACCAACACCACTATAAAGTTTGGGGCCAATACTATCAGCGCAAACTTGCCCTGTTAAATCGACCTCGATTGCAGAATTGATAGCAACCATTTTTTCATTTTGGGCAATAATAAAAGGGTCATTTACATATTCTGTACGACGCATTTCAATAATGGGGTTATCATGCACCCATTCATATAGTCGCTTTGAACCAAGAACAAACCCTGACAAAATTTTCCCTTCATGAAGGGTTTTTGCTGCGTTTGTAAGCACACCTGCTTCAACAAGGTCTATCACGCCATCTGAGAAAAGCTCTGTATGAACACCTAGGTCTTTTTTATCGTATAGATGTTTTAAAACAGCATCGGGGACTGCGCCAATCCCCATCTGCATAGTTGCACCGTTGGGGATAAGATCAGCAATATAGGTTGCCATTTTCTCGATTTCCGGAGAAGGTTTGCCGTCACTCATCGACATTTCAGCAATAGGGTAATCAACTGGCACAATATGATTTATTCGACTAACGTGAATAAATGCATCGCCTAATGTACGCGGCATCTGCTCGTTGACTTCAGCAATGATAATTTTCGCAGATTCTGCAGCAGTTTTAGTCAAGCCAACTTCCACGCCCAAACTGCAAAAACCATGTTCGTCTGGGAGCGAAACGTGAATCAGCGCAACATCAAGGGGCAAATGTCCATTTTTAAAAAGTAGAGGGAATTCAGAGAGAAGCACTGGTGTAAAATCTGCTCGCCCACTTTGCACCGCTGAGCGGATATTGCCGCTAATAAACATGGTATTAACACGTAAGTGTCCTTCCATTTCTGGGCCAACATACGCAGGCGCGCCCACCGTAAGGGCTTGAACAATTTCTACATCTTTTAGTTTAGGTGCTCTTCTTACCAAAGCGTCTAACATTTTATAAGGAACAGAGACATTCCCGGTCAGAAAAAGGCGATTGCCAGATTCAACAACTTCTACAGCTTCATCTGCGCTGAGAATACGTTCTTTATAACGTGTTTTCCAGTCCATATTTTCCTACTTTTTCTGAGCGCGCAATTGCCCTAAATGCGCTCTGGTAGCTAAGGCAATAGCAGGGTTACTCTCTATGGCCTTAGCAATTCCATTATCAGCTAATTCTATAATATAGGGCATTGCTGCATTCACAAAAGCATGTGTAGCTGTTCGAGCAACCACACCAGCCATATTAGGCACACAGTAATGTGTTACTTCTTCTTCGATATAAACGGGGGTTTCGTGCGTAGTTGGGCGTGAGGTCTCAAAACAACCACCTTGATCAATACTTATATCAAGGATTACCGACCGAGGCTTCATTGCCCTTACCATTTTTCGTGTTACCAGAATCGGGCTACGCTCACCTGAAAGAAGCACCGCGCCAACAACCACATCGGCATAAGCTGTGGAGCGTTCAATATTATGAGGAGTTGAAACCATAGTAACCACACCGCAAAGTTTATCAGCAACAACTTGTAAGGCATTCATATCATTATCCAATAAAGTTACATGCGCACCCAAACCCAAAAAGGCCTGTGCAGCGCAAGTCCCCGATACACCCGCACCCAAGATAACAACCTCTGCAGGCGGTACACCAGGAATTAGTCCTAGCAAAATACCACGTCCGCCCCATTTGTTTTGCAAAAGCCTCGCGGCTGTTTGCGCCGCCATTACACCACCAATCTGGCTTAGCGGGCGCAAAACGGGCAAATCTCCATCAGCCTCTTCAATTTGTTCATAAGCAATTGCTGTAATTTTTTTCTCAAGCAGAAGCTCTAGCTTATCCTGGCGCGAGGAAGCAAGGTGTAAAAATGATGCAAAAGCAGAGTTTGGGCGCATCCACTCAATCTCGTTTTTCATTGGGCGTGCCATTTTTAGGAGCAAATCAGCTCTCCCAAAAATCTCTTCTGGAGAAAATGCGATTTTTGCACCTGCATTTTCATATTTTATATTTCGAAAACCTGCTCCTCTACCTGCTTGGTCTTCAACAAAACAAGTATGACCACGCTCAGTAAGCAATTGAACGCCAGCCGGAGACAAGCCAACTCTCTTTTCATTTGGCCGTCTTTCTTTTGGGATGCCAACAATCATATTAATAACTCCTTTTTAGCGGAATCAAGTACCGATTCGTACGTGTTTCGGACTTGCTCCCCTTTATTGTCTTTTCTTGTCGATATACGTATTTTTTCAAACTTTAATCTTACCTCAATAAAAGATACTTTTCATCATTTTTACTGGTGAAGTTTAGCACAAAGCCTTTAGAAAATATATGCTCCCAAAAGAAAAAAGTACATTTGAAAGACAAAAACTGACGATATTCACATCTAATAAAAAGTGAGTAGGCAATAACTGCCTACTCACTTTTATAAAAAATATCTTTAAGCTTTCTTATATCTCTCTGCTTTTAAAAATATACCTATTTCAGATTAAGCACCTCACGAATTTTTGGCAGTGCCTCATCAATAATCTCTTTGGTTATTACCAAAGGTGGCGCAAAACGGATAATATGGTCGTGTGTTTCTTTTGCCAAAATACCCTGTTCTTGCAAAGCCTCACAGAAACGTCGTGCCCCGCCAGCATCTTCATTAAGTTCTACACCAATCAACATCCCTTTGCCGCGAACACTCTTAACGTGTGGACTAGGAATTTCAGCCAATTGCTCCATAAAATAAGTGCCTAGCGTATCAGCTTTTTCGATCAAATTCTCATCGAGTAAAACTTGTATTGCCGCACGAGCCACTGCCGCCCCAAGCGGGTTCCCACCAAAGGTAGAACCATGCTCGCCAGGCTGGAATAAACCTAGGACATCTGCATCTGCCAAAACAGCTGAAACAGGATAAAAACCACCCGAAAGCGCTTTGCCAATAATAGTTATATCTGCGCGTACATCTTCGTGTTCACAAGCAAAGAAGCGACCTGTACGCCCTAAACCTGTCTGAATTTCATCTGCGATAAAAAGAACATTATTCTCCTTGCACATTTCTGCTACTTGTGTCAGATACCCCTCTGGCGGAATAACAACGCCAGCTTCTCCCTGAATAGGCTCAAGCATTACAGCAGCGGTATTGGGCGTTATGGCATCAGCAATAGCATCCGCATCTCCATATTTCACAGATATAAATCCAGGAGTAAGAGGCCCAAAATCATCTTTATAAAATTCTTCAGAGGAAAAAGAGATAATCGTTATTGTTCGCCCATGAAAATTCCCGTCGGCAATAATAATTTCAGCCTGATGTCGCTTCACGCCCTTAACCTGATAGGCCCACTTACGCGCTAATTTAATCGCCGTCTCTACTGCCTCTGCCCCACTATTCATCGGCAAAGACATCTCATAGCCTGAAATATCAGCCAACTCTTTATAAAATAAAGCTAGTTGGCTGTTTCGAAATGCTCGTGAGGTTAGCGTCAGTTTATTTGCTTGCTCTACGAGCGCATCTAAGATTCTAGGGTGAACATGTCCCTGATTAACTGCCGAATATGCACTTAAGCAATCAAGATACTTATTCCCCTCTACGTCGTAAACCCAAACCCCATCCCCTTTCTCTAAAACCACATCCAAAGGATGATAGTTGTGAGCCCCATATTTTTCTTCCAGTTCTACAAAATCTTGCGTTTTCATTTTAACACCTCTAGATTAGAAGCCCCGAGCGCTGCGCAGTCGAGAGGCAAAGGATAAGTATTTTTATTGCGAGTTGCCACAGTAAGCCATAAGTCTTTAGCAATGTGGCAAAATAAAAAGGGAAGAAGCTAACCTTGTTTTATGGCTACGCGAATACACTTTGCGTCAACTCCTGAATTTCTTCCAATAACGCGCCAGCCCTACAGAAGACATATGCAAGGGATTCGCGATTTCGTAAACCTGAAGTGTTTCCTCGCTAATGCCCTCTATCTGAGCTTGCTCTTTCATCCAGATAACCACTTTTCTCCCTAGTTCGTCAACAGTTGGCTCAGTTGGCATTATTTCCTCTAACCAATGGGAGGCTTCATTCACTGACGAGAGCGCGGCCTTCAAGTGTCTTTCAGCATCATCAAAAATAGAGGAATGCGTTGGTGCAATACGCTTGAATTTCATAGCTAGCAATTTTTCAAGGCTAGCGTGCCATTTTCCAAGATGTAACTCTGGCGGAACAAATGGTAAGCGCACATAATCGTAGCCAGGCATACGTACTCCGCCGATATCGCCAGTAAAGACAATATCGTCTTTTATACCCCAAGAAATATGATGCTCAGCATGCCCAGGTGTATGAATAGCCACCATTATTAGATCGCCAACACTAACCTCTTGTCCATCTTCTGCAATAATTAGCTTGTCTTCGGGGACAGCTAGAAACTCACCCCAAAGCATTTCCATTTTATCTTTATAAATACGCGTTGCACTTGCAATCAGTTTTTCAGGGCTAAGCATATGCCGAGCACCTACAGGATGCACACAAATCTGCGCGCCTCGTTCTGCCAACCACCCCGCCGCACCAGCATGGTCAAGATGAATATGCGACAAAAAAACATGCGTAATATCGTTTAGAGTAAAACCTTGCTCTTCTATCCCAGCCTGCAAAGCAGAAATCGTTGAGCCAGGGCCAGATTCTACGAGAACAGCCCCCTCTGAATGAGGAATTAGATACGCGGCAATTGCGTCTTCTCGATTTAAAAAATTCAGGTCTATAGTATGAACTTTTCTTGACATCAATCATTCTCCGTTCAACAAAATAACTAAAAAAGGGCATAGATTTAAATAAGCAAAATCCCAGAAAAAGCCTTGTGTATTTTACCTGATTTTTTCTGGGATAACTTATAGATTTTTCGGATGGATATAAACCCGCACCTGACGCACATCAGGCTTGCATGGCATTGATCAACTTTCGTGCAGAAGTAGGCTTATCTCTCCTTACGATTATTTTCTATATTCATAATAGCAGGAATAGAAAAAGAAACGATTCCCATCAACAAAGTCATTCCACCACCAATCCAGTACCAGGTACGGATGCCAAGCCAATCGGAAATGGGGCCCGCAATGATCAAGCCCAGCGGAGACATAGCCATCGCTGCGCTACCAACAAGCGACATGACACGTCCCTGCATATCAGGGCGTACAGAAGATTGGATAATTGCCATCATAGGACCATTCGCAAAGGCAACCATAATCCCAGCGAGGAACATGCCGCCCAAGGCCAAATTAAAGGCGGAAGCAGGAGAAAATCCAACAAGCATGATGCCAATCCCAATGCCAATCAAGCCCACCATCGAGGTGACAATCTTGCGCTTGAAGCCACCCCAAACACTGAGAAGTACGCCGCCCAAGATCACCCCGCCGCCCCAGAAAGAATCCATCAGGCCAAATTGAAGTGCGCCGCCACCGAAATGCTTGGTTACGAGCAGCGGCATGAGAGATCCGGTCGGAGAGAGCAGGAAGTTGATCATCGTTATCATGATGAGGATAGCAAGTAAGCCAGGCCATGCGGCAACGTAGGTAAATCCCTCTTTCAGGTCTTGCCAGAAACGAGTCTCGCTGGCTTTTTGTCCGTTTTCTCGAACGGGTTGAGGAATGGGAATGAAGAAGAGCGGCAAAATAGCAATGAGGGCCGTGCCAACGTCGATCAGCAAGACATTTTGAGTAGAGATGACTTCGATCAGAATAGCACCTGTTGGTGGAGCGACAATGTTAATCGCTCCTTGCAAGGTTTGATTCATCCCCGCGATGCGCGCCAGATGTTTTTTGGGAACCATCAGTGAGGTGGAAGCTTGCATGGCAGGCCAGTGGAATGCGCCGCCCAAGCCGCGCAAGAACATCATCGCGTAGATATGCCAAATTTCTATAGTACCGCTGGCGAAGAGGAAGACCAATCCCAGTGTAGCGAACATAATCACGCCATCGGCAATCATAATGATGACGCGCCGATTGAGCCTATCAACCAGCGCACCCGCGAAAGGCCCCAATACAATTTGCGGGAGCATGGCGAAGAGAGTAGCTGTCGCTAAAATAGTAGCAGAGCCGCTTTCTCTGGTTAGATACCAGACCAGTGCAAATTGTACTAACGAGCTACTGTCAAGCTCCCAAATTTCATACCACCTCTAAGTGGACACTTCGGCATGTTGGATAGCATATTGAAAGGGGGATAAGTTCCCCAAGCCTTCGTGAGGGCGGACAGAGTTGTATCCTACCATCCATTCCTCAGTAATATCTCTGACTTCTCGCAAAGAAGAGAAGATATATGCATCAAGCACATCTTCTCTAAAAGTGCGATTGAAACGCTCGATATAAGCATTTTGTGTTGGCTTTCCTGGTTGAATAAAAGCCAGTTCAACATCATGTAATTTTGCCCATCGAACTGTTTTTTGTGAAATAAGTTCTGGTCCATTATCCATACGGATTTGTTTTGGATAGCCTCTCCAGGAAGCTATCATTTCAAGGGTGCGAATGACCCGGGTTGCAGGGAGAGAAGTATCTGCTTCGATCCATAATACTTCCCGATTGAAATCATCAATGATATTCAAGGTACGAAAGGCTCTCCCACAAGAAAGGCTATCACTCGTGAAATCCAAAGACCAACTCAGATTGGCTGCCTTTGGCAGCTCCAGTGGAGTTGCTTTTCTCTTGGGCAGTCTTTTCTTGGGTTTGACGCGCAAATTCAGTTTCATCTCACAGTACACTCGGTAAACGCGCTTGTGGTTCCAGCTAATACCTTGTTGATTTCTCAAATAAGCATACATCTTCTTGAAACCCCAGCGTGGCTTTTCTTCAGCCAAATCCTTCAACGCTTTCTGAATTTCGCTATCATCACTTTTCTTCGCTTCGTAGCGAAAACCCGATCTGTTGAGACCCAAAATACGGCAAGCTCGACGTTCGCTCGCTCCGTGTTCGGCAAGAGCATACTCAACTAAGTGAGCGTCTAAAAACAACTTCCCGAAAGTGTAGTATCCTCAAGTAGAA
>JABGQV010000209.1 GCA_018648655.1 Anaerolineae bacterium | reverse complement strand
AATTGGATCGTTCCAAAATTCCATGAGTTACTCCTTACACAGAAAAAAAGCTGAACGGATTTTGCGCCTATTCAGCCTTTCTAATTCATTTGCGGGTATTATGCCCACTCTAGCATACCCTTCTTCCATGCATAAACCAAACCTGCAAGCAAGATAAGGATAAAAATAATTCCTTCAAAAACAGCAAAAAGGGGCAATTGGTTCAAAGAAACTGCCCATGGGAAGAGGAAAACAGTTTCTACATCGAAAACCAGAAAAACCAGCGCAAAAATATAATATTGTGCCTTAAACTGGATCCAGCTGTCACCTACCGTCTCAATACCACATTCGTAAGTGCTTTGCTTAATCGCATTGGGTTTTTTGGGACCCAAAAACGCAGCAATAGCAATCGCGGCAATGGGGATAAATAACCCCACCAGAACAAAAACGCCAACGTAAATCCACGGACTTTCCATAAACACTCCATGTATAAAAAAATAGACTTCACTGAATAGCGGAGAAATTCTACCATAGGGGATTTTTTCATTCCCCTAACCCACGTCTCTATTTCGCATGATGATTGTCATATATATCCAATTGTGAAAATATACACACAATTAAACAGAGAATTCCTCCACCAATAACCCCCATTTTAACAATGAGTTGCTCTTTTTATTTTATAAGGATGAAAAGCCGCACCGCGCTTATTTTGGGCTTGCTTACTGTCTACGAATACCCCTTTTTGTTAGTATATTTCTATATTAAAATCTTGCCCCCCCCCTATTACCAACCCAATCATCTCCCCCAAAAAAGTATCTGCTCTTGACCTTATCGGAACATTCTGCACTGTGGTTACCCAAAATGTCATTTTTAATATTCATCACGGTGGCTCAAAACTGGATTAGTATAAGGAAACAATACAGTAAGAATCTCGAGTATTTCATCTGGGCAATCATATTCTGCCTGCTGGATAATTTCTCGCGGAGTATCGGCACCAATCAAAAATCTCGCAATTAGCGCATCCCCTTGAACTTGATAATCTCCTGAACTTTCTAGAAGAAGGTTGATTTTCGATTGCAGTATTTCTATAGTAACTTGCTCTGCTCCTATATCCAAAGAAAGACTCCCATGCCAATCTTTCAGGTATGACTTACGGATCCGCTTCTCCAGCACGGGTAAGAGCTTCCTCAGCGCACTTTCCAGACTGATAATTTTTACTCGCCAGCCTGAATTTGAAAAATAGCGATCTTCAACAACCACAACTTCAAGCCGAAGAAGTCCTAAAATGGGATGAGCTTCAGGCAGCGTAAAAAACGCAAGGGTCTTATATTCCCCTTTGTGGAACAAGTCCATCATTATAGATATGCCAATTTTCGGGTCGCCTGTTCCTTCATGGCAGACAAGTGCTTTTCTCTCTTCATCGAAGCGTGCTCTCACATAACCAGCTAATTTCCCATCAGCATCAAACCAGCCATAAAGACCTATCTCTGAATCGATAAACTCATACGTTGGCCGCACAGCTGTTCCGCTGAAAGATGAGTAATCTCGGTTATATAACTCACTGCTTTCTTCAAGGTTTTTCTGTTCAAGAAGTTGATATTCAGGAGGAGTGCCATAATCAGGAAAACCATCTGGCTTCAACAAATAGGTCACATAATTCCATGCACGCCCATACCCAAACTTGACATAATGTTTTCCACGCAAAACACTCAGGTCATAACCAAGCTCTTTCATAGCAACAAAAGATGACTTTGCAGCCTGAGCCATTATTCCCTGCTTTCGGTAGTCTTCTTGCGTGATGACAGCACCGATGCCCCCTACTTTTAGAAGAACACCATCCACCCGCATTTGATAACCCCAGACACCCCAATGATGGATAAGTTTATCCCCATCCCAAACAAGTTGACAGGCTGCATAATCGTAATGACAATGAGAAAGGTATTCATCTTCAATCTCTTTAACGTATTCTCCGTTGGCATAGGTATCAGAAACCATCTGAGCTACATCTCGCAAATCTTTTTCAGGATAGATAGGGGCAATTTTAAACATAATTAGTCAATCTCCTTTTAGGCACTCGATGATACTGAACATTTCTTTCCGTTTTTAATCCAATATGCAACATATCACCCTGCCCAATAATTTTTTGAAGCGAAATAGCATCATCCATACTAAGCGGACGCAAAATTAATCGTGCTCTTTCTATAGTTGGGATTTTAGACATGTTTTTTCCTATTCTTCGAAGTGAATATTTTACTGTGCAGAAATAAAAAGGGTAATAGTAAAATATGACTGTTAAATATCTACCCAAAAATGCAACGCACTATAAAATCACGCTACACTTCATGTCTATCTTACACCTTCCAGCTTCTTACTTCTTAACCTTTTTCCAAAGAAATTTAAAAACATCATCTACAAAAGGAAAGCCAAGCAATGCGCCCAAAAATGAGCCGAGTGCACCCCATTTCTTTGCTGGGTCTGTAGACAAAATGCCAAAAAGTTTCTTAACTTCAATTTCTATTATTTGCGCCGAAAGAGCACGACGCAGCTCTTCACCCCCTTCCTTGGGTATATAACGCAAATAAAGCCAAACCGTGCCCCTATGCTCACCATCATTGAGTGCACTGATGCTCCAATAAAAAGTGACTGATTCCCCCGGTAAGAGCGGTTCGCTAATTATTTCAGATGGCAAAATTTGCAATCCTGCCATATCTAAGCGCGATTCGGCGATAATGGTGTGAGTTGTATATAAATCTTCAACTTCTATCCTCTCTCCCCTCACTTCATGCCCTTCTACCTCAGCAGTGGGTGTGATATTCCCTAAATCGTCCACTTCGAGGGTCAGGCGAATAATATCTGAATCGCCAGCACGAATTTGGGGAGGGAACTCTAGCGTCAGCCTACGATGTTCAATGCTAGGAACAGGCATTGGTAAATTTTCAGCACTCACGCTCAATGCTTGAGTCTGCATCGCCTCCTCAGCAGATGAAGGTTCAGCCTCGTCTGGGGAAGAACCACAAGCCGAAAGAAAAATCAAAAGTCCCAATCCTAAGAAAAGATAAGAAAGAAAATTTCTCATATTGCTCTCCAAATAAAGGATATTGGTAACTCCATATCAGCTGGTGGAAGGGGCAAAACACGGCTCTCGACCAAAGTAGGCAAAAAAGCCCAAAGGAGCACAGCAAGTGAAAATAATAAAAGCAGTAGAGCAAGTATTAAGCGTATTTTTTTCATAAATTTATTATACAAGACTTTCGCTCAAGCACCAAAAATCACGATACCTTGCAGAAAACTTATCGCGCTTTTTTGCATATTTTTAATAAAATTGTATTTTTTTGTGTTAGAATTATCTCGTAAATACATTTGCATATTGCCCAGGGGCACACCCAGTTGTCAAGGTATAAGCTATACGCTTTCCTT
Organism: Anaerolineae bacterium; assembly: GCA_018648655.1. Taxonomy (GTDB): domain Bacteria; phylum Chloroflexota; class Anaerolineae; order Anaerolineales; family Villigracilaceae; genus Desulfolinea. Next base: position 4,349 of record JABGQV010000209.1, on the reverse strand, counting down.
GGCATTTTTTGTTTCTAGGGCAAAATAATAAGGAGAATAAAATGACACAAGAGCACCCCCCTGAACCATTTAGAATAAAAATGGTAGAACCAATCAAGTTAATTGATAAAGAAGCCCGTGAAAAAGCCCTCGAGGAAGCTGGCTATAACGTCTTTGCCCTGAAAGCCGAAGATATTTTTATAGATATGCTAACTGATTCGGGGACAGGCGCAATGAGCAAGCACCAATGGGCAGCAATGATGCTGGGCGATGAAAGCTACGCCGGCGCACGCTCTTATTTTAGGCTTGCTGAGGCCGTAGATGCAATTTTCGGATTTCAACATTGGCTACCCACCCACCAAGGACGCGCTGCCGAGGGAATTTTGAGCACATTGCTCGTCAAAGAGGGAAATTATGTCCCCAATAATATGCACTTCGATACCACCGATGCCAATATTCGCTCACGAGGAGGGCGTCCTGTTAATTTAGTCATTGATGAGGCCTATGATCCTAGTAATTTGCATCCATTTAAAGGAAATATGAATATAGCAAAGCTAAAAGCCTTCATTGAAGAAACTGGTGTGGAAAATATCCCCTTTGGGATGATGACCGTGACCAATAACGCTGGTGGTGGTCAACCTGTTTCAATGGAAAATATGCGCGCAGTAGCTGCCGTATATAAGTCCTACAACATCCCCTTCTTTATAGATGCCGCCCGCTATGCTGAAAATGCTTACTTCGTAAAAATGCGTGAAGAAGGTTATGCCGACAAAAACCCCACAGAAATCACCAAAGAACTCTTTGCTCTCGCCGATGGCATGACCATGTCTGCTAAAAAAGATGCAATTGTTAATATTGGTGGCTTGCTCTGTATCAACGATGAAGATCTTTTCCAAAATGCACGCAACGAATTGATTATGCGTGAAGGCTTCCCCACTTATGGTGGCTTAGCAGGGCGCGACCTCGATGCAATGGCTGTCGGGCTACGCGAAGGCTTAGAGGAAGATTATCTACGCTCACGCTTAGGGCAAACGGCTTATTTGAACGAAAGATTACTCGAAGTTGGTGTCCCTGTGATTCAACCTGCAGGTGGTCATGCGATTTATCTCGATGCTGGCGCCCTATTGCCCCACATCCCCCACGCTGAATTTCCTGACCAAGCACTAGTCGTAGAACTCTACCGCGAGGGTGGCATTCGTGGCGTAGAGCTTGGTTCGGTCATGTTCTCCTACGAAGACCCTGACACAGGTGAGATGGTTTATCCCGATTTAGAGTTGGTGCGTTTGGCTATTCCCCGCCGTACCTATACGCAGTCCCATCTCGATTATATTGTCGAGACGGTTAAGAAAATCATCGCTCGTAAAGATGAGATTAAGGGCTATAAATTTACTTATGCACCACAATTCTTAAAGCATTTTACGGCAAGGTTTGAGATGCTCTAAAAAAAGCTTTTTTAACACAGAAAACACATACCCATCAACATGAAAAAAGGTGACAGTCATATTTAACTTGGCTGTCACCTTTTTTCGTATTATGTCTTTCTAGCTTTCTCTATTTATTAGAAAAATATTCCTTCATTGGATTAAAATAAGCGTCTACCCAGCCCTGCTTATATTGCATGCCATGCTCAGGGAGTTCAGAATGACGAAACGTTATTCTCGTTCCTTCACTTTCTTCTTCAAAGAAAATCTCCAAAAGCGAATCTTTTTCCCCTTCTGCAAACTCATTCGTTCGCCAATGCTGAATAATTCGCTTAGAAGCCTCCAGCACAAGATTTATCCCTTGTATATATCCATCCCATGCTTCAAAGGCGCCCCCAACTTCTCTTGAAGTTGTCGCAAGACCACCCGTCATTTCTGAATGCTTTGCAGAGTCCAGCCATGCATTATAAACTTCTTCAGGAGAAGCTGGAATCAAATCAGATATTTCGAAATTCACCATTTTTTTCCTTAACAGACCCATCAGGCTAACTGTCTGTGTATCTTTCAACCTATTCTTTATATTCAGACCTATTTTATCATATTTCATTCCGAAATCATGACCTTATATAAAAAAGCATATCTCCCTTTCGACGCAAACACCCACACAAAGAAGCTAATTATCATCTTCACAATCTACGGTGGTTACAAAAAGGACCTATCTAACTTCTGGTATTGAAGAATATTTCTCCAATTTTATGATTTGGAAAATAAAAAAACCTACCTGGTCTTTAAGACCAGGTAGGTTTTGCTCGTTAAATATCTTCTTTCTTTTTAGAGGCTATCTAACCATTCAATCGTTACCTTGAAAACCTCAGCATATTCTGGCTCATTATGGGTTTCGTGATAGAAACCATCCCATATTTTTAGAGCAGCTCTTTCACCAACTTTCTCGGCAAATTCTTCGCTTCCCTTGGCAGAGGTAATTTTATCCTCACTGCCATGCACCAACAAAAGCGGCATGGGGAACTCTGCGGCATTTTCTAATGCCCAAAACCCAGATTCATACATCCCCACAAAGAGCCGGGCTGAGATTTTGTCGTGAACAAGAGAATCTTCTTCGTAGGCACGCACCACTTCTGGGTCACGTGAAAGGCTGGTTGTTTCTAACCCTGAAGCCTGGATAAAGGATGGATAAATTTTATCCATCAATTTGCCTAAGAAAACCTGAATTGCTGGTGGCTCAAAGGCTAATTTAATCCACGGGCTAGTAGAGATTATGCCCTTAATATCTGGCTTGCGTCTCAACGCATAATTGAGCACAAGATTACCGCCCATACTATGCCCATATAAAATACGTGGCACATCAGGGTAATCTTCCTCAATTTCTGCCAGAAAAACTTCTATATCATCTAGCAAAGCTTCGTAGGTGGGAGTATGCCCGCGTGCGCCTTCTGATTGCCCATGCCCTCGATGGTCAAAGCCAACGAAGGTATAACCAGCATCGTTCAATGCTGCGGCAAGATGTGCATAGCGCTCAATATGTTCACCATGCCCATGCACCATACATATAATAGCTTTTGGAGGGTTTGGGGAAGGAAAGGCATGCGCAAAAAGATTCAAGCCATCAACACTTTTAAAACGCCATTTGATTCTACTTTGATTTTCTTCACTCATGATTATTCTCCAACTATGATTTTAAATTCGCAATTTGTAGCACCCGTTGCCCGACAAGAGCTTTCTTCAATTACGGCATCTTTTGATGTTGCCCAGTAAATTGCTTCTCGAATCAGCCCATGCGTAATATGGCAAATTGGCTCGTCGTCATGTTGGTTGTGGGTCGTTGGGCTGGTGTTATCGGCAAGAAGCAAGTTGAGGTCAAGGGTGTGAACGCTCATTTCATCCGCTTCTGTATCTAATAAGCGAGTAAGAAGCTCTAAGACATTTTTTCGGCGTATCGTCTCAGGTAATCCACGTAAAAGTTTAGCTTGTACTTTTTCTTTAAATGAGGCTGTTTCAAGCAATTTCCCCCATAGTTTACGCCCAATTCGTTGCAAAATACCACGTGCGCCGCGCCCATAATAAGCACGAATGGCTTGCTGTAATCCAGCGTAAGATTCTGCCGCTTCTTCCTCATTCATTTTTGCAAGATTATCGTCCTCTGCCCACTCTTTAGGAAGCTTTGATTTATTCAATACTATGGGCAAGTTTTTTTTACCAATCTCAGCTGCGGTAATAGCTACAAGGTTTTCGAGTATTTTTACAGAAAATTTCGCTTTTTTATTGGTCATTATTCTTCCTCGCCAACTTCAAAGCGACAATATTCATCACCCTTTGCCATACAATGCGTTTCTGTAATCTCGTAGCTTTTCCCTGTTGCCCACTCAATAGCTTCTCCTAATGATCCAAGATATAGATAACAAATTTCTTTGTCGCTTTTACGGCTATGACAAATTGCACAAGAAGATTCTATATAAGCAATTTTTTCATCTTCCTCTTCTACCCAAGCCTCTACCTGTGAATTTGTTTTTTTCAGAGCATTTGCCATGCTGTTTAAAATAAATTTAATGCGTTGTTTTTGTGGTAAAAGTTTCAAAGCAGCACCAGCAACGCCAAGCAGTGCTGGCTGTTCGTTGATGGCGTATTGGAAGGATGCTTTTCCGATTCTCTTTAGCATGCCACGCCCACCGCGCCCATAAAATTCCTCTATGGCTTGGTTAAATTGAGCATATTCTGTCGCTTTAATAGCAGGTTCAAGATTATCTGGAGGCAAGTTGTTCGCAAAACTGCCCAAGTCACTTAAGCGCAAAACAGCATTTAAGCCATTTTTCCCCATCACCTCTTCGGCTGCTGCTAAGGCTTGTCTTACTATGGTGTTAACGATCACAGCATCTTCACGGTGTGTCATTTTAGCTCCTTTTCTCGCCCAATCCCTGCGATTTCAAAACTATA
>JABGQV010000203.1 GCA_018648655.1 Anaerolineae bacterium | reverse complement strand
TATCTTTTTAGGGGATGATATACATGCCAAATAAATGCTGAGGGTAGACACACAAGTTCAAATCACGTGTAGCACGGTTTTTACTCATCCTAAAAAATTGTGATAAACTAGCTTCGCATGTCAAAAATGTGAGTAGAAAACCTCGCGAGAAAAGGAACGTAAAATGAATTTTATATCAATAGTGCTTAACTATTTATGGAAAAAATCCGCAGAACATACCTTAAAGCTTTTTGGTTGGAGCCTAGTGGCTGAACTACCTCCTGTACAAAAATACATCATGATTGGGGCGCACCATACATCTAATTGGGATTTTCCTCTTATTTTGTTGATGATGGCGGCACTTGGTTTACGCCTGCATTGGGTAGGCAAAGATTCTCTTTTTAAAGGACCTAAAGGGAAAGTGTTTCGCGGGTTGGGTGGCGTTCCTGTTGAACGTGGGGCAAAGAAAAATTTCGTTGCTCAAATGGTTGATATGTATAATGAACGTAAGAAGATGGTCATTACCATTTCGCCTGAAGGAACACGTCGTGGATCTGACCACTGGAAAACAGGCTTTTATCATATTGCGCAGGGCGCAAAAGTTCCTGTTGCAATGGCGTTTCTAGATTATTCTCGCAAAAGCATAGGTATAGGCGGATATTTTTACCCTACCGGAGATATGGAAGCAGATATAGGCGTTTTTCAAAAGTTTTATGCTGACAAAATTGGTAAAAACCCGCTTCAGCAGGGAGAAGTTCGTTTCTTACCGAGAAAAGATAAATAAGGGGATTGAAAATTGGAAAAGAAAAAAAGATATTGGTGGCAACCCTTTTCGCTTTTTATTTTAGGTCTAATTGGGTGGGAGTTGGTAGATGAAAAACCTCCTACTCAAAAATATGTGTTGATTGGTGCACCTCATACCAGTAATTGGGATTGGGTTTTTGCGCTTTTGGTTATGGCGGGCTTAGGCGTAAGGCCACGCTGGGTAGGCAAAGAATCCCTCTTTCGAGGCATAATGGGACCCATCATGCGTGCTTTTGGTGGTATTTCGGTTGTGCGTGGGGCACGGAAAAACTTTGTGGGGCAAATCATAGATTTTTATGACGAAAGAGAAAAACTAGTCATTGCTCTCGCACCTGAAGGAACACGCAAATATGTTGACCATTGGAAATCGGGTTTTTATTATATTGCTCAGGGTGCGCAAGTCCCTGTAGCGATGGGGTTTGTGAATTATGTCGAAAGAAAATGTGGCATCTGTGGTTACTTTACCCCATCTGGCAGCCTAGATGCTGATATAAAAATTCTGCAAGAGTTTTATGCTAAAAACGCAAAAGGGAAATTTGAAGAAGGGCAATCTCTCGTGCGTTTCAAAAACAAAGATTAAGTAAAAAAAGCCCTGCAACGCAGGGCTTTTTTTATGAAACTTTAACTCGTAATTCCTTTGTCGAAGGCTCAACCAACACATCACCATCGGGGAAAATAATTGTAGGTACAACGCGAGCACCATCATTCACCTTCATCACAAAATCACGCCCTTTTTCGTCCTTTTCAATATCCACATCAGTGTACGGCACTTTTTGTTTGTCAAGGAATTTCTTTGCGCGTTTGCAATCGCCACACCAAGTGGTGCTATACATCATAATTGTTGAGGGGGTCATACTGTATAAATCAGACATTTTATTCTCCTGTTTTGATAATCGTATCTTCATAAAAAAGTGGTTCAATATCTAAGCCAAGGTTTTTATACAACGTTGGGGGAACGCTGATATCAGCCAGATAAAGGTCTCCGACGGCTTCTTTAGCGGATTCGGTTAGTAAGCCTACTTTGGGCAATGCCAGCGTCAACGTGGAGCGCGCGTAGACAGTGGGCTTGCTTGTTGCTCCCAAACTTGTGTTTAGTCCCGAGGGCGCATCCAATGACAAAACTGGTGTGCCCGAGGCATTGATTTGGTCAATCACATTAGCAACATTCGGGCGCGGCTTTCCTTGCAGCCCATAGCCTATTATCGCATCGATGATTAGGTCGGCATCGTTCAAGTTGAAGTCAGGTTCGTTGCGCAATCCCATTTTGCTGAGAATCTGCCATTGTTGTGCAGGAATCTCCTTAAGTGGACTACCTCCAACACGCATCAGATGCACATCTGCACCACGGTTATATAGATGGCGAGCGGCAACCATTCCACCCCCGCCATTATTCCCTGCGCCGCATAAAACAACAACGCTTTTTCCTGCCCCAGAATCTTTAAGCATTCGCAATGCTAATTCTGCTAAGTTTCTGCCTGCATTCTCCATCATGCGCAAAAGGCTGATGCCATAATCTTCAATCATGAGGCGGTCAACTTCAATCATTTGCTCGGTGGTGAGGGCGGGGATATGCATTGGTGCTCCTGAGTTTTTCTTGGTGATATTTCTATCGCCTTATACCTTTTCTGATGGGAGAATACCTCAATTTCTTACCTTGCTAAGCTTTTAAGAATTGCACTCTTGCTAATTGAACCTTCTCGTAGAATCTTTACTTCTTCCTCTGTGCAATCTGCCACTGTGGAAGGGACGCCATTTTTAAAAATGCCACCATCTAAAATCAAGGGTAATCTGCCATTAAGCTGATTATAAACTTCTGCTGCACTTATGGGGCTATCCTTCCCAGAGATATTTGCCGAAGTGACCGCCATTGGCCCTGTCGCGCGCAATAAGGTGCGTGTAAATTCATGGTCGGGAATACGGACACCGACTGTCTCTAAAGATGATATGGCTTCAGGAATATCGGGGTGCTTGGGCAAGATTAGTGTCAATGCGCCAGGCAGAAAAGCTTCTGCCAAAATACGCGCCATTTCGGGGATATTTGCGGCAACTTTTTCAAAATCTTCACTATCAGCTAATAAAATGGGAAGAGCTTTGTCGGGCGGACGTTCTTTTGCAGCGTAAATCTTTGCGGCGCCAGTCGCGTTAAAGGCGAGTGTGCCAATGCCGTAAACGGTATCTGTTGGGAAGGCGATGAGCTCTCCTTTCAGAAGGGATTTTAGTGCGACGGGAAGTGCATCTGAAGAGGAGATGGGGATTGTTTTTGTTTGCATGGTCTTGAAGATGCTTATTAGGTTTGGATAATAATAAATCTATCTCGTTTAGACAAATCTTTGACTAATTTATTTTCCGCTTCGGGGAAAAACTTTTTCGCCAATTCTAACGCAGCTGCTCCGTGTGAAGAATCGATTTCTAACATAATCACACCTTTTGGGGCAAGATAGCGTGGAGCATCTTTAAGTAATCTTTGAATCAAATCTAGGCCAGATTCTCCGCCATCTAGAGCGAGGGTAGGTTCGCGTTGGAAGACTTCGAGGGTCTTCAGCGTTTTGGTTGGGATATAGGGAAGATTGGCGGTGATTAAATCGAAGGTAGCAAGAGGCAAATTTGCAAGCAAATCGCTTTGGGCGAAGGTGATTTCGACTTCATGCTTTTGCGCGTTTTGGCGGGCGATGTTGAGGGCAGATGACGATATATCAACGGCGACCACGTTCAAATCGCGGATATTCCTTGCTAGAGAAATAGGGATACAGCCTGAGCCAGTCCCCATGTCTAATACGTGGCGAGCGTTGCTTGCGCGTAGCCAAGACAGTGCGTGCTCAATCAATTCTTCGGTTTCAGGACGAGGTATTAACACCGCGTTTGAGAGGTGGAATTCTAATCCGAAAAATTCCCAATGCCCAATTACATAAGGTAAAGGGATATTATTTTGCAATTTTTCAAGGGCGCTATTTAGTTTTTTTTCTTCTGAAAGAGAGAGCTTTAGCTCAGGATGTGCCAAAAGCCATGCCCGAGATTTCCCCGTGATGTGGGCAAGTAAAACTTGTGCGTCTAGGGCAGGTGTTTCACTGGACTTTTGTAAATTTCGGGTGATTTTTGGAAGGATGGGAGACATCAGGGAAAACCCCTCCCCTAAATTCGACAGTTTTTTCGTCGTGTTTGGGGGAGGCTGGGTGGGGGCTATTCGTTTACTGCGGCTAATCTATCTGCCTCATCTCTCGTAATAAGTTCTTCGATAAATTCGGCTATATCGCCTTCCATCATGCCTTGTAAATTATAGGATGAGTGGTTAATGCGATGGTCGGTGACGCGAGATTGTGGGTAATTATAGGTACGGATTTTTTCTGAGCGTTCCCCAGTGCCTACTTGTGAGCGGCGATCTGCTTCTCTTTTTGAACGGCGTTTTTCTTCTTCGGCTTCGTAAAGACGTGCGCGTAAAATTGCCATTGCCCGAAGTTTATTTTGCAGTTGTGAGCGTTCATCTTGACATGCAACTACTAAGCCACTTGGTTCGTGTGTGATGCGGATGGCGGTGGAGTTTTTTTGGACACTTTGCCCACCTGCGCCGGCTGATTTATAAACATCAATGCGTAAATCTGTTGCAGGGATTTTGATATCTACTTCTTCGACTTCTGCTAATACTGCTACTGTGGCGGTAGATGTGTGGATTCTGCCTTGTGATTCGGTACTTGGTACGCGTTGAACGCGATGCACGCCAGATTCAAATTTGAGTTTAGAATATGCGCCATCTCCCTTGATAAGAAAGGTGATTTCTTTTACTCCGCCTATACCAATATTGCTCTGCGACATGATTTCGGTCTTCCATTTTTGGTTTTCGGCGTAGCGTGTATACATACGGTAAAGGTCGGCAGCAAAGAGAGCGGCTTCGTCGCCACCAGTGCCAGCACGGACTTCCATAATTACGTTCTTATTATCGCGTGGGTCTTTGGGAACCAGCAAAAGTTTGATTTCATTTTCTAACGGCTCTACCTGAGGCTCTAGCTCAGCTATTTCCATTTCAGCGAGTTCTACAAAATCTGGGTCGGTGCCGCTTTCTAAAATAGAGCGTGCTTCTTTTATGCTGCTCAGTATCTCTCTGTATTCTTCTGCTTTTTGAACTATTGGTTCAATTTCTGCGCGCTCTTTGCCAATTGCTGCGGCGCGAATATAGTCATCACCGATTTGCATTAGTTCATCATTCAGTTCTTTATAATGTTTTTCTATACCAGCTAGTTTTTCAAGCATAATAATCCTGTTTTGGGTAGAGCTTTTATTTTAATCCTGAGTATTTGTGTTGAGTTTTTACCCGATATTCAACGAAGTGAGGGCCATTGAAAGTACAATAATTACAGAGACCACTGCTACCGCAATTCGCATTTTCTTTGCTTGACGTGCCTTATAGGCTGATGCATTTTGGGGCTGTGTTTTTTTCTTTTTTTTCTTCTTAGCCATTCTTTCCATTCCTTTTTTCTTTTGAGTTTTTAGTTTGCCTTTTTCATTGCCTTTTCTAATTCGTCTTTTAGATCTTCTAACATTACCGGTTTAGTTATATATCCATTGGCGCCTAATAATATTGCTTTATCAACCGTGACATCTGCCGCTTCGGTGGAAAGCATTACAACGGGAATATCATCCCATTTTTTATTGCGGCGAATGAATTCTAGCACATCTAAACCAGAGACTTCGGGCATATTGATATCAAGCAAAATCACGTCGGGTTCTTCACCAGCCAGAAGAGCTTCGGCAGTGGGGCGAGCGTGCATAAAGAAGCGTGTTTCAAAATCGAGCATTTTGAGCATTAAATCCATTGCCCGAAGCATTTCTTCGTCGTCGTCTACTATCCAAATATTTTTCATGCCAAACTCGCTTTTATTGTCTCAGCCAATGCTGTGTTGATGCCTTTGGTAGCGGTTAATTCTTCCACGCTTGCGAGCCTTATCTTATCTACAGAACCGAATTCTTGCAAGAGGGCTTTTCGCTTTGCGGGGCCAATTCCAGGCACAGAATCTAATATTGAAGCCATCCCAATTTTTCTGCGCTTTCTGCGATGTGTAGTAATGGCAAAGCGATGGGCTTCATCTCGAATTCGCTGTACGAGATAAAATCCTTGGGAATGCCGCGGCAATAAAATACTATCAGATCGATTAGGAAAGAAAATTTCTTCCTCGCGTTTTGCTAATCCCACGACAGGGACTTTATCCATCAAATCAAAATCTTCGAGGACTTGAACTGCACGGCTTAATTGCCCCTTTCCGCCATCTACAATTAATACATCGGGGAGGAAGGAGAAGGACGCATCACTCTTGGATTTAGGCTGGGGAGTTGATTCTCGAGCAGATTGCCAGCGTTTGAATCTGCGGCGTAAAACTTCTTCCATACTAGCAAAATCATCGGGTCCAGTAACGCTGCGCACGTTGAATCTTCTATATAATTTTTTGTCTGGTACACCTTGTGTAAAGACAACCATGCTCCCGACTGTAGCTACTCCCTGTGTGTGGGATATATCATAACATTCAATACGATTTGGTGGCTCTTTTAGGCTTAAGGATTTTTTTAAATCGTTCAGTGATTCTTCTTGTTTATGGGTATCTGCTTGCCATTGCGCTCTTAATGATTTTAAGGTTTCTGCCGCATTCTCAGATGCCATTTGTACTAGTTGTCGAGATTGCCCACGTCGAGGAACGCGCATTTGTACTTTTCTGCCACCACGTTTGGTATTTAGCCATTCTTTGATGATATGCGCCTCTTCAATTTCTTTAGGGAGCAAAACCTCGGAAGGCACTTTTGCTGATTCTGTATAAAATTGTTTTACAAATTGAGCCATTACGGCTTCATCGGCGTCATCTTCTGTGCCTTCGAGCATGAAGTACTCACGTCCAATCATTTTTCCAGAGCGGATGAAGAAGATTTGCACACAGGCATCACCATCTTGGCGGGCCATCGCGATTACGTCTGAATCGATTTGCTTCTTTGTGATCACCTTTTGTTTTTCGACTACTTTCTCGATAGCGTTGATTTGATCTCGTAATGTAGCGGCTTTTTCATAGCGCAAATCTTCGGAGGCTTTTGCCATTTCTGCTTCTAAGCGCTTGACGATGGGATCGGTGCGTCCATCCAGGAACTGCATCAGGTCGGCAATCATTTGACGGTATTCTGTTTTAGTGGCAGCACCTACACAGGGGGCAGAACACAAGTTGATATCCATGTAGAGACACGCGCGTTTATCCATCCCCGTGATTTCGCGGTTACACGTCAAATAAGGGAATATTCTACGGATTAAATCCAATGTCTGGTGGACTGCCCAAACAGAGGTATAGGGGCCAAAATAGCGTGCGCCATCTTTCTTGCGCAACTGACGGGTGACGGTCACTTTGGGGAAATCGTCTTGCCAATGAACTTTGATATAAGGGTAGCGCTTATCATCTTTCAGCCGCACATTGAAGCGCGGGCGATGACGTTTGATGAGATTCATCTCAAGAATTAGGGCTTCGAGTTCTGAGCCGACGACAATCCACTCTATATTGGCGATTTCTTGTACCAAACGCCGCGTTTTTCTATTATGCCCCGCACTGGCATGAAAATAGGAGCGAACACGATTTTTGAGATTGATTGCTTTGCCGATATAGATAATTTCCCCCTCGGCATTTTTCATTAAATAACAACCAGGCTTATCGGGCAGGGTAGCGAGAATTTGTTGGATATGGTCAGATGCTTGCATGGGGAGTATTTTACCTTGTTTTCTAAACAAGAATTTGTAATACGAAATTCTTCCGTTCGTGAACTAATTTGTGGATGGCATAGTTCGAAATTAGTTCTTTCTCGTTTTGATCTATGCTTGACTTTATCTCATTATCCCCTACAATACAGAGCATTATAGTCATGATACATAGGAGAAAGTACGTTATGTCTGAAGAAATTAAATTCCGTGAAGAAGATAATATTGCAGAAGCTGAAGAAGGTAAAAATAAG
>JABGQV010000132.1 GCA_018648655.1 Anaerolineae bacterium | reverse complement strand
GTACGAACAGCGGCAACGATTACAGCTTCTCGCATTTCCATAATTTTCTCCTTTAATCAGTTCAAGGTTTAATGTTTAAGGTTGCAAGCTTTTCACTTTCTACTTTCCAACTTTCAACCTTCAAACCTGCAACTTTCAACCGCTCCTAATTTCGTAAAACCTTACCAGTTGTTAGCAAGGACTGCATACGCGCCAGGGTTCTTTCATCACCACAGAGTGAAAGGAAAGCTTCGCGCTCAAGGTCGAGAATATATTGCTCGCTGACCCATGCAGGTTTGCTCAGGCCACCACCGCTCAAAATATAAGAGAGTTTATTGGCAATCACATTCTCAAACTCAGTGATGAAACCACCTTCGGTGAACATATATGCGCCCAATTTCAGCGCGCCAAGCATATCGCGCCCTGAGGCATAGATTTTCTCTGGTGCGGGTGGGGCATAGCCAGTGTTGGCCATATGCAAGGCTTCTTTCTTCGCTTCTGCAATCAGGTGATCTTTGCTCATCACAATCCGGTCTGCTGCGCCGAGGATGCCCATCTGCTGGGCTTCACGCGCACTGGTGGCAACTTTCGCTTGTCCAATTTGCAAAAAGGCTTGTTGCAGAAAAGGTAGTGCGGTTGCATCTTGGGTTTTCATCGCAGGGTTGATTACGCGGCGCATAATCTCTTTTGTGCCACCGCCAGCGGGGATAACGCCCGCGCCCAACTCGACTAAACCGATATATAATTCGCCAGCCGCAACAACGCGCGAGCTGTGCATCGTGATTTCGCATCCGCCGCCGAGTGCCATGCCAGCGGGGGCAATCACGACCGGTTTCGGCGAGTAGCGCATCCGCATATTCACATTTTGCAAGCCCACAATCATTTCGTCTAACTGGTCCCACATCTTGTTTTGGGCGGCGACCACGACCATGAAGAGATTTGCGCCTGCGCTAAAGTGATCGGCTTCGTTGCCGATTACCAACGCGTCAAAATCGGTCGCTGTTCGGTCTAGGGCTTCGTTCATCATGCCGACAATATCAGCATCAATCGCGTTCATTTTCGTGTGGAACTCAACACATGCCACGCCATCACCCATATCGTAAAGGGTCGCACCAGCGTTTTTCGAGACAACTTTTTGCTCTTTGAGGGCAACCACGCTGAGGTCACGTTCGATGCGGACATAGTCCTCTTTAGAGACATCGTAAACGCCCACAATTTTTCCATCTTCATATTGATAGAAGGAGTCACGCCCGTTTTTCAACATGGTGAGGACCCAATCGGCGGGAGCAAATCCCGCAACAGTCATCTGCTCAACGAGCGACGCTACCCCAAGCAGATCCCAAATCTCGAAGGGACCCTTTTTGTGGCCGAAACCCCAGCGCATGGCATCATCAATCGGCTTCATCGTATCTGAAACTTCTGGGATCAAAACAGAGGCATATTGAGAACCCTGATAGAGGAGTGCCTGCACGAGCTTGGCGACTTTATCATCGCCCGCGAGCATGGCTTCGAGGCTACCCTTGAGACCTTTGCCTTTCTTTGCCGCACCAACAGAATCAAATTTGGGCTTCTTAGCTTCGACATATTCCATTGTCTCAAAATCAAGATGCAGAAAGGTTTTCTTACCTTCGGCATCTTTTTTGACGTTGTAGAAGCCTCCACGAGTCTTATTGCCAAGCCAATTGCGTTTGACCATCTCACCGATGAGCGCGTTGGGAGCTTCGGCTTCGAGATAAGGCAGCGCGTAGGTATCGTGCTGAATGAGCGGGGCAAGATTGCGCCCGACATGTTCCCAAACATCTATGCCAACGAGGTCAATAAGGCGGAAAGTAGCCGTTTTGGGGCGACCCATAGTCACACCGGTAACCATATCCACTTCTTCGATGCTGAGATCATTCTTGAGAATATAATCGAGGGCAAATGCGCCCGTGCCAAAAGCAAGGCGATTGCCGATGAAGTTGGGTGTGTCTTTGCAGAGCACAATACCCTTGCCAAGACGATATGAACCAAAATGGCTCACAAATTCAACCACTGCGGGGAGGGTATCATCGGTGGGAATCACTTCAAGCAATTTCAAATAGCGAGGCGGGTTGAAGAAGTGCATCCCGAGGAAATGTCCTTTGAAGCCATCTGAAAGCCCTTCGGCAATATCTTTTACAGGAATGCCAGAAGTATTCGTGGCAATGATCGCGCTCGGCTTGCGAATTGCATCAATACGTTTCATCAAATCTTGCTTAATTTCAAGGTTTTCGATGATCGCTTCAATGACAATATCGGCTTCGGCGATGACATCAAAATCATCTTCGAGATTGCCGACTGTGACCAATTCGTGCTGGTCGTTAGAAAAGAAGGATGCAGGGCGAGATTTTTTTGCTGACATCAGCCCATCGTTTACGATGCGATAGCGGACGGCTTTATCTTCTCTCGATAAGCCCTTTTTCTCTTCTTTTTCAGTTAATTTAAAAGGCACGATATCCAACAAGGTCGTTGGAATACCAGCATTTGCAAAATGTGCTGCGAGTGCCGCACCCATTGTCCCTGCGCCGACCACGACAGCTTTGTTTACTTGGTATTTCATGTTTTTCTCCTAATTATTCACCGTAGGGATGTAGCATATTGCATCCCTACGGTGACAATCAAAATTATCGTAATTGACTACCGCGATATCCCAATAAATTACGAGCCACAACGAGCCTATTAATCTGCCCTGTGCCTTCGTAGATATCGGTGATTTTTGCATCACGGAACCATTTTTCAAGCAAGAATTCGCGGGAGTAGCCAAGAGGTCCTAGAATCTCAATGGCTTTTTGAGTCACTTTGGGGCCCACGTCACCAGCTTTGACTTTCGACATTGAAGCCTCTAAAGCATTTGATTTACGATTATCTGCCATCCAGACCGCTTTAAGAGTCACTAACCAAGCGGAGCGCACCATCACTTCCATATCAATCACATCGCGCTCAATCGAGGTGAGCGTATTGCGTGGTTTTCCGTAGCGAATTTCTACGCCTTCTTCGGCAAGTTTCTCTTGAACGAATTCTAGAGCAGCACGAGCAACGCCAATTCCCATCGCAGCAACAAGAGGACGAGTTGCGTCAAAGGTCGCCATTGCACCTTTGAAGCCTTTGGTCGTTTTTTCTACAGTGGACTTACCCAAGATATTCTCAAAAGGTACGCGAGCATCTTGCAAAACGATGGTCACTGTATCAGAAGCACGAATACCAAGTTTATGCTCCATCTTCATTACTTTTACGCCAGGCGTACCTGCTTCAACGACGAAAGAGCGCATTCCTGCACGTCCTGCTTCAGGATCAATGGTCGCCCAAACAACAATAAAACCTTGACCAGATTCTTCGTATTCAGTTAAGGCTTTGTCACCAGCAGTAACGAAAATCTTCTCTCCGTTCAAGACCCATTCATTGCTCTCTTCATCTAAAACAGCATTCGCACGGATTTTAGAGGTGTCAGAGCCAGCATCCGCTTCGGTCATACACATCGCAGCGAAGGTGGGTTTTTCACCCATGAAACGAGCTAAGAATTTCTTCTTTTGCTCTGTAGTGCCCGCTGATTGAACTGCTGCGGCTCCAAGTCCGCCGCCGGGGGTGATGAGATACATCCCTGTATCACCCCAAGACAGAATTTCTAACATATGCGCCAACATCTGATATCCAATTGGCGGACGTTTAGGTTTGTTTGGGTCTTCTTTTTTCTTATCTTTTGGGGCTAATGAGCCAGCACCAGAGGCTTTCATCGCTTGGTGCATAAAGTTAATATAATCCCATGGAATTTCATGCTCATTCTCGTCAAAATAGCGTGAATATGGGCGCATCATATTATCGGCAACGGTTTTTAAGACGTATTGCTGCTGCGCGATAGGTTTTGGGGTTTCAAATTCTATAGTCATAATTTATTCTTCCTAGACGATTGCCAGTCCGGTAAAGGTCGCGAAGCCGCGGCCGTTACGCATCCAACGCTCAACAGGGTGTTCACGGATATAGCCATGACCACCCAAAATCTGCACGCCGCGATCGGTGACCATCATCACCATATCAATGGCGCTAGTCGCTGCAAGATAGGCTGATTTATAGGCATCTTCTTTCTCGGTATCCAGTTTCCATGCCGCTTCCCATGTCAACATACGAGTGGATTCAATTTCCATCGCCATTTCTGCCATCATAAAAGCCATTGCCTGTTTTTGCGCCACTTTTACACCAAAAACTTCACGATCTTTAGCATAATTAATAGCATAATCAAGAGATGCTTTTGCCACACCAATTGCCAATGCTGCCAAACCAACATGGCTAGCAGCTAAAACGGCTCTAAAATCACCTCCAAGGCGGTTTTCAGCAGGCACGCGCACGTTAACCAACTCAAGATCATATTGAAGCAAAGCGTGCATACTCATTAGCTTATTCTCTTCGCCAACTGTCAAACCTTCTGCGCCAGCGGGAACGATGAAGCCTTGCGTCACGCCATTTACATTGGCATAAACGATCATCATTTCGGCATCTTTAGCATAAGGCACATAGGTTTTCTTGCCAGAAATCACAAAATCATCGCCATCGGCAACTGCAGTCGTTTTCAACTCAGTAGGATCAAAATTGAAAATTGGCTCAATCAATGCGGCGGTGTAGGCTTTCCACTCCATCTCAATCACGGGCGGAATAAATCTCTCTTTTTGCACTTCAGAGCCAGCAAGCAAGATTGGCAAAACAAAAAGGTTGGGTGTCATCACCGCCAAAGCAGCCGGCAAATCACCGTAAGCCAATTCCTCAGCCGCCAGCACCCCCGTCACGCTAGAGTAGTCGCCGAATCCGCCATAAACCTCAGGGATAGATGCTTGCAATACGCCCATCTCCCAGCCCTTCTCAACGAGGCCCTCGGGAAACCTCGCATGTTCCTCCGCTTCCTCGGCCGCTTCACGCAAATCTTCCGCATAGCGGCTGACGGCATCGATCAGCATTTGTTGTTCTTCGTTCGGTTCAAAAGAATACATTCTTCCTCCTTCGTAATGCGACATTTATGTCGCTCTTTTCAAAACACAAGATAGATCTTGCGTTACAGTTTTAGCAACAAATTCTCACTTGTTCTGCCACTGCATCACTCATACGCTCATAAAGCAAAGGCACTCCGCCTTGCTCAATTTCTTCAATATTGGATATGCCCAAAAGTCCGCGCTGATATAGGTATTCAACATGTGCTCCAGCCTCTTCTACTGATAACAGGATGTCGTATCCTCCCACCTCTCCAAATAACTGGGATGAGACCTCAGCTATCGTGCCTGGCGTGGACAAGATTTCAAGAGTACGCACGAGACGTTGAGCGTGAATTTGTTTAATCTCCATTATCCTGTCATGGAGATTTTCTATAGCCTCATTATGGCCAGAAAGTGTTAAGGTGATATTATCGCCAGCCCAAGCATCTAGCTTATCCAAAGAGTCAAAATAATGACCCAATCCCATATTCATCGTTAATCTTTCAGGCCACTGATGTGGAGAAATACCGTTTAAAACATGATCACCACAAAAGAGATAATCATCTAGGCGAATAACGACATGCCCAGCGCTATGGCCAGGCACATGCTGAAATTCAAATCGATTTTCTAATTGCATCCCAATTGCATCAAAAGTAAAATCAACAGGAACAGAAGAAAACAGGGCCTTGTTAACTTCATAAACACGCATAATTTCTTCGCACTTTTCGTCACCCACACCTGCTTCAATAAGAAATTCACGTAAGCGACGTACAGAAACAAAAATCCGCTCTTCATAATTGGTTAGGTTACGTAAATCAAGTTCATGAATACCTACTAAGGCATCTGTTCTTTTGCAGAGATAGGGCAATCCCCCAATATGATCAATATGGCCATGGGTGATAAGGATATAATCCAACGCTTCCACGCGAATATCAAGCCCAAAACGCGCTCGTACTTCTTCAAATCCTGCCAATAACTCTTTATCGCTATCTCCAAATCCCGACCCTGTATCAATCAGGACAATTAAATCATCCACAAAAACAAGATAAGCATAAACCCAAAATCCCGGAAAAGCTTGTATAGGAATTCTGAAAATTCGTGCGCCTTTTTGGGTGGTAAATTCAGCAAAGCTATGCGGGGACTTAGTGGTAGGGATAGGTTGCATCTAATTACCCTTCAATCCATCTAGAAAAAGAGAGGCCGTTTGGTCAGCGATATCTTCTATAGAAAGTTCACCCTTGGGGTTATACCAAGTAATTACCCAATTCATTGCGCCAAGCAAATTACGTGCGGTGAGGCTAGTTTCTGCACAACAAAAAACGTCCGTTTGCATACCTTCTTCAATGACTTTACGCCAAAGGGCTTCAAAACGATCTCTATTAGGGATATGACGTGCGTGCCGTTCAGGATTAAGTGAGCGATGCTCCATGAGCAAAACAGAAGATAAATCGACATAGCTTATAAGAGCATTGAGATAAGCATATATCATTTGGCGCAATTTTTTATCGGATGAAAGTTCTTCGTCTCTTACAATGCTAATAATCTCCCCCGTTAGGAGTTCAAGAGCTTGGTCTAGAAGTTCTAAGAGAATATCTTGTTTACTAGAAACATGATGATATAAACTAGCTTTTTGTAAATTAACTGCACCAGCAATATCACTCATAGATGTGGCGTGATAGCCTTTTATACGAAAAATTTGTGCCGCGGCGTCTAGTATTTCTTCTTTTGTCATCATAGTGTGCAATCTCCAAAAACCTACCGACCGTTCGGTAGTTATAGAATACCAGAATCATAATTTGCAGTCAAGAAGCAAAGAAGAACTTAGATGAATATGCTATAATATGACCATGACTGAAGAAATTGTGGAAATTCCTGTAGAAAAAAATAGCGAAGAAGAATTACGCGATCAACGAAAGATGGCTGTAATTGCAATTTTCTTCGTTTTACTAATTTTGGGTGGGGTAATAGGCGCAGTGATTGCTTTATTAAATCCCAGCACTCCCACAGAAAAAATTCGTGATATTTTCATCATCTTTATGGCATTTGAATCCTTAGTAATTGGCGCTGCCTTAGTTATCTTGATACTCCAAATTGCCAGTTTGATGAATTTATTACAAAATGAAATTAAGCCAATTTTGGATGCAACAAACGAAACAGTGCATACCTTAAAAGGAACAACTACATTTATCAGTGAAAATATTGCTGAACCAGTCATTAAGCTAAATACAAGTCTAGCTGGGTTACAGCGAGTTTTAGAAGTACTTGGCATTAAGAAAAACTAGTTTATAAATTATAAAAAGGAGAATATTATGTCTGAACGTGACGAATTTGGTGCATTTTTAGTTGGATTTATTGTTGGTGGCCTCACTGGCGCAGTTGCTGCTTTGCTCTTTGCTCCTCAATCTGGTGAAGAAACCCGCACATTACTCAAGGAACGCGGGATTGAGTTGAAAGACCAAGCTGCACAAACTACAGAAGAAGCAATTGCTCGTGCTGAAGCTGCTGCCGAAGAAGCAAAAGCTCGCGCTACTGAATTACAAAAAGAATTAATGGATCGCGGACAAGTTGTTGTTGACCGTGGAAAAGAAGTTGCTGAAAGTGCTAAAGTTCGTGGTAAGGAAGCTCTTGATAGCGCAAAAGTAAAGGGACAAGAGGCTGTTGAAAAAGGCAAGGGTGCAGTAGAGACTGCTAAGAAAAAAGTGCAAAAAAAAGCAGTCGTTGAAGAAACTCCCTCCGACGTCTAAATAAAAAAACTATTTTAAAAGGGTTTGACTAATCATAAGTCAAACCCTTTTTTTATATCT
>JABGQV010000207.1 GCA_018648655.1 Anaerolineae bacterium | reverse complement strand
ATAGTGTCTTATTTTTTATGTCCATTTTTCCATTTTCACCTGAGGCGGAACATTGAAGAGGTATCATTGTTGTTTGCGCGGCAGTACATGTGGTTTGCCAAGCAAATATCGTGCTCATTGGCTCAACTGCATCGGGGTGATAGGTGGGATAAGCAGTAGGCTTAGAGGCAGGCTCACATGCTGTTAAAAATATAACCACTAAGATGAATATCGGAAAACACTTCTTCATTCAGACCCTCCTTGCTATAAGGATGCTCCATATTATACAGAAAAACATGACTTTTGGGTGAAGAGGTTGTTGGATGAAAAAATTCTTTCCCCCTTTGTTGTTTATAGGTCGGCATTCAAGTTGAAATATACGTTTGCTTCAATTTTGTAAATAGTCTACCATGCAGGAGGGCATGATCCTGCATGGTAATTAATTCTATTTAACGATTCCATCCGCCTGGAAGCATAGCGATGCCCACATATATAATTATTAGGCTACTTAAAATGGCAAGAAAGGTATTTCTATAAAGGTTTTCTTTTTTTGATTTTCTCCAGCGAGCGGGTAAATGAGCAATAAAAGCTGAAAGAATCATTATTACCATATGCTCTAAGCGAAAGCGCGGGAAGCCTCCTGTTTTTGAGGCAAGTAAAAGAAGATAGATTAGCCCGAGCAGGACTTGTGCATCAAGCAAGCCACTATATGCGGCAGGCAAGATGCGCCCGAGTTTGGGAAAAGTTTTTTTCTTTAGCCAACCATAGCCAAAGACGATAAGGGCTAAAATAGCAGCTAGAATGATAAGCCAACGGAAGCCCGAGTGGGCGTATAGTAAAATAGTTGTGAATTTCATGAAAATCTCCTTGATTGAATGATGACTAATTTTATCCTATTTCTAAATAAAACCTAAGCCCATTTGGAGAGAAAATGACCTATAAAAATATTATTAGCGAAAAACGTGAAAAGGTTGGTGTAATTACACTTAATCGTCCTAAAGCAATGAATGCCTTGAACGGTGAGTTGATGGCCGAATTGATGGACGCGCTCTTTGCATTCGACGCGGATGAGGAAATTGGTGCAATTGTCATTGCAGGCAGTGAACGTGTTTTTGCCGCAGGTGCAGATATTAGCCAAATGGCACAAATGTCTGCTGTTGAAATGATTAAAGATAGTTTTGTGGAACTTTTTGATGAAATTAGTAAAATAAAGAAACCCCTTATCGCCGCTGTTTCAGGATTTGCTCTTGGTGGTGGGTGCGAGTTGGCTATGTCTTGCGATATGATTATTGCCTCAGAGAAAGCAAAATTTGGGCAGCCAGAGATTAATCTTGGGGTGATTCCTGGCGCAGGCGGGACTCAGCGTCTTACCCGTGCTGTGGGAAAAGCTATTGCGATGGAAATGGTGCTTAATAACCGAACATTATCTGCACAAGAAGCATTTGATTTTGGGTTGATAAATCACGTTTACCCTGTAGATGAATATCTTGATCGCGCTCTGAAATTAGCGAGCCGCATTGCAAAGCGCGCGCCTTTGGCATTGCGTCAGGGGAAAGCGGCTGTGAATAAATCTTTTGAGCTATCGCTTAGCGAAGGTTTAGAATTTGAACGGCGTGCTTTTTATTTTCTTTTTGCATCAGAAGATCAAAAAGAAGGGATGGCGGCGTTCTCTGAGAAGCGTTCGGCAAATTGGAAGGGAGAGTAGTAAAAAAGTTTTCTCCCGAAGAATGAATAAAAAAACGGAAGTCTTTAAGACTTCCGTTTTTTTATTCATTAAGCATAAGATTTTAATCAGGGAAAATTTTTTCCATTGTTTCCGGACAATACTCTTCAACCATCTTGGAAGATAAAGAATTTGTTTTACAAATCTCTTCGTAAAACTCTGCTGATTTTCGTTTTTTTCGTTTTTGAGTTTCTATATCCAATTCCCAGAGACCAAAACGTTGTGTCCAACCGCGCTCCCATTCAAAATTATCTACTAGTGACCAGTGAAAATATCCCTTTATGCGCCAACCAAAATTGACCGCTCGCCAAAGTTGCTCTATATGTTGTGCTAAATAGCGGGGGCGTAGTTTATCACTAGAGTCTTCAACGCCATTCTCGGTAATGATAATATCTTTCCCAAAACGATTTGCCCAACGCATTGCTTCAAAAAAACCTTCTGGCTCATTGGCTATCATCCCCGTTTCGCTTAGGTCTGCATCTTTGGGGAAATAACGTTTTCCAAATAATTCGCCTGCCATTTTTAAACTAAAAGAAACTTGATCACGTGTGTAATAATTTACGCCCATAAAATCTTGGGTGTTTTCGGCTTCTGGCAGTTTTACTTTCTTCCACAAAAATTTAGCTATACCATCAGTCGCTGCTCGCGGGAAAAGGTCATTAAAAATACTTGATTGTGCCTTAGCCACCCATCGATCTAAGGGAGAATACGCATTTTTAGGCTTTATCGAATAATAATTATGCGCCATCCCCACTCGTGCCTCACGCTGGATTTCATGGATCGCCTTATAGGCCAGTGCATGGCCACGCACTAAGTTAACCATTACCTTAAAAGCAATTTTTAAATCCTTTTTTCCAGGTGGGAATGCACCTTCTACATAAGCAGAATACGCATAAATATTTGGCTCGTTAATTGTTACCCATAAATTTGTATATTCTTTCAGTGCAGAAACAGTTTTATGTACAAAATCAGCAAAAAATTGAGGCGTTTTATCATTTTCCCATGCGCCCATTTCTTCCAGCCAAAGCGGATTTGTGAAATGGTGTAAAGTCACCATCGCGGTCATATTTCTCTCGCGCAGACCGCGTAAAATTTCACGGTAATGGTTGAGCGCACCCTCATCCCAGCGGTTTTCTTCGGGCTGAATTCGGCTCCATTCTACTGAAAAACGATGGGCATTTTGCCCTGTCTCAACTGCACGGTCTAAATCCTCACGCCAGCGTCCACCCCACCAATCGCAGGCTAGCCCCGATTTGTCGGCAGTTTTGCCCGCTTCTTCCCAGGCGTGCCAATTATTATTTGTGTTTTTACCTTCAACTTGGTGTGATGCGGTAGCCGTCCCCCATAAAAAACCACGTGGAAATTGAATTTTTGCTTTTGCCATTTTTCTCTACCAGTTATTATTTGTTTTTCTCTCGTTCTAAATAAGTGAGATATAGGGCGACTGATCCCGCCACTGCCGCGTTGAGAGACTCGATTTGTCCTTCCATTGGGAGCTTCAATAATATATCGCAGGATTCGCGAGTCAGCCGACGCATTCCCTGTCCTTCTGAGCCGACTATAATGCCGATCCCACCATCTAAGTGAATCTGACTTGGACTTTGGGCTTGGTCACTGCCCTCTAAGCCAATAATCCATGCCCCAGCATCTTTCAGCTCTCGAATTGCCTGTGCAAGATTCGCCTGTGCGATTAATAAATGCTCGCTTGCCCCAGAAGATGTGTTTACCACTGCCGCTGTCACTTGCGCCGTTCGTGCCAATGGAATTACAACTCCATGCACGCCTACAGATTCAGCTGTTCGTAAGAGAGTGCCAAAGTTTTGGGGGTCTTGGAGGGTATCAAGAATGAGTACAAAAAGTTTCTCGCTACGTGAATGGGCTTTATCTACAATATCCAAAACATTATGGTAGGGATAACCGCTCACTTCTAAAGCAAGGCCTTGATTATTGGGCGCAATTTTATCTAATCGTTTTCGAGAAACACGCTTGACTGTTGTGTTTTGTTTTTTCGCCAAGTCAATAATTTCTTTTAAACGCCCTTTTTCTTTTGCACTTTCATTAATGAGCAACTGAAAAAATTGTCGCCTTTTGGCGCGCAGTGCTTCGTATACAGGGTTTCTTCCGTAGATATATTCTTTCATAAATAATGTCCAAAAAAAAGTAGGGGATGCAGCATGCTGCGCCCCTATGGGTTATTTTTTATTCCCAACGCCAGCTTGTGCCATCTTTTGCATCTTCGATGGTGACACCAAGCTCTTTGAGATTGTCTCGAATTTGGTCTGAGAGTGCCCAGAGTTTCTGGGTGCGAACTTCACTTCTTACTTCTACGAGCAAATTAATAAATTTATCTGCATCGCCTGAGCCTTCTTTTTCTTGGAGTTCTAAACCAAGAACAGAGGTCAATTCGCGGAGGGTATTTTGTGCAGGTTTGAGTTGTTGATCTGTTGCGCCTGAATCGCGAGATGAGTTGATGAGACGTACCAACTCAAAAATATGCCCGAGTGCACCAGCGGTGTTGAAGTCGTCATCCATTGCTTGGGTGAAGGCATCACGCGTGGCTACTGTTTTGGCAAATAGCTGCTCAACATCGGTACCCGCTGCTTGAGCGGTAGCAAGCCTAAATCCAGATTTGAGCCGTTTGATGCCGTTTTCTGCAGCTGAGATGCTTTCATCTGTAAATGCGAGGGGGCTGCGATAATTCCCATTGAGGACGAGCATCCGCATGACATCGCCTTCGTGGTCGTCTAAAAAGTCGTGGATGGTGACGAGGTTGCCGATGGATTTGGACATTTTCTCACCAGAGAGTTGTAGCATGCCATTGTGCATCCAGTAGCGGGCGAAGGGTTTGCCAGTGAAAGATTCAGATTGAGCGATTTCGTTTTCGTGGTGGGGGAAGATAAGGTCGTTGCCGCCGCCGTGAATATCTATGCTTTCACCAAGTTCGTGGAGACACATGGCAGAGCATTCGATATGCCAGCCTGGGCGACCGTTTCCCCAAGATGTTTCCCAAGCGGGCTCGCCTTCTTTGGCGTTTTTCCAGATAGCGAAATCGGCGGGGTTTTCTTTGATATCGCCAACTGCGATTCGTGCGCCTGCTTGCATTTCTTCGAGAATTCTGCCTGAGAGTTTGCCGTAATCGTCGTCTTTATGGACGCGAAAATAGGCATCACCCGCGACGGTATAGGCGTAGCCCTTTTCTATTAGCCCTTCAATCATGGTGATGATTTTAGTCATCGTTTTTGTTTCGGTAGCACGTGGATTTATTGTTGCAGGGAGGATATTTAAATCGTCAAGATGGTCTTTATAATCTTGAATATAGCCTTCTGCAAGCTCAAAGGGGTCTATGCCTTTTGTATTGGCGCGGGCAATAATTTTATCGTCTACGTCTGTAAAATTCATTACGAAGTTGACATCGTAACCACGGTATTGTAAATAGCGGCGCACCACATCAAAAACAAGTGCAGACATGGCATGACCGACGTGGGCGTTATCGTAAACGGTAGGGCCGCAAATATACATGCGAACCTTGCCTTCTTCTATGGTTTTAAATTCTTCTTTTTTACGAGTTTGTGTATTATATAGACGTAACATACTTTCTATCCTAATCTATTGTAGAAATGCGAGCGAAAATCATTCTTCCTGCCGCGGTTTGTAAAACTTTTGTAACAGAGACATCGGCATATTCGCCAATTTCCTCACGTCCATTTTCGACTACAACCATTGTGCCGTCTTCCATATAACCAACACCCTGATCGCGTTCTTTACCTTCTTGAATAATGTTGATATGCATGATTTCGCCAGGTAAAACAACAGATTTAACGGCATTGGCTAAATCGTTGATGTTGAGAACAGTTACGCCTTGTAATTCTGCAACTTTATTTAGATTGAAATCATTTGTGAGTACTGGACACTTAAGTTGTTTGCCAAGAACGACAAGTTTACTATCTACTTCTCGCACACCATCTACATCAATATCGCTGATGCGTACCATTACGTTGGGGTCTTTCTGAAGAGTAGCAAGTACATCCATACCGCGTCTACCACGTTGCCGGCGTAAACCGTCAGGAGAATCTGCTACATATTGAAGTTCATTTAAAACAAAACGCGGGATAAGCAAAGTTCCTGGTAAAAATCCTGTGCGAGCAATATCGGCGATTCGCCCATCAATGATAACGCTGGTGTCTAGCAAAATAGTGCGATTCATTTTTGACCAATTAGCCCCATTGCTACCATTTTCTTGTCCGCCATTGCCATTACGGCTAAAAACAGCAGATAACATCCCCATTATATCTCCCTGTCTCATTAGAAAAAGAGCAACGCCTAAATAAGCAAAGAGTAAAACGCCTAAAAACGGAGCGATATTACCAATAAGGCCAGGTAGCATTGAAAGCGGAGAAGATAAAAGGGCCGCAACAATTAGGCCGCTCACTAAACCAACTAAGCCAGCAAAAAGAGTTTCTGCAGCAATGCGTCCTAATAGGGAGCGAAAAGTACGCATAGGGCGTGTAGTAACATAGGGTGTAAGAATAAGACCAACTAATGCCCCCGTTAATACTAAAAGGGGCACAGATAGTTGCATTCCATTAAATTCTTCAATTTCTACACCAGCATAGCCCCCAAGAACGGCCAAAACTGTCATACCTATAAGACGAAAAATAAATTCAATACTCATTAATAAAGCCTCCAAAACAAAAAATAATACCGAAACTGCTAAAAATAAAACGAACACCTATTTTAACTCTAAAATTATAGTCTCTAGGATGTTAAAAAATGCTTGTCGATGATAGCATGGCTACTACTCGCCGTCAATCATAGGCTATCTCCTATAACGAAAATATAAGACTTCTCTTATTATTCTTAATCACCGAAACGCTTATTGACCCTCTTTCTCTTTTCTCTTACAATCAAACTATGCAAAAAAAATATTATTTTTCCTATGGATGTTTTTACCGCACTGACCATGATCCACCGTCCACTACCATGTTCTGTATTGCCCCTGTTCATTAATATTTAGAATCCCCAAGGAGAAAAAATGCCTACAAAATTCAGTTCGCACCGTGCACCAATATATGCTGATATCCCCGATGAAAAATGGAATAGCTGGCGATGGCAACTTAGCCACCGCCTAAACACTCTTGAAGAAATCGAGAAAATTATTAATTTGACAGATAGTGAGCGAGAAGCGCTCGCGTCTCAAGGCTTGTTTCGCGTTGATATTACCCCTTATTATATCTCGCTCATCGACCCGGATGACCCAAACGACCCCATCCGTAAACAAGTAATTCCTACTGCAACAGAAATGGTGCCTTTCACTGCGATGATGGAAGATTCACTTGCCGAAGATAAGCACTCCCCTGTGCCTGGCTTAGTACATCGTTATCCAGATCGCGCATTAATGCTTGTTACTACTCAATGCGCCACCTACTGCCGATATTGCACACGCTCTCGTATTGTTGGAGACCCTTCAGCAACTTTTTCTCGCGATGAATTTGAGATGCAAATCGAATATCTCAAAAATACACCTCAAATTCGTGATGTTTTGCTTTCTGGTGGCGATCCACTTGTTCTTGCCCCAAAAATTCTTGAAAGAATACTAAAAGCCCTCAGAGATATTCCCCATATAGAAATTATCCGCCTTGGCTCACGTGTTCCTGTTTTCATGCCCATGCGCGTTACTTCTAAACTAACCGAGATGTTAGAAAAATATCATCCACTCTGGGTTAATATCCATGTTAATCACCCTAACGAAATTACTGCAGAGTTAGATGAAGCCACAGATAAACTTGCAAAAGCTGGTATTCCCTTGGGCAACCAATCTGTTCTTATGGCAGGCGTAAATGATTGTGTCCATATTCAGCGGGATTTAGTTCAAAAATTAACTAGGATAAAAGTAAGACCTTATTACTTATACCAATGTGACCTTGTTGAAGGTGCTGGGCATTTCCGCACCCCTGTAGCAAAGGGGATAGAAATTATAGAAGGCTTGCGAGGCCATACATCTGGGTATGCTGTTCCTCAGTTTATTGTAGATGCGCCTGGTGGTGGTGGGAAAATCCCTCTTCAACCCAATTATTTGCTGAGCTCCTCAGACCATAAAATTATTTTGCGTAATTATGAAGGCTATGTCACTACTTATGAAGAGCCACTCGAATATCATTCGCATGATGCCAAGACTTGTGCTTATTGCCAAAATAAGCGGCCAGAACTTGGGCAAACGGGTATTACAGGTTTATTAGATGGAGATAAGATGTTTATTAAACCAGAAGGGTTTGACCTACTTCATGATCGCGGTGGGATTCAACATCGTCTTAGAGATGACGCAAAATGGCAGCCTCTAGGTATTGGTAGTGGAGAAGAAAAAGATAACTCTTAGTGAGCGTCTAAAAACAACTTCCCGAAAGTGTAGTATCCTCAAGTAGAACA
>JABGQV010000201.1 GCA_018648655.1 Anaerolineae bacterium | reverse complement strand
CCACTTAGATTACTCGCCCTTTTTTATAACTTTGTTTTTTGCCCATATATAGTCATAAGAAGCCTTGCTCATAATGACCATATATTCAGACTTTCTGGGACTGCGGGATAGAACTTCACAAAGGATTGTATTTTTATAAAATCTGTTTTTCTTGATTGTCACTTGAGCTTAAATAATTTTTTCTGTATTTATAAACTGCCTAAAAAGAAGTTTGTGCTCATTAAACTTTTCTTGGAGTGCTACTTCTTTTATAAATGAGTTGGTAGCATAAGCGTGGTGTACGGTTTTTCAAATCTAAAAAGTCTTACTTACTCCTCTGTAAATAAAGGAATATGTCCTAGAGAAATAACGTCTTGCCAATCTTCAAGATTACCCTCAGTTAGGATAGCAACTTCGGCAACCACCTCTGCCTTCGCTTTCTTCATGAGCTCGTGCATTCCCTTTAGTGTAGAACCAGTGCTAATCACATCGTCGATGATAAGTACTCTTTTATTTTTGATTAAATCAGCATCTTTTTCATCTAGGATAAGTGTTTGCGGTTCTCCAGTGGTGATAGAGAGTGTTTCCGCGATAGTTGCATTACCCATATAGAGTTTATAGTTTTTTCGCAAAACGGCATAAGCTTTCCCCGTGGCTACAGAGAGCGCATGGGCAATAGGAATTGATTTTGCTTCTGGCGTTATGAGAATATCATAATTTAGCATTGCTAGTTTTTTTGAGATGGCTTTAGCTGAAGCTTCAACGAGTTCTGTATCACCGAGAATATTTAAAACGGCTATTTTCAATCCAGGTTTGATTTCAAAGAGAGGAAGTTCTCGTTTTAGGCCCGCTATTTCTATGAGATAACTTTCTTTAAATGGCATAATTTTGCTCCAGAAGATTATTTGATCGCGGGTAGTTTATCATATTTTGATAATAAAAAGCTTAATAAAGAAAAAGATATCAGCATTACCCTACTTATGTATACATTTTGTATATGCCATCATGCTAGAATTTACCTGTCAGAAAAATATAGGGCGTGGTCGGTTCGGGGAAGGGATACCATGCAAAGCTAAATCAAAAACCGGCAATAATAGGGAGAAGGATATTGCCGGTTTTTGATTCCTTTTAATATAATTTAAAATCTACGCAAACCTATATTGACCATAAAAAAACTCCTTGATAAACTCAACTTCACATAAGTTTATATAGATTTTAAGAAAAAGGGCTTCTTGAATGACGAATCAAAATGAAAAAAAATGGTTAAGATTGAGCGATGTTTCATTAATACTTGGGGTGCACTCTAGCACTGTGCGTTCGTGGGCAGATCAAGGTGTTTTACCCGTTTACCGTACAGAGGGGGGGCATCGGCGTTTTTTAGAAAATGAAATTGATTTATGGGTACAAACCTCCAGAGAAAAAAGAGAAGGAAAACCAGAGTATGCTTTACGAGATGTGCTCACACGTATCCGCTTTAGAATTGGGGAAAAACAACTTGAATCTGAGAAATGGTATCAAAAATTAGATAATGATGCACGCCAAAAATACGGAATGAGTGGTAAAAGCCTTATGCAAAGCCTTATAAGCTACCTTAGCGCAGAAGGTGAAGAGGATGCTATTGCAGAAGCCCGCTCTTTGGGATATGAATATGCCTCGCGCGGGCGTAGATATGGGCTTAGCCTTATTGATGCAACTTGTGCCTTTTTATTTTTCAGAAATGTCCTTCTTGATGCAATGATTGCCGTCTATCTTGATGCGCGTGTCTCTGATGCAGAAACCTGGGGAGATATGCTCTCTCGTATTCATGCCTTTACCGATCAAACCATGCTTTCATTAATGGAAACTTACCAAGCCTTTGAAAAAAGCAAGGGTTAAGCTTAATGACTTCTGAGCAAAAAAACTCACCTCGCCGATATCCACCACTTTATGAAAAGATAGTGCCCGTTATACTGATTATTTTGGGCATTGCAATAACAGTAGTTCTCATTATTGCATTTGGGGTTCTATTAGGGCTTATTGCTTAAGCCTATCTCTTGATAAAAATTTAAGAGAATTTTATTCTAATTATTTGGAGTGTTTTTAATGTTACTTAATACCGTTATCCCTTTACTTTCAAGTATTATCAGTTTCGTTTTTGCTTTTTTTGTGCTCAAGCGTTATCGTGAACGGAAAGGTGCCCATCTTCTATTACGGTGCTTTTGGGTGGAATAGCATTATCTTTCGTATGTGGTATCTCTTCGGTGCAATCCTTGTTGCCGCTTGGCTAGGGCAAGGTACAGTCTATTTACTCGCTAATAAAAAATGGGCAAATAACCTCATGATACTTTTGAGCATAGCATCACTTTACGCTCTTTTCAAGATACTTACAGCTCAATTAGACCCAAGTCTGATGATAGGCGAAGGGCATACGGGAGCAGAGCTGAGCGGGCATGCTATTATTACAGATGGCGTACGCGTTCTAACGCCTTTTTTCAATATCTACGGTACAGCTACACTTGTTGGCGGGGCAGGATATTCAGCATGGATTTTTTGGAGAAAACGTATTTTACTCCATCGCACATTTGGGAATATCCTCATCGCTACAGGGGCACTTTTGCCAGCTTTTGGTGGCATTTTTAGTCGTCTAGAATTCCCTGGCGCACTTTATCTTGGTGAATTTTTTGGAGTAATTTTGCTCTTTTTTGGTTTTCAGCGTGCCGTTACACCTCTTGCAGAGAAAGCAATTAAGACTGAAATAAAATCTTGATTTATTCAACCATTTCAAGCCCCGCTTATAAGAAGCGGGGCTTTTTCTTTTAACGGGTATAATGAAGATATTTTAAAAATGGAGTTAGAAATGTCTTTGCTTGATGTGCCTTTTTTGCTAGAAACCCGTCGTAACCATGCTCTTGAACATGCCACTCTGAAGATTTTATCCCCGAAATATCCCACTCTCCCATTGGGTGGACATTCTAACCCAACAGGATTTATGATTATCGGTGATGTTTATACGGAGGATCTCGAGACCGCAGCGGATGAAGCCCTCCAGCGTCTCCGCGCCGGTGAGCGTGGACTTGCTATTCATCCCGGTTGCGGAACGAACTATGCCACCTCAGGCTTGTTGGCTGGTTCTTTAGCTTGGTTTGGAATGAAAGGCAAAGGTGCGTGGCATAAAAAACTCTGGCGTATTCCGTTCATTTTTCCATTAGTGATATTTGTTTGGGTGCTGAGTAAACCGCTGGGGCCCAAGCTGCAAGATAAGGTCACGACCGAAGCGAATCCTGGGGATATGGAAATTCTGTCAGTGCAGAAAATTCGCCCCTCTTTGCATCGCATCATTACTAGATAACTCTTCTTAAATTATGGCTACAAATACCCTCCGCATCCTACTTATATACGGTGATGATGAATTTGCCCTCGCGCGTCGTCTTAAAAAAGTTCAGAAACGCGTAGACAAAGAAGGGATGAATACCACATATTTTGATGCACGTACTGCGCGCAAAGAAGAGTTAAATATGGCAATTAATGCCATGCCATTTCTCGCTGATCGTAGATTAGTTTTTTTAGAAAAAGCCTCACCACAATATAAAGGCAAAAATCAGCGAGCAGATTTTATTAAGTTCTTAAAAAGTGTGCCAGAAAGTACCGTTTTAGTCTTACACGAAGAAATGGATGGAAAAAAAGCAGGCAAAAATTGGCTCGTAAAGTGGGCGCAAGGGACAAAAGAAATTGCACGCGCCGAAGCCTTCATGCTTCCTAAAGCATGGGAAACTCAAAGTTGGGTTGCTCGTATTCAAAAAGAAGCCCAATCTCAGGGTGGTGAAATTGATGGTCGTGCTGCGGCACGGTTGGCAGAAATGACAGGAGCTAATACCCGCCAAGCTGCGCAAGAAATGACCAAATTACTTACCTATATCAACTTTGCACGTCCCATTTCTTTAGCAGATGTAGAACTAGTAAGTGTCTCTACTGCCCAAGGGGATATTTTTGAATTAGTTGATGCGCTTGGAAATGGAAGAGGCAAAGAAGCGCAAGCTATGCTTCATCAATTGCTTGATGAACAAGACCCCTTCTCCATTTTTGGCATGGTTGTGCGCCAATTTAGGCTATTGCTTTTAACGCGTGAAGTGCTAGATAATCGGGGCAATGTACAAGCCGAGTTAAGGCAACATCCTTTTGTGGTAAAAAAACTGGCATCCCAAGCACGGCATTTTTCTGTTTTGACTCTTGAAGCTATTTATAAACGCTTACTGATTATTGATGAAGAAGCCAAAACAGGCAAAACCACCCTAGATTTATCCTTAGATATGTTAGTAGTAGAGTTGGCAGGACGATAGAATGCTAGTGTTTTATCTTTCGTTTTGAAAAAAGAATCAGCTAAGTAATACGGAAGTTTTCTCAAGCCACTTGAGATGCTCCTATCTATAATCCTCTCGCACAGGATAAAAAACGTCCCTAATCTCACAATCTGTAATTGCTTTGCCACCATGTTTCACATTTGATGGAATTAGGGCAACCATTCCCTTATCCAAAATCTGTTTTTTTCCATCTAAAATCATTTCAAATTTTCCCGAAATCACAATCGAAACCTGTTCATGTTTATGCTCATGTTCGGGCAATTCTGATCCAGCTTCAACGCGCCAAAAAGCAGCGGTCATATTTTTGGCATGAAGAAGTTTTGCGTGATAACCTTTTATAATTTCTTTTTCTTCTATAGTAGAAAGTGCTATAAATGGCATTAGTTCTCCTTATTGGGGGTGAAAAACAAATAGAAATAAAAATTGGAGAGACTTATTCAATCTCTCCAATTGGCTTAAACTATATATGAAATTTATTCTACAGGGGCAATAAAATAATTTGTACCTGAGATTGGTGACTCGGCGGTCCAGCCAATGGCACCATTTTCACGTTCTAACTGCCACCATAAATAAGCACCGTTACCGTAAGGCAAACAAGTCGGTTCACCTAATATTTTTAGCTGAGAACCTGCTCGTAAGGTAGTAATCCAGTTATCTCCAATGCCCGGTGAAGAACGGAAATTCACATCACTCACTACTTCGGCATCATCACCAACTGAGAGTTGTGGAGATGCGGCACCAGCACATTCAGGGATTTCTGTAAGATCTTCTTCTGCCACATCTTCTTGGGGAACTTCTAGCCAAGAATGTGTATCTCTATCCCAAATATATTTTGCTCCATCCTCATCATTGAGAGTCCAACCATCATAGCCATCGGATGATAAATCTAATTTTTTCATATCATCTGGAATGACAGGAACCCAACCAGTGCCATCTTCGTTTAGTGCATATAGAACCTCGCCGTCTGCATTAAGTATAAAATCACTTTCTGTATCATAGCTGAGCTCTTCGCTAGGCTCTGGTAATGGAGGCAATTCAGAATCACCCTCTTCTTCGGCGACAGGTACTACTACAGGTTCTTCTTGAGCTGTTTCAGGCTTCTCTTCAGGAGCAACTTCTGTATTTGGAACCTCAACTACAGGAAGAGAATCCCCGCTACGATTAGAAGAGGTCATCCATAAAGCAAGAATAGCAAATAATAAAATAAGCGCAATAATTAGCTTGAAGCCATCATAGGAAGTAAATCCACCTTTCTTATTCATGTGAATTCCTCCTAATTTTTCTGAGCAAATTCTTGGGCTTGGCGAATCAACTCGTCTTCATCGGCCAAACGCTTCACTTCATCACCAACAATTTCTTCAAGGTCTTTTGGCGTAAGTGAGCCAAGCTGTGCGAAAGAGAAAATACCGCCTTCATTAAGTTTACGCTTAATTACAGGGCCAATTCCCTTTATTTTTTCTAAAGGATCAATACGGACTTCTCCACAATTTTCCAATTCTTCTTTTAAAGTGGCGTTTTCTTTTTGGGCAGTATCTAATTTCGATTTTAGTTCAGAAACTTCAGCGTTTTCTTTTTTGCGCCAATATACCCAATCAACAATCCACTCAATTAACCAACCTAATAATAGACCAATCAAAAAAACAATCCAAGGACTCATTTCTATCTCCTATAAAAACAATTATGTTAAAATTAAATTAATTATAACTTAGAAAAGGATATTTGCATGAAAATACGCTCAATTACTTACTTTTTAAACCCTGGATTTCCTTTGGACGAAGACAAGTTGGATGCCGCAGATAAGTTTTTGCGTGTAGCAAAAAACGCATATCAAGACGCAGGATACGAAGTCCAAACTACACGGCTCTCCACACCATCTTTTACGAAGATACTTGGCGAATATCGATTGGACGCGTTGCCAATGCTCGCGCATCAACTTGCTTCCGCTATGGATACAATGGATGCTGAGTACGCATCTCTCGGCCCTGCGCTTTCGGTTTTTCCGCGTAGCTATGAGCTTATTCCTGAGGCAATTTCTGCGAGTGAAAACATCTTTTTTTCTGGTGAAATGGCGAATATTCAAGAAGGAATTTCTTTAAAAGCCATCAAAGCTTGCGCCGATATTATTGTTAAATCCGCAAAAATAGAGCCAAAGGGTTTTGCCAATTTACGCTTCACCGCCCTCGCTAATGTCCCTGCGGGGGGACCTTTTTTCCCTGCCTCATACCATGATTCTGATGTGCCTGCTTTTGCCCTTGCCCTAGAAGCCGCCGATTTAGCGGTAGACGCATTTAGGGATGCGAAAAGTATAGAACTTGGACGAAAGAAACTGATTGAATCCTTTGAAAATCATGGTAAAAATTTAAGCGAAATCGCCAAAAGTCTGAAGCCCAAATTCTTGGGTTTAGACTTTTCTCTTGCTCCCTTCCCTGATGATGAAATATCATTGGGCGGCGCGATAGAGGCGTTTGGGGTGAGTAAGGTTGGGTTGCATGGTTCTCTAGCAGCATCTGCAATTTTGGCAGAAAGCATTCAGAAGGCAGATTTTTTGCACACAGGTTTTAATGGGATGATGATGCCCGTTCTCGAAGATTCTGTTTTGGCTAAACGTGCCGCAGAAGGGAGTTTGACTGTGAAGGATTTACTTCTTTATTCTGCTGTTTGTGGCACAGGGTTAGACACAGTGCCTTTGGCAGGAGATGTGTCATCTGAGCAAATTGCTGGAGTTTTGCTAGATATATCTGCCATGTCGTTGAGATTGGCAAAACCGCTCACGGCACGCCTGATGCCCATTCCTGGCAAGCAAGCTAGAGACAAGACTGAATTTGACTTCCCATTTTTTAAAAATAGCCGCGTGATGAGATTGGAATCCGACAAATTAAATCATCCCTTTGCAGGGAATGAAGTCATTCCTATAGATGCGCGCTAAGGTATAATCATCGAAATTATTTATCCAAAAGGAGACTCTTTATGAATTTACCAGAATATGCTTTTTTTCAAGGAAAAATTGTACCTTACTCAGAAGCAAAAGTGGGCGTTTTGACACATGGTTTGAATTACGGGACGGGTGTTTTTGGTGGCGTACGAGCGTATAAAAATGATGAAAGTGGGAAGTTATATCTTTTTCGACCTACTGATCATTACAAACGTTTTTTGAATTCTTGTAAGATGATGCTAATGGATTTTGATGAGACGCCAGAGAGCATGACGCAGCACACGATTGATTTGGTGAAGAAAGGGAATTTTAGTGAAGATGTTTATATTCGCCCCTTGGCTTATAAATCTGATGAAATGATTGGCGTTAAATTGCACGATGTAGGGGCTGATTTTACAATTGTTGCTTTGCCTTTTGGTAAATATGTTGCTAATGATACCAATGCGCATGTGACCGTCTCTTCGTGGAGACGCTTGGATGATAATGTGATTCCTGCGCGCGGCAAAATTAGCGGGGCTTATGCAAATTCGGCATTTATCAAAACAGATGCTGTTCGTTCTGGTTTTGATGAGGCGCTTGTTTTGACGCAATCTGGCCATCTTTCTGAGGGAAGCGCAGAGAATGTCTTTATGGTACGCGATGGTGTGCTGATTACGCCCGCTGTTTATGAAAATATTCTTGAGGGGATTACGCGCCGTTCTATTATGGAAGTTGCCGCGAAAGAATTAGGGATGGAAGTTGTGGAGCGCCCCGTTGATCGCACAGAAATTTATATATGCGATGAACTATTTATGACTGGCACAGCCGCGCAAGTGACTGCAATTACCAAAGTGGATCATCGCCCTGTGGGTGATGGCGTGATGGGGCCTGTTGCTACAAAATTGCGCGAATTTTTCTTTGATATTTTGCGCGGAAAGAATGAGAAATATAAAGGCTGGAATGTGGAAATTTAATTTTTTCATCCTTAGATTCAACTTGTAAGTGCACCACTTCACAGTGTCGAAAAAGAGGCAAG
>JABGQV010000084.1 GCA_018648655.1 Anaerolineae bacterium | reverse complement strand
TATCCATGGGCATTTCTAATTGACGCCATGTCCTTTTCTAATTGTCGTTGACAGGAAAGTAAGTAAAACTATTGTCTCTATCTCAATTTAGCATAACTCCCTGCTTTGGAAAATCAAAGCAGGGAGTTATTTTTCTTATACATCTTCGAGTTTTCAAACTTTCAAACCATTTTTTTAGGGGAACTGAAACCTTTTCCCATTGCCTTTCAACCATTTTCTACGTGTTTTATAATCGGGCAAAATCCCTCTCACCTGCGCCCAAAATGCTTTTGAATGATTCTGTTCGCGCAGATGACATAATTCATGCACAATCACATAATCAATAATTTCTTGGGGCATCATCACCAATCGCCACGTCAGGTTGATATTTCCATTTGAGCTACAAGATCCCCAGCGTCTTTTTGCAGAGGAGAGTTTTATTTTGGCATACTCAAAGCCATGTTCTTTTGCGTAAAACTCAATTCGTTCTTTGAAATTTTTGCGCGCTTCTTTTTTATACCATTTTTCAAAAAATTGCTCTGCCTTTTCTCGTGTAGCATTTTTTATTTTAAAATCTCCATCTAAAATAATATCTTGCTTAAGAACTTCTTCAAATTTTTCAACATAGTGCAATGCGTATTTCTTCCCCAAAAAGAAAAACTCTTCTCCCTCTATAAAATCATGCGGTGCAAAAGCCTCTGCATTTTTGCGCGCTTCGGCTTGCTTCTTGATAATCCAAGCTTCATGTTTTTCAATCAGGCTATTGATCTGCCGCTTCGTAGCACCTTTTGGCGCACGAATAATCAACTTACCGTCCAGTTCGACAACAAGCGCAATCGTCTTTCGGTTTGAGCGAATTATTTTATCAATTAGAAGCATTATTCTTTTGCCAAATCATTGTTTTTAAGAAACCGGCACAACCTTACAGCAAGCACCTAGATGTGTCAAGAAATACGCCTACACATTTAATCTATCCACTTTTCTTAATTTACCTTGCTAAAATAGATCAAATGTTCTACAATTAACTTTCACCCAAAAAGGAGAAAAAATGTCCAAACGAAATATAGTCCATATTGAAATACCCACCAATGATGCACCAGTATCAGGAAAATTCTATGCCGACCTCTTCGGCTGGAAAATTGAAACTTTCTCTGAGATGAACTACACCATGTTTGAGCCTACTGAAGGACCAGGCGGCGGTTTTAGCGAAGTCAATGCTGATAACCCAATCGGAAAAGTTTTAATTTATGTTGATAGCGCAGATATTGATGCCGACTTGAAAAAGGCTGAAGTGCTGGGCGGCAAAATTGTCTTCCCTAAATCTGAAATCCCCAATACGGGCTGGTTTGGTATCTTTGAAGACCCCACGGGCAACCATATTGCACTCTATACCAGCATGAACCCTAAGTAAAATAAGGAAAACTCTTATCCTAAAAACACCCTCTTGAGAGGGTGTTTTTTTATTTAAGCAGATTATTTTTGACTTCTCTTAATTTTCTTGATTCTCTCTTCGCTTAGTTCAGGCGCAAACTCATATTCCTCCACACCCAACGCCTTACGCTGCGCTTCGCGCCACGCATCTAAGCGCGCCCCAATCTCTGCCTCGTAGCCCTCCTCAGAAGGCTTATAAAAATAGGTTCCAAGCAAACGTTTGGGCAAATATTGTTGGGGCGTAAAATGCCCTTCCTTTGCATGTGGATACTCGTAATCTTTCCCGTGTCCCAGCGCAACGGCATCTTTATTACTATCTTTGAGGTGATTTGGCACTGAAATTTGCCCTTGTTCTTCTAATCGCTTTAAGGCCTTAAAATATGCGCCCGTGCTATTCGATTTTGGCGCGGTGGCGAGATAAAGAGTCGCTTCCACGATAGAATAAATTCCTTCGGGCATCCCCACAAATTCAAAAGCTGTAAGCGCAGAAGCGGTTATTACGAGGGCGTTGGGATCTGCCAGGCCTATATCTTCTCCTGCTAAAATTAGCAAGCGGCGCAAAATAAAGCGAGGATCTTCACCCGCGTAAATCATTTTTGCCAGCCAATAAAGTGCGGCATCGGGGTCTGAGCCACGCACCGATTTAATAAAAGCCGAAACCGTATCATAATGCGAATCGCCATCTTTATCATAAAGCACCGCCCGCCTTTGGATCGATTCCTGCGCCACTTCTAATGTGATTTGGATGACCCCGTCTTGGTCGGCTTCGGTGGACTCTACTGCCAATTCTAGCGCGTTGAGCGCGTTCCGAGCATCCCCCGTTGCAAATTCGACGAGATGCTTGCGTGCTGCTTCGGATAGATTAATGCTACGAGAACCGAATCCCCGTGTCTTGTCAGCGAGGGCGCGATTAAGTAAAACGCCGCACTCACGTTGGTTAAGGCCTCGCAACTGAAAAACACGCGAGCGTGAGACCAATGCGCCAATCACCTCAAAAAAGGGATTCTCTGTAGTCGCCCCAATTAACGTAATCGTCCCATTTTCCACATAGGGTAAAAGAGCATCTTGCTGTGCCTTATTCCAGCGATGAATTTCATCCACAAAAAGGATGGTGGGCGTATTATAGAGTTTGCGCCGCTCCATTGCTTCTTTGACAACTTCGCGAAGGCGCGGCTTACCATCCAAAACAGCAGAGAGGGTCTCAAAATGCGATTTGGTCTGGTTGGCGATAATTTGCGCCAATGTGGTCTTACCCGTGCCAGGCGGCCCCCAAAGCAAAATAGAGGCAAAAAGCCGATCGGCTTCAATGGCTCGGCGAAGCAATTTTCCCTCACCAATAATATGTTCCTGCCCTACATATTCATCAAGGTTGCGCGGGCGCATCCTCGCCGCGAGAGGGGCTTCTTCTTTCAATTTTTTCTGCATTTGGTGGTCAAATAAGTCTGTCATGGGCGTTTATTATAAGGGCTTATACTAGTGGTAAAAAGAAAGCGAGAAGATATCGTTAAAATACCTTCTCGCTTTTTGTATTTTTCAGACGAAGTTTTTTATCCGACTGCTTCCATTCTTGGTGCAGGGGTTGAGGGCGGAGAGATATCTTTAGCTTTTTCTTCTTTTGGGGTGCCCTTGATTTTTAGTATATTCTTAAGAATATCAAACCAAAAAGGTGCGCCTTGCATAGCTGCCAAAGCACTAATCAAGAAGCCCAATATTTTCGTGCCCCATGCAGCAGGTGTTGCAGGCAGGCTTGTAGATTGCCAGCCTACAGGAATTTCTAAATCTGCATAATATTCTTCAAGTTCACTAACAGATTTTGCGCCTGTATCTAGATTTGCGTTTTGTGCTTGAGCAACTAGCGTTTGGCGCAGTGTTGGTTCGCGCCAAAGTTCTTGAGTAATATAAATTGAATCAATATTGAAAGTGATAGATAACACTAAGCCAATAATAAAAGCAAAAGTTTTTGCTTGATCTTTATACCAAAAACTTGCTCTTGTCATTGAGATATCAAACCAATTTTCTGCATTTATTTTAAACTCAGCAGCTTTTGCTTCAAACTCCTGAAGTTTAAATACTGTTTTCTGACCATCAATCTGACCATCAAAATTAGGTATTAAACGACGCACAAAATAGCCCAGTTCTTCATTTTGATCATTGATTTTCTTAACTCCGTCAAGAATTTTGGAGACTGAAACAGCATCGCCTTCAAGACTATTTGTGTCAACCCCTAAATTCACAAACATCTCAAAAGCAACTTCGGCAAAAACAGGGTTAGGAATATAGTCTGGCTTTATTTCTTTGCCCAAAAAATTCTTTTTATATAAAACTTTAATAGCAGGATGTTCATAAAATTGCGTTACGAAATCTTGCTCTCCCCGAAACATAGTCAATATAGATTCTTCAAGGAATTTTGAGCGCTTGCTCAGCATTTTATTAATTATGTCTTGTACTTCTAAAGTACTTACACTTAAGATTAACCAAACAAGAACTAAACCAATGGCAATTTCAAGAATAGCGTCGAGATTATTCATTTTTTCTCCTTGTGTGTTGATGTCTACCTAGTATATAGAAAAAAGAGGCGCTAGTCAATTCTTTAGATAAAATTTCTGTTTTTAATGAGACAGCTCCAAAATAAGTTTGGGCAACTCGCTTAACTCTTCAATAATTGCCTTAGGATGAATATCTTGCAGTGTTCTAGTCCCTTTATTAACACGGCGATTGATCCAAATACTGTAAATATCAAGTTTATTTGCTCCTAAAATATCAGCATCGAGGGTGTCGCCGACCATGATGCATTGTTCAGGGAAAAGCTTCATCGCGCTTAGCGCTTCTCTAAAAATATAGGCGTGAGGTTTTCTGTACCCCGCCTTCGCAGAAGAGCGAATAAACTCAAAATAATGATGCAATCTATATTTATCTATGAGTGCTTGTACGTCGGCATCATCGGCGGCATTAGATATAAGAGCAAGTTTAAGGCCCATCAATTTCAGCGCATCCAAAACACGATAGGCATCGTCTTCGAGGAGCCAGTTTTTTTGAGTAATGGCATAAAAGGCATTTAGAGCTCTACTCTGTTTTGCATGAGGTGCATCGCCAAACCCTTTTTCAGTGAGAAGTTCTTCAAGCAATTGTGCTGTTCCTAATTCTCGCAGGGTTGTTTCTCTATCTACATAATATCTATTCAGGCGTTCAGCAAATTCATAAGGGAAGGTATTTTTATCTACAGCGACACCTTGCTCAATCAGAGATTGAGTAAGGGCTTTTTGCGCATTCAAATAAACAGTTTGCCAAGCAGTTTTTGGGTATAGAAGCGTTTTTCCGAGATCAAAGAAAATAGCGTGATATTTTGTCATAGCATATATCCATGAGATAGTTTTTTCTAAGTGTACCGCATAGAAGAGTATTCGAGAGGCAATTATGGCAATATCACTCCTAAAACCGTGAATAAAGAGATGAAGAGCACCAATATCCCCGCATAACCAATTACAGTGCGTAGCACTTCCCCTTCTTTGCCCTCCATCCCGGCTGTGCTGGCACCGACAATCAGCTTTGCAGGGGCAATCACCGAGGCCACACTTGCGCTTGCTGTTTGGGCAGCCAAGATGATTGGCACGCTATAGTCCAATAAACCCGCTGTTCGCATTTGTAAGCCCGCAAATAGAAGATTAGAGTTCGTATTAGACCCCGTCATAAATGCGCCGAGCGCACCAATCCAACTTGCCGCAAAAGGGTAGGCTCTGCCAACGCTCTCTGCCAACCCCTGCGCTAGGGTTTCTGTCATGCCCGCCTGCTGCATAATCATTGCCATAGAAACCATCAGAAAAATGCTAATCGTCGAAAATTTCATCTTTTTAGCCGTCTGGCTCAAAATCTTTTTCCCCACTCCCTCACCATATAGACCCGCCCGCTTATAAACCACAAAGGCCGCCGCCGCCGAATAGAGCAAAATTGCCCCAGCATGTTTGAAAATATAAATTGGCTTATTGCTCCCCGCAGGGGTGATATAGCCTGAATTTGTGATCGTTTCAGGAAAATGAACTTCGATAGCAAGCTGCCCCAAGGCATCTTTTAATGGATTTACAGAAGGCAGCAGAAGAATGGAGGCTGTAATAACGATAAGAATAAGATAGGCAGAAAGGGCGATGAGAAGCTGCCTCCCGCTAACCTTCCCTTGAGGGGAGAGAATAGTTCCCTCTCCCTCAGGGAGAGGGGAGAGGGTGAGGGCGGAACACGCGCGTTTTGAGCTTGCCTGCCCCCAATAAGCAAGTGGCACGCCGATAAGTAATCCTGCCAAGCCACCAGCAAAGGAGGCGATATTCCACATCCCCAGATTCACTGCCACGAGATACTGCACCCCGCCCATCACCACGCCGATGATAATTGCCTGCCACCCAAGTTTAGGAAAGGTATGTAGCGCTTTCATATCCAGAACAGACCCGAAAGGTTTCATTTTCGCGTCTGTCATAAAACCATCACGTTTATCCCCATCATCAAGGAAGTTAGCGTGGTTTTTGGAAACCTTTCGGGTCTCTCTATTTGCAATATGAATAATCATTAACCCAGTCGGGATGGCAGATAATCCTAAAAACAACGCGGATGTGGGGGCAAGGTAGGCGGCATCTAAGCCTGTGGATGAAATAAGCGCATTAAAAGACGACCCCAGCGAGCCAAATGTGACCGCCCAGCCATGCCCAATGGTGGGAATCACAACCGCCGCGAGCGGCGAAAAGCCCAATCCAACGAGCAGCGGTGCCGTGATAGCGACCGGCACGCCAAACCCGCCCGTGCCTTGTAAAAAGGATGCAAAAACCCAGCCGATCAGAATCGCTTGCATGCCCTTATCGCTGGTGAGTTGACGTAATGCCTGCCCGATGGTTGCTATTGCCCCCGCTTCATCTGAAACGCGATAAAGAATATAAGCCGCCCAGATAATAAAAAGCACATCGAAGCTGAGAATAAGGGCTTTGAGATGGGCATAAGCCAAAACTTGCAGATTTGCCCCAAAAAAAGCGATTGCAATAATGAGCGCAG
Source organism: Anaerolineae bacterium (assembly GCA_018648655.1). Lineage (GTDB taxonomy): Bacteria > Chloroflexota > Anaerolineae > Anaerolineales > Villigracilaceae > Desulfolinea. The sequence goes on along the minus strand of JABGQV010000084.1, from coordinate 45,334 downwards.
CCATATACCCCACCGCACCAGCCCGCACCGCCCCCCAGCGGAAGCCGACCATGAGGATTAGGATGAGGAGAATGGGAAAAAAAGCGAGGAGGATGGGCATGAGGTTGATTGAAGGTTTAAGGTTGAAGATTCTGTAGGGGCAACCCGCTTAGATTGAATTCAAGAAGATTAGTCAAAAGAGCATCTATACCATTATATCGCTATGCTTTTTATTAGCCCACGAAAGGTTCTCGCCCTGCTCTCTGCATTGATGACAGCGGCTATAGAGTTTGACCTAAGGCAGCTATTATAAAACAGACCTGACAGGTTTTGCCCCTTAGATGCTGGCGGGGTACTTCATAAAACCTGTCAGGTCTGTTCTGATTTGTTAAGAAATCACGCTAGAAACATAGCTTACGCGCTGATTTCTTCATTCTTTTCTCGACCGTAAAAATAAATCAATCCCATTCCTAACGCTAACGCAGGAATTAGCACTAACCCTGCTTCGGGGCCAAATGCACCGCCTGTCCATAATTCGGGGCCAGTTACGTTGATGCGAGTAAGACGGAAAACATCTAAGCCGCTGACGGGGAAGCCAAAGATAACGCCCTCGAAGAAGTTCCAGCCTATATGCAAACCAATGGAGAGCCATAGTTGCCCTGTGCGAAGATAGCCATAAGCAAGGAAAATGCCCGCAAAAAAGATGCCAACTGCGCTGAGCCAAGTGGCGTTTGGGTTGCCGAGATGTAAAATCCCGAAGACAGCTGAGGAGATAATCACGCCCCAAGTCAGGTTGATGCCATCAGCGAGATTCTGGAGCTGGTAGCCGCGGCTGAGGAGTTCTTCGTTCCATCCGACCAGCGCAAAGACGAGGAAAATACCCAGCAAGTTTAGGGTCACGAAGGATACGGATTCTGTCTCCCATGCAAAGCTATTGAAGCTAATCCATCCCATGAGGGACATGATGAGGTAAATAAATCCCATCATCAAAAAGGTGATGCCAATGCCGGCGAGTAAATCTGCCCACATTTTTTTATCTGTCTTGAGGCCAAGGCTTTTAAAGCTACGCTTATCAATCCAACGACGGACGATATATGTGGCGAGCGTAATGATGACAAGGGTACTCAATTGCTCCACAAGCATTCCTCCACCTGTGGGTAGAGGCAAAAGGCTCGTTATTAAACCAAAGCCGACACCTATCACGGCGATAGTGGCGACATGAATGAAAAGCCGCCAGCCTGCGCGGAGGCGGGGCTCGTCAGATGAAATAAAAATGTTTTTAAAAAACGCCTTCATATTTTGCTCCTTTTCTATACGCCATCATTACTTAACGATTGCGCAATCTGTCTGTATTTTGACTTCTGGCATTGCTCTATCGTAACTGAACTTGGTAAATTGCGCCACGCAACAGCTATATTTATTTTGTTTCTCGCGAGCGAATAGCCATTGTCACCAATCCAATCAGAAATGTCAGGCTTACCCAAATCCAATAGCGTGGCTGCGCTGCCCCCTCAACCATTACCACTGTAGGGAAAAGGGGAATAAACGCATTGGCCCAACCATGAGCAACCAACCCGGCCAGAGTGCGTTTTCCAGAGGCTTGGCGCACCCAAGCGAAGAACCAAGAATAACCAATTGTGAGTAGCATAAACCCAGCAAAGGGCATAAAAGTTTGGCTAGTGCCCGGAATAAAAAATAAGGGCAAGTGCCAGAAAGCCCAAACCACCCCTAGCACCAGGTTACCCCACCACGCCCCTAGGTGCTCTTCCAATGGATCTAAAATATACCCGCGCCAACCCAGTTCTTCTTGTCCGCCGCCTAAAAAAATCATAATTAAGAGATAGGGTAAGAAAACCCACCCAGAGGGCAAGAGCATTTCCAAACGTGGCTCTCCCCACAATTCGGGTAGTATCCAGGCTAGCCAAGCACTCCCTCCTAATACGAATACAGGAATTATCCACGCTCGCCAGCCAAAACGGAAGTCCAGCAGACCACGCAGGTATTGGCGAATGGCATCTTTACCTTCTAATGTTCTGAGACAGTAAAAGGCTCCTACCGCTGGGCCAAAGGCAGCGAGTATAGATATGGGCACACTCAATGCAAGTAGGCTTTTTCCCTGCGGGAAGGTGTCTGCGCCTATCAGAACCAGTGGTAGCCAGATCAACCACGACCAAGCGAATGTAACTACAAAAAACTTGTAGGGGAATTTTCTTTGTTCTTTCATCATTTTCCCCTTAATCGCCTTTTGGCACGATAAACCAGAAAATAAGATAAGCGGCAACACCAGGCACACCACCAGGAATTGTGGCTATAACAAATGCAAGGCGAAACCAGAAAGAGCTAATGCCGTAAAATTCTGCCAAGCCACCACAAACACCTGCAAAAACGCGATTTCGGCGTGAGCGACGCAATGGGGGGCGATATTCTTCGTTGGACATTCTTTTCTCCTATAGAAAGACGAGTGACTTTTCATTATTCTCAAAAAACAAACCACGAACGAATATATCGTATCAAGAGAGTAGTCATAAATGCAGTGCCAGAGGTCATAAGCCAAGTCATATTAAATCTAGACCCTGTGCAAAAACTCGCACAGGGTCTAGGAGTTTGCCATATTTTAACGAGAGTTTCTTATCGCCCCCGTGAAGCATTCCCCGCCCAATGTTCTAGCCATGCAGGAACTTGCTCTTCAAATGTGCCATCTAATACCGCGACACGCATATCTTTGACGAGATGAATTAAAGCATGGAGATTGTGGATAGAGAGCAATACGCCAAATAAAAGCTCTTTCGCTACAATAAGATGCCGAATATAGGCACGCGTAAAATTTTGGCAGGTGTAGCAAGTACAGTTTTCGTCTATCGGGCGTTCATCCCGCTTAAATGTGGCATTTTTAAGATTTAGACGACCATCTGGCGAAAAAGCCGCGTGGTGACGCGCTAAACGGGTCGGAAGAACGCAGTCAAAAATATCTACACCACGCCGAACGCCTTCTATCAGGTCTTCGGGTGTGCCTACGCCCATCAGGTAACGAGGTTTATTTTCAGGGAGAATTGGGTTGACCACATCGAGAACATCGTGCATCTGCTTTTTGGTCTCACCAACACTCAAACCGCCGATAGCAACACCAGGTGTATCGAGAGAAGATATAAATTTAGCGGATTCAAGCCGCAGGTCAAGATTGACTCCGCCCTGCACAATACCGAAAAGGGCTTGATCATCTCGCGTCTGCGCTTCAACTGATCGCACTGCCCATCTATGAGTCCGATCCATTGCCTTTTTGATATAGGCCTCATCGTTGGGGTCAGCACATTCATCGAAGGCCATAATAATATCTGCCCCTAAATTCTCTTGAATGGCGATGGATTTTTCAGGCGTGAAACGATGCTTTGAACCATCTATATGGCTACGAAAAGTGACCCCTTCTTCATCTACTTTACGTGTATTAGAGAGAGAGAAGACTTGAAATCCGCCAGAATCGGTGAGCATGGGGCCATCCCATTGCATGAAATTATGTAGACCGCCGAAATCGCGGACAAGTTCATCACCCGGGCGAAGATAAAGGTGGTAGGTGTTGGAGAGAACGAGAGATGCGCCCACGTCCTTGACCTGAGCTGGGGTGAGCAATTTGACAGTTGCCTGCGTCCCGACCGGTGCAAAAACCGGTGTTTCTAGCGCACCGTGTGGGGTATTAAAAGTACCCGCACGGGCGCGTCCTTGTGTGGCGTGAAGAGTATATTCAAACATGGCCGTGATTATACCAAAGGGAGGCTAAGTTCTTTTTTAGCACGAATTTACGTGAATAAAAGAAAATATTCGCACGTTTCGCGGTAAAATAACCTTCACGCATTATCACATAAAAAGGACAAAGATGAAGAATAAAACTTACGATGTAATTATGGCTGGTGGGGGCGTTATGGGATGCGCCACCGCCTATTATCTTATGCTTCAAGACCCCACTTTAAAAGTTGCGATTATAGAAATGGACGCAACCTACGAAAAAAACTCCACTGTTCTCTCCGATGCAAATACCCGTCTGCAATTTAACGTCAAAGAGAATATTCAGATGTCGCAATATGCACTAGAAAAATTAGCGACTTTTGACGAAGATATGGAAGTGGATGGCATAAAAGCAAAAATTGCTTTCAAACAAGAGGGCAATCTCTTTTTAAGCGATTTTGAAAATGCAGAAAACGCCAAAGCAGGACTTACCACACAGCAAAGTTTAGGCTGTGATGTGAAATGGCTTTCTCCCGATGAGATTTCAGAGGGATATCCACTTTTGAGTGTAGAAGGAATCGCTGGCGCAACCTTTGGCGCGCTAGACGGGACAATGGATGCCCACGCAATTTTGATGGCGTTCAAAAAAAAATCTGTCGATTTGGGCGCAGAATTTATCGAGGCCGAAGTCGCGGAAATCACACATGAAGCTGGGCAAGTAACTGGTGTCAAGCTAAGCTCAGGCGAAAAGTTCTCTGCGAAATATGTGCTCAATAGCGCGGGCGGATGGGCGACACAACTAGCAAAAACAGCGGACGTAGATTTGCCCATTGACCCCGTTATGCGTCAAGTTTTTATTGTTGAAATTGAAGAAAAAACCGAGAGCAAATTCCCCTTCCTTTTCTTCCCCTCTGGCATTTATATTTCACAAGAACATGGCAACAGATTTATGTGCGGAAAATCCTTTGACGATGACCCTATTGGTTTTGATTTCACAACCACTCGAAAAACCTTCGAGGAGCGAATGTGGGAAGATTTAGTCGATCATATCCCTGTTTTTGACAGGCTCAAATATATAGGTGCGTGGGCGGGATTATACGCAGTGAACACTTTTGACGGGAACGCGCTCCTCGGTGAAACTCCAGAGCTAAAAGGATTTATGCTCGCAAACGGATTCTCCGGTCACGGCTTTCAACAATGTCACGCCGTTGGGCGTTATCTCGCAGAATTAATTCGCGGCGTTTCGCCCGTGCTCAATCTTGGCATTTTCTCCCCCCAACGGATTCTCGACAATAAACCCGTTTTTGAAGGACACGGGAAGTTGGTATAATTTTATTCAATATTCACCCAATAAAGAGAAAATTATGATAGAAAAAGTCCTTAGCGGTACCCTTATAGTGCTTAGTATATTATTTTTCATTCTAGGCGCAATTGGCATTGGTGCAACATGGTATTACGACAAGCCCCTCACCGACGAAGCCATTGCTCAACTAACAGAAGTTGATGATGAGCTGGAGCAAGCCGAAAACGCGTTAGTAGCCGCCCAAGGCGAATTAAAACAAGCCATGCGAATGGTCGAATCTGCTGAAGAAACTTTAGAGTCTTTTAGCGAACAAAGGGAAGAAGCTCTCAAATTCTTGGGAGCGGTCACGGGTTTATTAGACGACACAATTACGCCAAGCTTGGAAACATCTAAGGAAAAACTCGCTGAAGTACAAGAAAATTTAGCAGATTTACGCGCGACTGTAGAACTATTTAACAAAATCCCCTTTGTGGATATTGAACTACCCGATGCTGGCGCATTAGATTTTTTTGTTGAAGTCACTGATTCTTTTGAAGAAGAAATTGACAATGTGGGCGAGATGGCAGAAGAAGCAAGCACCTTTTTGAGCGACGCCTCATATCTTTTAGGCGGAGATCTAGAAGAAACCAAAGGGAATATCGAAAATTTAATGGTTGTTGTGAATGACTATGAAGAAAAAATTAGCGAGTGGCGTATTGAAATCGAAAAACTCATTGAAAATTTACCCGATTGGGCTGCTCGTCTTTCTGCACTGATTTCGATATTTTTAATTTGGTTTGTCTTTTCTCAACTAGGATTATTCTTGCACGGGCTAACCTCTTGGCATGAAGAAAAAAACTTATCGGAAGAAAGCCTAGCCCAAGAAAACTCAAGCACCAAAGCTGCCTAAGAATCTATGGAAATATTAACAAAATTCGTTTGCTGAAATAAAACCCTTAAGGTATAATGCCGTGTTAGTTCTCAAGTGGAGAACTACTTTTGGTTTTGCTATTATTCTATAATAATCTGTGAGGAAAATTTTATGTCAACAAAAAGAACATATCAACCTAAAAAGCGCCGCCGCGTACGTGTGCATGGTTTCCGTCAACGCATGCAAACCAAAGGCGGACGCAAAGTGTTGAAGCGCCGCCGTCTTAAAGGTCGCTTACGCTTAGCCCCAACAGCAAATAACCACGTTAAAAAGACACGTTGGTAGACTTATTCGCTGAATCAAAGCATTGGTCTGGCAAATCGAGTAAAAGAGAGTACGGGTGCAACGCAAATTTCGCCTGACTCGTTCAACCGATTTCAAGCGGGTGAGGTATAAGGGAAAATCTTATGCTCACCCGTTCTTGGTGCTTATCAAGACAAGCAATCAAGAAAGCATTACACGTATTGGCGTAGCCGCAGGCAAAAGTGTAGGAAATGCCGTCAAGCGGAGTCGCGCAAAACGTCTACTACGAGCAGCAGCACGAGATTTATATCCAGAAATTATTTCTGGTCACGATTTAGTGCTTATTGCTCGCAAGCCTATCATTCCAGTAAAAATGCCTTTGGTTCGCGACGCGTTGCATCAACTTCTGCAACGCGCTAATTTGTTAAATGAACTCTGAATTTTATCTCCCCTCCGAATATCCAAATGAGCCTAAGGTTCGTGATTTACCACGCACTTTAATCAATATGCCTCGCTTGGTATTATTAGCCTTTATTCGTCTTTATCAAAAAACTATTTCACGCGTCCTCCCTGCTGGGACTTGTCGCTTTTACCCTTCTTGTTCGCATTATGGGTACCAAGCAATTTATAAATACGGCGTGTTAAAAGGTTCAGTAATGGCAATTTGGCGCGTAATGCGATGCAACCCCTTTAACGAGGGCGGGATAGACCCAGTAGCTTAAAACAAATTGTGAAAATCACTCTTTTTCACAACACAATCAAGTACTTAAACTATGAAAACAAAAAAAATCTTCATTCTAAGCGCAGCGGTGATTATCTTCACCCTCCTAAGCGGATGTTCTGCTGCCGCAATGGGCTCTGATTCTTGGCCTGGCCTCAGCGCAGATGCTGAAACAGCCTATATCGCTAATGGTGGCCTTGTATATGCCATCAACCTAAAAAATGGTGGCGTAAATTGGCAATATCCCGCTGATAAAGCAGATGCTAAAGAAGCTTACTTTGCTGACCCAGTACTCACCGAAGATGAACAACTCATCCTCGCCAGTGCAGGGCCAGACCACAGCCTAATTTCTGTAAACCCTGCCAGCGGCCATTTGAATTGGTCTTTTGGTGACGCAGAAGGTGTTTGGGTAGGTAGCCCCCTCGTTATAGGCGAAACTATCTATGCCCCCAACGCTGACGGCAAAATTTACGCACTCGATATAAAGGGTAGCTTTCTCTGGGCAAAACATATCAGCGACAACGCATTATGGGCACAACCAGTAAGTGATGGTGAATATCTATATATCACTTCTCTCGACCATCATGTCTATGCTTTTGATATCGCACGCAAAGAAATTGCTTGGGAAATTGGCCTAAATGGTGCAATTCCTGGACAAGCCACGCTAGATGAAAATGGTGTTTTATATGTGGGCGCACTCGATTCAACCATCACCGCTATAGACTCACAAAGCCAAAAAATTCTCTGGTCAACTTCGCTCAATGGCTGGGTTTGGGATAGTGCTGTCGTAGAAGATAATATCCTCTATGTTGGCGATCTCGAAGGTTATGTATACGCCCTTGATACAGAAGATGGCTCCTTGCTTTGGACCCCAGCTCAACCCAATGGCCCCATCACTGGCTCACCTTTAGTTACAGAAAATCTCATTATTATTGGTACCGAGGGCGGCTCGGCTTATGCTTTCGATAAAGATGGTGGTTCAATCTGGCAACAAAATATAAACGGGAAGCTCTACACAAACCCCGTACTAGGCGGTGAGCTTATTCTCTTTACGCCTATGGAAAACGAAAGCGACATAGTTCTCGTTGCTCTCGATCTTGATGGAAGACAGGTGTGGTCATTCACACCTGAGAAATAAGGAGATCCTATGTGGGATACCTATCTAATCATACCCATGACCAATGTTTTGCTTTTTGTTTACGATTTCATTGGGCATAATTTCGGCATCGCCATTATTCTTTTCACTATCCTAATTCGTGCTATCACTTGGCCTCTTACAGCCCAACAGCTAAAAGGCACACAAGGAATGCAAGAATTACAAAAAGATAAAGAATGGCTCGGCATACAGAAAAAATATAAAACTGACAAAGAAAAACTGGCCCAAGAGCAAATGCGCATCTATAAGGAGCGTGGGATCAACCCCTTTGGCTCCTGCTTGCCAACGCTCATCCAATTCCCTGTAATCATTGGGCTTTATCGTGCCATTATCACTTCTTTGGCAGCTACACCTCTTTCTCTGCTCAATCTTTCACGTAATTTATACCCATTCTTGGATGTTGCGAAAATCATTCCTCTCAATAGCCAATTCTTATGGATGGATTTAGGACGCCCAGAATCTATAGATATATTTGGTTTTGCCTTCCCCTCTTTGGCAGTTATTGTGGTCATCACATCTTATATCCAATCTAAATTAATGACCCCACCTTCCAACCCTGGTGACCAAAGTGCGGCTATGGGTAATATGATGGCTGTTTATATGCCTTTCCTCATGGGCTATTTCGCCATGACCTTTGCATCTGGTTTAGCTCTCTACTTTATTACCAGCAACTTACTTGGTATTGCTCAATATGCCATGATGGGACGCGCAAACTGGAGCAACTTAATTCCAGGCAGAAAGTAGCGCACAAAATCTACTTATTTGGTAGGTAAAAGTATATGAAAAGGGATAAAAATGTCAAAAGAAACGACTATAGAAGTAATCGCCCCTAGTGTTGAAGAAGCTCTCCAGCAAGGTCTGAAAGAATTAGGATTGACTGCCGCCGATGTTTCTGTAGAAGTACTTGATTCTGGCGGAAAAGGGTTTTTAGGCTTTGGACAACGTGAAGTGCGCGTTAAATTAACTGTCAACGGTGCACCAAAAGATGAAGAGCAGAGTCCAGCCCAAAACACGTCCGACACAAAGGCAGATCCGGAGCAGGATACCGCTAAAAAAAACACATCTGTCCATCCCAAAACAGAAGTTGCTGCATCATCCAAAGAAGAGCCTTTGCTAGAGCGATCTGAAGAAATCGTTAATAAATTACTTGAATTAATGCACTTAGAAGCAAGTGCCACTGCTCGTTACGACGACCCCGACCGTGAAGGCCGTAAGTCTGTTTATCTTGATGTAAAAGGAAAAGACTTAGGCGTGCTCATTGGCAGACGCGGAAAAACAATAGAAGCATTTCAGCGCATAGCGGCATTAATTATAAGCAAAGAAATGTCTCGGTGGGTACGCGTTTCTATTGACGTAGAAGGGCACCGAAGCCGGCGTGAACAACAACTTCAACGCATGGCTAAAAAAATAGCGCAACAAGTTGCTAGTTCAGGGCAAAAACAAAGCCTTGAACCAATGCCTCCTAATGAAAGACGCATTGTTCATATGACTTTGCAAAATAGTCCAGATGTGAAAACAAATAGCATCGGCGAAGATACACAACGCAAAGTTGTAGTAGAACCAAAAAACTAGAAAGATAAATCCCTGTTCAAAAGAGCAGGGATTTTTTTATACAGCACAAGGTTTGACATTTGTTTCCAATTAGCGCCTCAAAACAGTTATAATTCTTCAACAAAATGACAACATCAAACCCAAAAACTCTCCCTAAAATACTTTATATAGAGGATACGGCCGATTCACGCCTGCTTGTACAGCGTTTATTGGCACGTGATTATATTCTCCTCGAAGCCAGTAACGCAATCGATGGCATAAATCTTGCCTTGGATACTAATCCCGATTTAATTCTGCTCGACATCAACCTACCTGACCTCAGCGGTAGGGAAATTGCCACACGGCTTAAAACTTCTCTCCCCAACACCCCTATGGTTGCGCTCACTGCTGATGTCACATCTGGCGCACGCGAGAAAGCTCTTGTAGCTGGTTGCGTGGGCTTCATGACCAAGCCTATCGATATAGATATTTTCAAAGATGAAATAAAAGCTTATTTGGATGGAAAAAGAGAATATCTAGAAAAACCAAATAGCCATTTGAGAGCCTATCATGAAGAGTTAGTAGAGCATCTTGAAAAAAAGGTACATGAACTCACAAAGCTAACAGATCATAATAATTTTCTCAATAAACAAAATAAACTCGTTATCGCCGACATGCAGAGGCATCAACGTCTTCTTGAAGCTGCTGCCAGCGTTGGGCATAATATCACCTCCATTCTAAATTTAGACGAACTCCTCCAAACCACCGTTGATATTATCTGCAAAGAATATGAATTTTATTATGCGGGCATCTTTCTCCTAGATAACTCCAAGGAATGGGCCATTCTTCAAGCTGGATATGGGGAAGCAGGCAATAAGATGGCTGAAAAAAAACATAAATTGCCTCTTGACGGTAATTCAATGGTCAGCACTTCTATCCGTCACAGAAAGGGCGAAATTTCTGCTAATGTAGGGGACGAAGAAAAACATTTTAAAAACCCTTATCTTCCTAAAACTCGCTCTGAAATGGCACTGCCCCTAATCGCTAAAAATAAAACTCTCGGCGCACTTACTGTGCAAAGTGAGCACATAAACGCCTTTAGCAATACCGATATTTCTGCCCTACAAGCAATGGCAGACCAACTTGCAGTAGCTATCACAAACGCGCATTTGCTTATGGATCTTGAAAATGCAAATCAAGAATTGCTCCGCACTAAAACTTTTGAAGCAATCGCCACAGCAACGGGTGAGGCCATTCACTGGGTAGGCAATAAAGCTGCCCCAATTCCCGGCAGCGCCGTGCGCGTACAAGAAGATTTGCTTAATTTTTTCGCTATTTTTAAAACCTTATTAGATTTACCTGAAGAAGAGCGTGATTCACATCCTTTTTCAAAAGTAGCAAACGAAGCCTTTAGACTGCTCCCTTCCTTAGATATTGACTTGTCTCAAACAGCAGGTGCGCTAAAGAAACTCCCCCCCGACAATCTTCCCCTTATCGTAGATATTGAATCTACTCTCGAAGACCTTGGCATCGTCAAACAAAGTGCTGAGACAATTCTGAATATCAAAGAAGACCTTATTGGCCCCGGGCGCATCTCAAAAGCAGAAATTTTTGACCTCCCCGTACTTTTCAGCGCTACAATCGCGGGAATGGGTTTACCCAAAGAAGTTATCACTTCTTCATACCCCGTAGATGTGCCGCAGGCTTATGCAGATAAGCGTCAGATAGGACGTGTTTTGATCAATCTCATAAAAAACGCTTGGGAAGCACTGGGGGAAAGCGACCAAGCCAAAATCCACGTTTCGGCACAACCCGCTGACGAGCAGGGATTTGTTCGGATTGATGTCAGCGATAACGGGCCCGGCATCCCACCTGAAATCCTCGAGAAAATCTGGGTCTCATTCTTTACGACCAAAGGCAGTCATGGTGGCACAGGACTAGGCCTCTCGGCTTGTATGGAAATTATTACCCAAAGCGGCGGAAAAATTTGGGCAGAAAGCAAAGAGGGCGAAGGGGCAAGATTTGTGATTTTATTGCCAGTAAAGAAATAAAATATTATATATCTCAAAACTGTATGCTCTTTGTAAAGCCCACTCAAAAATAACTTGGTAAACTATATCGTTCGACACGCTATATTTACAAGAAGGAGAAATAAATGCCGAAATTACTACTGGTAGATGATGAAGCCCTTGTGAGACGCAGTATGCAAAAAACATTACTTCGCAAAGGTTTTTTGGTTGAAACAGCATCAGATTGTACAGAGGGCTTAAATATCTATAAGGCTGCAGAAAACACAGACACACCCATTGATATGGCTTTGCTTGATTTAAATATGCCCAATTTTGATGGTGTACCTGCTCACTCAGCAGGTTTAGATTTACTTACAAAGATGCGTGAAATCAACCCGGAACTACTTGCTATTGTGCTAACTGCTTATGACGAAGTAGATACAGCCAAAGAAGCCGTTAAGCGCGGTGCTCGAAGCTATTTTGTAAAAGGACGCGAGCAGGGGCTTGTGGATTTGATTAACGAAATTCTGGCGTAGCATAAAAGCATAAACCTATTTTTTTGCTCATTATGGCGGTTTATATAATACGAAATGCATCAGAAAAGAAAAACGGAGACCCAAAATGACTTCAACTGAAAGACAAGCAAAACTTCTCAGCGTAACTCTGCGCGTGGCGAATAATATCGCCTCTATTCTTGACCCTCAAGAATTACTACAAAAAACTGTTGATATTATCTGCGACGAATTCAATTTTTACTACGCAGGCGTTTTCTTACTTGATGACAAAAATGAATACGCTCTTTTAAGAACTGGGCGCGGCAAAGCTGGCGATGCCATGATCGCTGAAAACCACAAACTTAAAGTTGGTGGAAACTCAATGATTGGCGCATCTATCAGTTCTCAACACGCACGAATTGCGCTAGATGTAGGCGAAGAAGCTATTTTCTTTAGCAACCCTCATTTACCAAACACACGCTCTGAGATGGCTCTTCCTCTCACCGTTGGCTCTAATGTATTGGGCGCAGTTACTGTGCAAAGCGAAGAAGAAGCGGCATTTAGCGAAGCAGATATTTCTACCCTGCAAGGTATGGCAGACCAACTTGCCATTGCCATAAATAATGCTGATCAACACGCAAAAAACCAATTTTTACTGAACCAAGCCCAACGTCGCGCACGTCTTCTCGATGCGGCAAACGAAGTCGGGTGCGGGGTCGCATCCATCCTAAATTTAGATGAACTGCTCCCCAAAACAGTTGATATTATCTGCGAAGCCTATAATTTCTATTATGCTGGCGTTTTCTTAATTGACGAAAAGAAAGAATATGCTATTCTCCGTGCAGGGCGCGGAGAGGCTGGCAAAGCAATGATTGCCCAAGAACACAAACTTAAATTGGGCGGCAATTCAATGGTAGGCATGGCCGCGCGCGAACGCATTGCCCGTATCTCTCTTGATGTTGAAGGCGAAGATTCCTTTTTCCGTAATCCCCATTTACCCAACACGCGCTCCGAAATGGCGTTGCCACTTTGCATAAGCACGAAATGTCTTGGCGCAGTCACCGTACAAAGCGAAGAAGGCAATGCCTTTAGCGATGATGATATTCAAACGCTCCAGACCATGGCCGACCACCTTGCTATCGCTATAAATAATGCTAACTTAATTGACGAATTAGAACGCGCCCACGCAGAACTGCTTCGCACCAAAACCTATGAAGCGCTCTCTGGTGCGACCACCGAAGCCATTCACTGGATTGGCAATAAAGCCCTCCCAATGACCATCACAGCTGAGAGAATGCTAGATGACCTGAACGAGCCAACACTAGATATTGCATCTCTCAAAGAAGATTTGGAGATGCTTGATGCCTCTGCCAAGCTAATTGTAGAAGTCAAAGAATCTTTATTGGGCCCCGCACGTGAAACTGCCCCCCGCCCGCTAATGCTCTCGGATTTATGGCTTGCTTCCGCTCATAAAACTGGATTGCAGCCCGGTAAATTAACCGTCAAACCCGCCCCCTCCGCTCCGCTTGCTTTTGGTGATAGCGTGCAATTAGTGCGTGCCTTTAGCAATCTACTTCGCAATGCCGAAGAATCCGGTGCAAAAAATATCACTATAGCAACCGAGGCTTCCGAAATAGCTGGTTTTGTAACTACGCGCATCAGCGATGATGGCGTTGGCATTCCCGAAGAAATGCAAGATAAAATTTGGGCATCCTTCTTCACCACCAAAGGTGAAGGCTTTAAAGGTATGGGATTAGCCGCTTGCTTGCATATTATCTCTCAGCTAGGTGGAAGCATTCGCGTAGAAAGCGTTCCTGAAAAAGGGACAACTTTCATCGTTGATTTACCCGCTGTTACAAAACTTCCTACAGCCGACTTGAGCCCCTCTCCCACCAATATCGCTATTATTGCCCCTGCTGGCGAATGGACAGATTTCGCAACAGAGGCGTTGAGAAATGCTGATAAAAACGTTAGTCAAAAATTCGGCCCTAATACCGACTTACTCTTACTCGATGAATCCTTAGCAGATGAAACCCTTCCTGCCCTAGAAAAACTAGGCCAAAAGACCTTAATCTTATCTGCCGCACCCAGTGTAGAAAACATCACCAAATACCTTCAGGCTGGTGTAAAAGACGTAGTTCTAAAACCTTATACCACCGAAGATTTAAGTAAAACCTTAGGCTAAACTCCACAGGCCTACTTATAAAGAAAAAGCGAGCTAATTAGCTCGCTTTTTCTTTATAAGGCTTCACTTCTTTTTCAACGCTCATTTCTTCTATATAGGCGTTAATATCATCATCTTTTTTTCGCCAAAGCCTTTCCTTCACAAAAGCATAAGCTAAATATCCAATTACTGCATCCATTATCAGGGCTGGGATTGCAAAAAATATCCGCCCTATAACCTCATTAGCTGGTCCATCAAAAGATAAAAAGGGAATAGAAATGCTCATGCTAAATTCGCGCTTGCCTGCCCCAAAAGCTACCCAATTAAAAAGCAAGGGGAAAATCAAAAAAATGGACAGTATCGCCGCAAGATGCGTATAAGAAAAAAAAGTGCTTTCCCTAAATCGATTGAAAAAAGAATCGAGTAATCCTATACTAACCCCCGCATTATAAAACATGACACCAAAGGCAATCCCTACCCATTGTGACGAAGATGAATTGATCGCATACAGTTCAATAGACCTGGCTACTATCGCACCACCAGCAAAGATAAAGGGGAGACCAAGCCAAAACATATATTTCGAATCAGAGGGATTTACATTAGACATATTGGTAAAAGTCTATCATAAAGGTACCCCTCGACATAAAAATATCTACTTCAATTTCTCAAGAAGACAACTTTCTACTTCGTAAAACACCATTAAATAACCAATTTACACCAAAAATCAATACTAGTACGCCCATCAATAAAATCAATTTTTGCAAAGACAGCCCCATAACGCCTAATAACCAGCCCCCTAGCCCTGACCCAATCGCCCCCGAAAGTGTCAGGAAGGCAAATTCTGTGCCAAAGACACGTCCGCGGACTTCATTTGGCAATTTCTTAAGCAATAAAGTGGTAGAAAAAACCCAGATAATGGCAATTCCAAAACCACGAAAAAATGAGCCGACAAGTACCAAACCTAAATCCGTCAACGGATACATCAGCAATAATCCAATTAGCGTGATTATGTATCCAGTTGCAATCGCCCGTCGCAAGGCCACTTCACGGTCTCCCGTAAACCAACGAGCAATAATGGGGCTAATACCAGTCCCCACTCCAACGACAGCATATAGCCATCCCAAACTCGTACTCCCCCCTTCTCCAATAACAAAAAATTTACTAGAAAGTTCAACCTGTATCACCTCAGAAAATCCAGAAACAGCCAACATAATCGATGCTTTTTGAATGGCAATAATAAGAATTTCTCTGTTTTGAGATAAGTACCCAAAACCTTGAAAAGATAATCTAAAAGCAGAAAGAAGGCCTAAAGGCTCTTCGCTTTTCGCCGTCGTTTGTGTATAAGATATTTTCCTAATAAAATAAGCAGAGAGAAGATAAGAAAAAGCATCCAGCCAAATAGCAGGCGCAATACCCCATTTGCCAGCAACTTGTCCGCCCAAAAACGCCCCCATAGCGAGCATCGTTGACCATGTCGTTGCACTAAGTGCATTAGCTGTGCCAACTCCCTCTTCTGAGACCACATCTGGAAGAATAGCATTTTTCGTTGGAAAAAAAATGCCACTAATACCAAGCTGCAAAGCTGTTAGCGTATAAAGAAGCCAAATTTGGCTCGCATCTTTTATAAACAAAAATCCTAAGACAATGAAAAAGCGAAGAATATCTGCCAAAATCAAGATTTTTTTACGGTTAAACCTGTCTGCTAAAACCCCTCCAAGTGGACTGCTTAGAAACTGAGCCAGTGAACGAACAACAAAAAGACCACCAACAGCCAGCCCAGAGCCTGTTAGGTTTGCGGTGAGAATAGCTGTAGCAATTAGATTGAACCAATCCCCCATAAGGCTGATGATTTGCCCCAACCAAAGATTACGGAAATTTCTATTCCCACGGATGAGCTCTTTATAACTGATGGCGTGAACTTCTCTTGTCAAATAAATACTCCTATAAAACAATCTCGGCCGGCTAGTATAGCATACCCCTTTTCTTTTCTATAACTTTACGCCATAATAGCATCACCGCGCGTATCTACTATGTGAACGCGACGTTAATACTAAAAAGCTTAAGTTCCCAAATTCCATTCAGGACTCTACCCAAAGGAGAGTACCATGTCTACAATTCCAACTGCGCCTATTCAGATAGTGCGTAAAAAAATCACCACATACACCTTCCAAGAAAAGAAAAAAAAGCGTGAGCCAATCAGCATGTTAACGGCTTACGATTACTCCACCGCTCAAATACTGGAGCAAGCTGGCATTGATTCTATTCTAGTCGGCGACTCACTCGGCATGGTCGTGCTCGGCTATGAAACCACCCTCCCCGTCACAATGGACGATATGCTCCACCACTGCAAAGCAGTTGCTCGCGGCGCAAATTCTCCCCTTTTAATCGGCGATATGCCCTTTATGTCTTATCAAATTTCCGCGCAAGAAGCCCTTCGTAATGCGGGGCGTTTTCTGCAAGAAGCGGGAATGGATGCTGTCAAGCTTGAAGGCGGTGTAGCACGCTTAGATGCAATTCGATTAATCATCAGTGCCGGAATACCCGTTATAGGACATCTCGGCCTAACACCTCAATCTGTGCATCAACTTGGTGGATTCCGTGCTCAGGGTAAACTGGCTACCGCTGGTCAACATCTGCTAGAGGAAGCACATCTCCTCCAAGATGCTGGATGTTTCAGCATTGTCCTTGAAGCCATCCCCGCGAAACTGGCAGAACATATTTCTAAGAAACTAGACATCCCCACCATTGGTATTGGCGCAGGAGCAGGCTGCGACGGTCAGGTACTCGTCACCCACGATATGCTCGGGCTCTTCAATAGATTCACCCCACGCTTCGTCAAAAAATACGCCGAATCGCACGGTGATTTAACCCGCGCTTTTCATGAATATATTAAAGATGTCGAAAACAGAGAATTTCCCGCAAAAGAACATTGCATAGAAATGAAAGATGTAGAATGGGATAAATTTATTAGCCTTCTTGCTAAAAAGTGATAAAATCCCCTCGCAAAATATAAAAAATCCTATGACCCAAAAATATTCTCAGAAGTTCGCCCTAAAATAACGAGGCCTCTATGACTGTCCCCCACTGGGTACAAGACGCAATCTTTTATCAAATTTTCCCTGACCGTTTCGCCAATGGCAACCCCGCCAACAATCCCCCCAATGTCGCAGAATGGGGCGCCAAACCAACTCTATATAATTTCATGGGCGGCGATTTAAGCGGTATCACCCAAAAACTCGATTATCTCCTTGATCTTGGCGTGAATGCACTTTATTTTAATCCTATTTTTCTTTCTCCATCCAGCCACCGCTATAATACCAGCGACTATTACAAAATAGACCCCAAACTTGGTAAACGTAAAGATTTCGATACCCTGCTCAATGCCGCTCACAGCAACGGAATGCGCGTTGTTATTGACGGTGTTTTCAATCATTGCTCGCGTGGTCATTTCGCCTTTGCCGACTTACTCGAAAACGGTGAACATTCTGCTTACAAAGATTGGTTCCACGTTAAAGGTTTTCCGCTCAACGCCTACACGCATGGAGATGCTGAGAATTATTCCGCTTGGTGGAACTTCAAATCACTACCCAAATTCAACACCGAAAACCCAATTGTGCAAGAATATATCTACGATATTGCAAAATACTGGATGGAAGCTGGTGCAGACGGTTGGCGCCTAGACGTGCCCAACGAAATCGATTCGGACGTCTTTTGGGCTGGCTTCCGTCAGGTAGTCAGAGGTGCTAACCCAGACGCCTACATCCTCGGTGAAATCTGGGAAGTAGACCCACGCTGGGTAGATGACCAACACTTCGATGGCCTCATGCACTACCCCGTCCGCGATGCACTGATAGAGACTCTCAATAGTCAAATCAACGCCACCCAATTTGGAGATAAGGTCGAATCGCTTTTCGATGCTTATCCGCAAGAAAATGTGCGCGCAATGTATGTCCCACTGGGCTCACACGATACCAAAAGAATCCATCATAAATTAAGTGGAAATCTCGAAAAAATCAAATTAGCATTTCTCTTCCAATTTGCCTATCCCGGTGCACCTGCTATTTATTACGGCGATGAAGTAGGCGTGGATGGAGATAAAGACCCCGATTGTCGACGCGCCTTCCCATGGGATAAAAAAGACTGGAAAGGAGATTTGCGCCATTGGGTGCAAACGCTAATAGGATTGCGAAAAGAATTCCCCGCAATGCGACGGGGAGAATATATTCGCTTGCTGGCAGAAGAAAAAGGTTATGCTTTTGCGCGTAAATTGGGTGCAGAGAAAATAGTAGTTGCTATGAATCTTTCTGAAAACCCCGAAACTTTACGTATCCCCGTTGGCGATTTGCTCAGAAATGGGCAAGAATTGCGTTCTTTACTTAACCACGAAAAGTTTGGTGTGCAGGATGGTTTTGTTGAAATAAAACTAGATGCATGGAGTGGAGTTTGGCTAAAGTAGGATTGAAAGTTTAAAGTTGAAGGTTCACTAGTTTTCATGCACTATGCAATACGGAGAAAATATGTCTCAACCTGATTTATTCGCTCAATACCCCCAACAGTACGACAGCTTAGACAGTATCATAGAGCATATGCTCAATATGGATGGTGATGTATTGGCAAACGCGGGGACACGCGTCGTGATCAGCCGAGGCAATCCAAAAGCAAAGATTTTGCTGGTTGGCGAGGCTCCTGGCCCACAAGAGAATATTGAAGGCATACCATTTATTGGGCGGGCAGGAAAGATGCTCGAAAAGATTTTTGAAGCAGTCAACTTTAACTCGAATGAAGATATATACATCACAAATTCTGTTTTTCGGATGCCACCGGGCAAAGACGGGAAAAACTTCAGAAAGCCCACAAGTAAAGAAATTGCGCATTATCGGCCTTATCTTTTCGATATTATTCGCTTGATCAACGCCCCTATCGTTTTACTAACCGGAAACGTAGCATGCGAGGCGGTTTTAGGAATAACGGGCATCACACGTTTACGCGGAAAGTGGATTGAGCTAGAAGGGCGTTCAATTATGCCCCTCTTTCACCCATCTTATTTATTACGAAACCCTTCAAAAAAAGCAGGAGCACCTAAATCTCTAATGTGGGAGGATATAAGAGAAGTGCGACGAAGGTGGGAAAATCTGACATAAAAAAACCTTTATTGAAGCGTATGCAAGCCAAAAGTCACGTGCATGTCAGCTTTTCGTCACCCCAAAAAGTTGACAGGCTGTAGCATCCCCTCGTATAATGGAAGGCGGTGTTTTTTACATGTCAGAGAGTTTGCTAAACTCTTTAAGTGACAAGCAAAAACATCACATCTTATTTAATGGCATTGTCGAAACGACATGCCTTTTCACCAAACTCTCCGTTTTACGGAGAAGGAGAAGATATATGAAGAACAAAACGCTTTACTTGCTCTTTGCAGCAGTTTTGACCCTTAGCTTGGTCTTGGCTGCCTGCGCTCCTGAAGCTGCTCCTGAAGCACCCGCAGCTGAAGAACCTGCCGCAGTTGAAGAACCTGTAGCAGAAGAACCCGCAGCCGAAGAAGTTATGGCTGAGTTCGAAGGTAAAATGGTTCAAGCACCTAGCTGTGATTACGGCGGAAAAATCGATTCGATTGTTGCCGTAGATGCATATACTGTTGAATTCACTATGTGTAAACCTGACCCCGCTTTCCCAGCAAAAGCTGCCTTTACACCTTTCGGCATTTATGCAGAAGAGTGGCTAATGGCTAATGCCAGCAATGCGAACCAAGAAACTTTGCTCTCCGCTCCTGTCGGCACTGGTCCTTTTGCTCTTGATAACTGGGCACGTGGCGAAAGCATTACCTACAAAGCCTATGATGGTTATTGGGGTGATAAACCTGCTTATGACACCCTAGTCATTCGCTGGGCAACCGAAGGTGCACAACGCCTGCTAGAACTTCAATCCGGCACCGTTGACCAAATCACCAACCTCAGCCCCGATGATTACGCAACAGTTCAAGATGATGCTAATCTGACCTTCCTCCCTGTTGCCAACCCCAATGTTCTTTATTTGGCAATGACCAACCCTCCCTTCGACAATGTCGAAGTTCGCCGAGCTATTGCGATGGGTATTGACCGCGCCCGCATTGTAGACAACTTCTACGCTGAAGGTTCTGTCGTTCCCTCACACTTCACTCCTTGTAGTCTCCCCAACGGCTGTGTTGGCGATTCTTGGTACGAGTTCGACGCAGCAGCAGCAAAGCAAGCACTTGCTGACGCTGGCTACCCAGATGGCTTCGAAACCACAATCTACTACCGCGATGTCTTCCGTGGCTACCTTCCAGAACCTGGCTTGGTTGCTGTTGAATTCCAAACCCAATTGCGCGACAACCTCGGCATCGAAGCTGAAGTTATCGTTATGGAATCTGGTGAGTTCATTGACGAATCCACCAATGGCCGCTTGAATGGTCTTTATCTCCTCGGTTGGGGCGCTGATTATCCTCACGTAACCAACTTCTTGGACTATCACTTCGCTGCTGCAAACCCACAATTTGGCGAAGTACACCCTTCAATCTATGAAGCTCTCGAAAAAGCATCACAGCTTGGTGATCCAGCTGAAGCTAAAGCACTCTATGTTGAAGCCAATAACGCTATCAAAGAATTAGTTCCTATGGTTCCTATTGCTAATGGTGCTTCTGCATCTGCAGCTTTGAATACCCTTGGTAACGCCCACTTCCGCCCCTTCGGTGCTCCACTGATGGCGCAAGTTGACCCCGGCAAAGATACATTCGTCTTTATGCAAAATGCTGAACCTATCAGTTTATACTGTGCAGACGAGACCGACGGCGAGTCATTAGCAGCCTGCCAACAGGTTGTAGAAACTCTATTGGCTTATGCCATCGACTCTGGCGAAGTTGTGCCTGAATTGGCAACAGCTTGTACAGCCAATGCAGACTCAACCGTCTGGACCTGTACCTTACGCGAAGGTGTCACCTTCCACGATGGCTCAACCTTCGACGCCAATGATGTTGTTGTTTCATGGGCAGCTGGTATTGACGCATCCAACGAATATCACGTTGGCAATACCGGTGTATTTGATTATTACTCATACCTATGGGATGGCTTAATGAACTTAGAAGATTAATTCTTCTAAATCATCTAGCTCGTAACTAACAGCAACGCGAGATGGTGCTGTGCCGAAAGGCTCGTGCTGTCTCGCGTTGTTTTTTTGTCATTATTTTCATTTTTGGGTTGGTTTGCTTATGACACAATATGCTATTCGCCGTATTTTGTACTCGATCCCGGTAATTTTTGGGATTCTACTCGTCACTTTTATAATGGCCCGTTCTATCCCTGGAGATCCCTGTACAGCAATGCTTGGAGAAAAAGCAACCGTAGAAATCTGCGAGCGTTTTAATCGCGACCAAGGTTTTGATCAACCTATCGCGGTTCAATTTGGCGTATATATGAAGCAAATTTTCTCAGGCGACTTTGGCAATTCCATCCGCTACAGTCGTCCAGTAACCAAAATTCTTCTCGAACGTCTCCCCACTACCATTGAACTTGGTCTTATTGCTCTTTTTCTTGCTGTAATAGTAGGCATACCTGCGGGGATAATTTCTGCCGTTCGCCGTAACACACCCATAGATGTAGGCGTGATGGTTTTGGCAAATACCGGGGTTTCTATGCCTGTTTACTGGCTGGGCTTAGTGCTTGCTTATGTTTTTGCTCTCTTGCTCAGGGATACTCCTTTCTGGCTCCCCCCTTCAGGGCGCATCTCGGCTGGCGTATCTGCAATTCCCTTTTATGAAGTTTTTCAATGGGAAGTTATAGAAGGAACTGCAAAATACACCTTCATGGAGTTTTTTGCAAATATGTACGTTTTCAACTCCATTATTACGCGAGACTGGGAAGTTTTAAACGATGTCGTCAAGCATATCATCCTTCCTTCAGTTGCTCTCAGCACCATTCCTCTCGCCATTATTGCACGTATGACACGCTCAAGTATGCTGGAGGTCTTACGCCAAGATTATATTCGCACAGCACGAGCTAAAGGCTTATTTGAACGCTTTGTCATTATGAAACACGCTCTCCGAAACGCCTTGCTGCCAGTCATTACAATTATTGGCTTGCAAGTAGGAACTCTCTTTGCTGGCGCAGTGCTAACAGAAACTATTTTCGGATTTGCAGGCGTCGGACGAATGCTCTTTGAAGCGATCACAGCCCGTGACTTCCCTATCGTGCAAGGCTTTACAATCGTCATCGCCGTTGGCTATGTAGCAGTCAATCTCTTAGTTGACCTCTCCTACGTCTTCATTGACCCCCGTATTAGGCTGGACTAAAACATGACACAACAAACAGAACCTAAACTCACTAGTCTTGCCGAAGGTATCGCAGATGTCGAAGACCTTCAAGACGCAGGCTATCAATCTGATAGCCTCCTCAAACTTACAATGCGTAGGATATTCCGCCAACGCTCGGCTGTCATCGGCGGATCTATACTACTCTTTCTCATTCTTGTTGCAATCTTCGCCCCCGTAATCGCTCCTTTTGACCCTAACTTCGTCCTCATTGGCCACGAAGATATAAAAAGACGATCAGACCCTTGCATTCATATCCTAGGATGTGATGAAACGCAACCACAACACATACTTGGCACAGACGGCAACGTCCGCGATGTATTTAGTCGTGTTGTTTATGGCACACGCGTCTCTCTCATGGTCGGCTTCACTACAGTTGGCTTTGCAATCGTCATCGGCACATTACTCGGCGCACTAGGCGGTTTTCTTGGCGGCTGGATAGACAATCTCATCATGCGCATCATGGATGTCCTCCTCGCCTTCCCCTCGCTCCTCCTCGCCATTGCCATCGTAGCCGTGCTGGGGCATGGGCTGCAAAATGCGCTGCTCGCAATCGCAATTGTATCCATCCCCATCTACGCACGTGTTGTACGCGCCAGTGTTCTCTCCGTCAAAGAACAAGAATATGTCGCCGCTTCACGCGCGCTAGGCGGCAGCAAAATGCACATCCTATTTAGACGGATTTTACCGAACGCTGTGCCCCCCCTTATCGTGCAGGGAACGCTAGGAATCGCTACCGCCATCTTAGACGCTGCTGCGCTCTCGTTTTTAGGCTTGGGTGCCCAACCCCCAACAGCGGAGTGGGGAACAATGCTTGGTACCGAAAGAAACCAAATCTTCACAGCCCCACACTTGGTCTTCTTCCCTGGGTTAGCCATTATGATAACCGTACTAGCCTTCAACCTCTTGGGCGATGGTCTTCGCGATGCGATTGACCCCCGTCTAAAAAACTAATCGGACGGAAAGCCACAAATGACAAATAATACAACAGAACCCCTACTAAAAGTCCGAAATCTAAAAACCCATTTCTTCACAGCCGATGGTGTCGTCAAAGCCGTTGACGGTGTTGATTTTGAAGTCAACCCCGGTGAAATCTTAGGCTTGGTCGGAGAATCGGGTTGCGGAAAAAGCGTGACATCCTTCTCCATTTTACAACTTATTGATGACCCTGGTCGAATTGTAGATGGCGAAATTTATTTTAAAAACAAAAACTTACTTAAACTCTCAGAAGCAGAAATGGTTGGGATGCGTGGTAACTTAATCTCCATGATTTTCCAACAACCACAAAGCAGTCTCAATCCTGTTTTTACAGTTGGCGCACAAATTGCCGAAGTTTTTGAAATCCATAAAGACATAAAAAAACAAGAAGCCTGGAATGAAGCCGTAAAACTACTCAAACTTGTTGGCATTCCAGATGCCGAGAAAAAAGCAAAGTCTTATCCTCACGAAATGTCTGGTGGACAAGCTCAACGTGTGATGATTGCAATGGCTCTTGCTCTCAAACCAAAACTGCTCATTGCAGATGAACCAACCACAGCCCTAGACGTAACCATCCAAGCCCAGATTTTGGATCTAATTATAGGCTTGCGAGATAAGATGGGCACATCAGTTATTTTAATTACACACGATCTTGGTCTTATCGCTGAAAGTGCAGATCGTGTTGCCGTCATGTATGCAGGACAAATCATCGAGCAAGCAGATATTGAAGCAGTCTTTGAAACCCCCATGCACCCCTACACAAAAGGGCTAATTGCTTCTGTTCCAATCTTGGGACAGGTGCAAGAAGAACTTGAAGTCATCCCCGGTGCCGTCCCCAATTTAGTTAATATGCCTCCAGGATGTCGTTTCGCTCCACGTTGTCGTGCTCGTGAAGAGCATAGTCTTGAAATTTGCAACCACACTGAGCCAAACTTAGCTCAACACTCAGATGGACACACCGTACGTTGCTGGCTTTACCAAGATGGCGAGAATCACATCGCTCCACTGAAGGGAAAAAAAACTAAAGAGATAATCCTATGAGCGAAAAAATAACAACTACAAAAAAACAAGAACTAGTCCGCGTTCAAAACCTTGTCAAATACTATCCAGTAACGGGCGGTATTTTTCGAAAAGTAATCGCGCAAGTTAAGGCTGTCGATGATGTCAGCTTCACCATCGCCAAAGGCGAGACTCTTGGTCTCGTTGGCGAATCGGGGTGCGGAAAGACAACCGTTGGGCATACTATGCTCCAGCTGCGCCCTCACACTAGTGGCTCGGTCACCTTTGATGGAAAAGATATTCTTAACCTGAAAGGGGCTGAACTAAAAGAAATGCGCCGTAAGATGCAAATCGTCTTTCAAGACCCTTACGCTTCACTTGATCCTCGCCTACCTATCGGAGAGTCTATTGCTGAGGGCGTAAAAATTCACAAAATGGGAGATGCGAAAGAACGCTCCGAAATTGTGATGAGAAATTTACGTAAAGTTGGTCTACAACACTTTCACGCAAATCGTTACCCTCACGAATTCTCTGGCGGGCAACGTCAGCGGATCGGTATTGCTCGTGCTTTAGCCCTAAAACCAGAATTCATCGTTCTTGATGAACCAGTTTCAGCACTGGACGTATCTATCCAGGCTCAGGTTCTCAATATTTTACGTGATCTACAAAAAGAGCTTGGGCTAACCTACCTCTTCGTTGCTCACAACCTTGCAGTTGTTGAGCATATCTCTGACCGCGTAGCTGTTATGTATCTCGGTAAAATCGCAGAAATTTCTCCACGAGATGAACTCTTTGCAAATCCCCAACACCCATATACACAAGCGCTGATGTCTGCAATCCCAATTCCGAAACCCAACCGCAAACGCAAGCGTGTTATCCTCAAAGGTGATGTCCCCAGCCCACTGAATCCTCCAAGCGGATGCCGCTTCCACCCACGTTGCCCCATCGCAGAAGATATATGCTCAAAAGAAACCCCGATACTGAAACCATTAGATAGCCATCCAGAACACAAAATAGCCTGTCACCTACGAAGCTAAATCCTCTTTGAGAAAAGAAGAAAATAATCCTTTACGCACTTCTATAGCAGTGATATAATGCGGTCTTGCGTTAGAACATAGAAATTATTAACTAAGTTTTAAAGGAAAGAAAATGAGCGACATACTAAAATCACTTGAAGCACCCGTAAATGAAAACGTCCCAGAGTTGCGTTCTGGCGATATCGTTAATGTTCATGCCCTTGTTAAAGAAGGTGAGCGTGAGCGCGTTCAGCAATTCAAAGGCACAGTTATCCGCGTTCGAAATAGCGGCAATAATGCCAACTTTACCGTTCGTCGCATTGCTAGCAATGGAATTGGTGTAGAACGCACCTTCCTCGCTCGTTCCCCACGCGTACAAAAAGTTGTTGTTGAGCGTCACTCCAAAGTTCGCCGCGCTAATCTTTATTTCTTGCGCGACCGCACAGGCAAAAGCGCGCGTCTCAAACAAAAATTCAACTAATTTTTTCTCACCAAATAAATCTCAAAAGGGTATAGCCGATTACTTGCTATACCCTTTTTGTGTCTCAGGAGTTATTTTAAAAAATGACATCACCTATCATAGGCATTACTGCTGGACATTCTTCAAATAAATACGGGCTTCCCCAAATTCATCTTTTACGTAGCTATGTTGATGCAATAATCAAGGCTGGCGGTGTGCCAGTTATTATTCCCTCTGAACTATCAGAGGAAGCCTGGAAATTACTCTACCAAAAGCTAGATGGTATTATTTTTTCTGGTGGCACAGATGTTGATCCTAAAATTTATAAGGGAGAACCTCACCCCACCGTTTATGGCCTAGACCACGAACGCGATGCTCTTGAAATCTCCCTTTTACGCCATACTGTCGAAGATAAAAAGCCTTTTTTGGCAATTTGTCGTGGATTTCAAGTCTTAAATATTGCACTCGGTGGCACACTTCATACACATGTTAGTGAGCAAATCGAAAACTCCCTACAACATGATACCCCTAGAGATAAACCGCGTGATAATTATCTTGTTCACGATATTCAAATAGAAGAAGGCAGTCATTTAGCGGAAATTATTGACACGCCCATTATAAAAGTTAATAGTTGGCATCATCAGGGTGTAAAAGACATTCCTCCACAACTCAAAATTACCGCTCGCACCCCTGATGGCTTAGTCGAAGCTATGGAAATACCCGATCACCCATTTAGCATCGCAGTTCAATGGCACCCTGAGTGGATGACAGAAAACAAGGCAATGCAGAAATTATTTAAGGCATTTGTAGAAGCAAGCAAAAAATAAAAACTTTCCCGCAGTATAATTAGCCCATGTCTCTATCTAAAAACTCCCCCATTGGTATTTTCGATTCGGGCGTTGGCGGCCTTTCAGTCTTACGCGCTCTTCAAACACGCTTGCCCCACGAGAACCTGATTTATTTTGCTGACCAAGCCCGTGTCCCCTATGGCTCTCGTAGCCTTGAAGAAGTACGCAAATTCTCTGAAGAAATCACCCAGTTTTTACTTTCAAAAGGTGCAAAAATTATTGTTGTTGCCTGCAACACAGCCTCTGCTGCCGCTCTCCATTGGCTACGCGAAGAATTTCCCGAAGTGATTTTTGTGGGTATGGAACCCGCGCTTAAGCCTGCCACCGAGCATAGTCGTTCTGGTGTGGTAGGTGTTCTTGCAACCCCAGCTACTTTTCAAGGGCGACTTTATGCTTCACTGTTAGACCGTTTCGCAAGCAATCTAACTGTCTTGCAAAGCACCTGCGCAGGATTAGTCGAAGAGATTGAGCGTGGGGCATTAGATGGTGAAAAAACCCGTCTTATTTTAGACGAAGCGTTACGCGACATGCTTGACCGTGGGCTTGATGCCCTCGTCTTGGGCTGTACACATTACCCTTTCGTGATGCCGCTAATCGCACAGATTTGCGGGGATGCTGTTCACATCATCGACCCCGCTCCAGCGGTGGCAAGGCAAGTTGAATACAGGCTTGTCTCCGAAGACGCCATATCAACGCACGATGCTAAAGGAAAAATTCACATTTACACATCAGGAAATGCTGAAAGTCTCGCATCCACTCTCCCCAAATTAGGTTTTGAAAACTTCCCTGTTGAAAAAACAACCTTTAAATAAAAAGTCCGCTCTCATTTAGAGAGCGGACTTTTTATTTATACTGCTATATAGTCGAAATCTGAAATCCAGGTTTCGTAATCTTTATCTTTTTCCATTCTTTCCAAAACAGATTTATGCACTTTTAGCGGGAGCTTTAGTCTATCTAAACCTCTAGTTTTTGAGCGAATTCTTTGTCTAAAAGCTTTCCCAGCGCCCGTACGTGCTTTATGCAATCTTCCTAAAGCATTTGGGTTTCTATTTATTTTATGATAAGGATAAATACGCAAACCGTGCTGCTCAGATTTTTCAAGCAGCCACTCAAAAGGAATATCTGAAAGTGATGGCTTTGCCATAGATTTTCCCCTTGCCAAAGGCATAAAGCCCCCGCCAATATCAGTATGCGCTCCCGCAAACCAAACTTGCTCTACAATTTGCTCTTTCTCCACCCTCACGCCATTCTCCCAGCTTGCGATTGTGCCTATATTTTTTTCATCCCAAAGAGAGGGGTGAAAAACAAGGCGATCATCATCTAAGGAAAGAGCGTGGTAGCCTGCTTCTACTGCGCCACTAATGCGCATATCGTGAAACTCATGCTTAAAGAGAGCGTTTACGCCAACATCTAGCCACTCTATAGGTAGCCCAAGCGCACCAACTGTGTCCCATACACCAATAAATTTTATTTTAGTCCACTGTGTATGGTGTTTATTTACAAAGGCCGCAGCAGCTGCCTGGCGCTTTTTATCATTTTTTATTTTATAAATATCATACGCAGATTCAATTAATTCTGGGCGCGATTTTGGCAATATGCCAAAATAATGAATAAATGCTGAAAGGCTCCGCACCGTAAAAGCGCCCCGGCTAAAGCCAAAAAGATAGATTTGGTCGCCAGCCTGATAATTTTCAAAGATAAATTGATAACACTCAAGAATATTTTTAGAAATTCCCATCCCGAAGGCATTACCAGAAACACGGCGCCAATCTGTACCTAAGCCACGATCGTAGAAGGCAATCTGTTTAGCCGTTCTATCTTCCACCATATTAAAAAGCTTATAAACGTTAGTAGGATTTCCTTTTCCGCCTTCTTGGTTTGTTCCATCTGAAAAGATAACGATATTTTTGGACATTATTCAATCTCCTTAATAGGGTCATTCTAATTCTCGGGAAATAAACAAAAAGCCTCTCAGTTTCTCGCGAAACCAAGAGGCTATATTTTATTCTACACTTAGCATTTTTTGGCGTTGTTCTACACTGTCACCCGCCGAAACTTGGATGCGGCCCACAACCCCATCTTGCGGCGATTTCAATTCATTTTGCATCTTCATCGATTCAAGAATAAGTAAAACATCACCTTCTTTAACCTCTTGGCCTTCTGCTACCGCAAGAGAAACAACCAAGCCGGGCATCGGCGCCTTCAAGTGGAAGGTGCCAGAGACTGCCTTACTGCCTCCTGCTGCGGCACGGAGTCGTCTCTCACGCTCATCTTCAACCCTGCTATGATAAAGCCGCCCTTTGAGCAAAACCTCTAGATCTTCTTCGCCATCATAAACATAAGCTTCATAAGATTTTCCATCTACTATAAGGGAAAAAACGGGTTGAGATTTAACAGACTCAAAATCAACTTCTACTATTTTTCCATCAACAGAAACATGGCGATCATCTATGATTTCTACTTGAAATTCTTTTCCATCTATTGTGGTTATATATTTCATATTGGTCTCATTTATTTTTTTCTCTACTAATTTTTTGTTCTTAGCAACCTAACTATTTACTCAACCGCTCCCAACGAGAGAGCCATTTCCAGTTGCTTGTATCGCGGGCATTACGACGCACAACATGTGCCGCACGTTCGGTCTCTTCATGCTTCACTAAGGTCGCAATAATCGCTGCAATATCTGGCAAAGTTTCTTTGCCCTCAGCGATTTCAGCCATATCAAACTCTTCTTCTACAAAACGAGTATCGTATTGCCCCCCCATAAAACGGTGAGAATCCATCATCGTTTGATGAAAAGGGATATTCGTGCGTACACCAACTATTCTATATTCTGAGAGCGCGCGACGCATTCGTAAAATGGCTTGAGCACGAGTCTCACCCCAAACAATCAACTTTGAAATCATCGAATCATAATAGGGCGTAATATCTGTCCCTGCATAAACACCTGTATCAACCCGAATGCCAGGCCCTGTTGGCAAAACTGCATGAGAAATATGCCCCGTAGAGGGCATAAAATTATTATGCGGGTCTTCAGCATTAATACGACATTCAATTGCTGCACCCTTAATTTCTATATCCTCTTGTGCAAAGGAGAGTTTTCGCCCACGCGCTATCCGAATTTGCTCTTTCACAATATCCACACCCGTTACTAACTCAGTAATTGGGTGCTCCACCTGTAAGCGCGTATTCATCTCAAGAAAATAAAAATTCTTATCTTTATCTACCAAACATTCTATTGTGCCTGCACTCTCATAATTCACCGCTTTTGCGGCCTGAACTGCGACTTCACCCATGCGCTCTCGAAGATCCTCGTCCATAGCTGGTGATGGTGCTTCTTCTAATAATTTTTGATGGCGACGCTGCAGTGAACATTCTCGTTCATTGAGGTGGATTGTATTCCCAAACTTATCGGCTAAAACTTGGATTTCAACGTGCCGCGCACCGAGAAGCAGCTTTTCGAGGTAAACATTATCCTCTCCGAAAGCAGATTTCGCTTCACCGCGTGCAGAAGAGAGTGCCAAAGGCATCTCTTCTATATTTTTCACCTCGCGCATCCCCTTGCCCCCGCCACCGGCTGTGGCTTTGATGAGCAAAGGAAAACCAACTTCAGGAGCAAGCTCAAGCAATTCTTCATCGCTAAGCCTATCTACACCCTTTGTGCCTGGCACAACGGGAACACCTGCTTCTAGCATTGTTTTACGAGCAATGGCTTTATCACCCATTGATGAGATAGCAAAAGGGCTAGGGCCTACAAACTCAAGCCCTGCATCCTCAACAGCTTGAGCAAAGTCGGCATTCTCTGCCAAAAAGCCATAGCCGGGATGAATAGCCCCTGCTCCGCTCTTCAGCGCAATTTCAATGATTTTATCGCCGAGCAAATAGGATTCTCTAGATGGTGCAGGGCCTAATAAATAAGCCTCAGTTGCGTATCGAACGTGCATCGATTGACGATCAGCTTCTGAATAAACAGCAACCGTATGAAGTCCTAATTCCCTACAAGCTCGCACAATGCGAATTGCGATCTCTCCACGATTGGCTATTAATATTTTATTGAACATAAATGCTCCGTTTTTTTTAGATTTCAAGTATCCGATTTATATTTTTATCTTAAAGTTTCAATATGCCTATAAATTTGGCAAAGCTGTTATTTCATAATCTGCCAGTAGGCGTTCTAAATAAGCCATTTGCACTGCGATCTGCTTCCCAAAGGCTTTTTTGCCACTTTGAGTTTGCGTGAGAGCTTCTTTTTCTGTGCGTTCAAGATACTTTACGCGATTTTCTACAGCAGAGATAAACTCTTCATACTCTTTATTCGCAAATTCACTCAATGACAAAACTGTTCTATAACTGCTAAAACGATCAAGTTTGTCTGCGTCATTAAGAACTTCTGCTTCTAAAGTGCGAGGATGTTCAAAATCAGCAAAACCATCTACGTGTGAAGCAACTGAGTAGCAAATATTCTCAACATCTTCTTGAGAATATTCCAATTTCTTCAAAAAAGGGCGTATCATTTTTGCGCCAGCGCGTCCATGATTGAAATCCTTAGATACATTGCTCAGCTTTGTAATATCGTGCAATAAACACCCAGCAAGAACTATCTCAATATTTGCGCCTTCCAATTTCGCAAGACGTTTACCATATTGAGCAACACGCAAGGTATGAAGCCAGCGGTAGTTCAACTCTCTGGCTTCTTGGGGATATTCATCTAAAGCCAAATTATTCTTGTCTTTGGCGTATATGGCAATATTTTCTATCCTATCTTTTGGATTCATTATTTCTACAGTGGGATATTGCCATGTTTTTTCGGTGGATTTGAATCGCGTTTATTGCTCAGCATTTCTAATGCATTAATCAAACGCGGACGTGTATCACGAGGCTCAATTACATCGTCAATAAAACCACGTCCTGCTGCCACATAAGGATTGGCAAATTTTTCGCGGTATGCTTCTACTAGCTCTGCTTTTTTAGCAACGGGGTCATCTGCTTCTGCCAACTCATGGCGGAAGATGATATTTACTGCGCCATCGGGTCCCATCACTGCAATCTCGGCAGAGGGCCAAGCGATATTTAAATCACCACGAATATGCTTGGACGACATAACATCGTAGGCACCACCATAAGCTTTACGAGTAACAACTGTTAATTTAGGTACTGTTGCTTCACAATAAGCATAAAGCAGTTTTGCCCCAGATCGAATAATGCCACCATGTTCTTGCACGGTACCAGGCAAAAACCCGGGGACGTCTTCAAAGGTGATGACGGGGATATTGAAAGAGTCGCAGAAACGAATAAATCTTCCAGCCTTTTCAGAGGCTTCAATATCGAGCACCCCAGCTAAAACTGCAGGCTGATTCGCAACAACGCCCACTGAATGACCACCAAGTCTAGCAAATCCAACCACAATATTCATGGCGTAGCTGGCGTGAATTTCAAAAAACTCACCGTTATCTACTACGCGCTGAATAACATCTTTGACATCATAGGGTTTACTAGGGTCATCGGGGATAATGGAGTCTAACTCTTTGTCGCGGCGCAAAGGATCGTCACCGTTAGGAACAAAAGGCGGGTCTTCCATATTGTTTTGGGGCAGGTAACTAAGCAATTTACGTATCAAGAAAAGTGTATCTGCTTCACTATCTGCGGCAACATGACAAACACCAGATACTTCTGAGTGAACACTTGCGCCACCCAAATCTTCGAAGGAGACATTTTCGTTAGTAACGGCCTTAACAACATCGGGACCTGTAACAAACATATAAGAAGAATCGCGTACCATAAAAATAAAGTCTGTTAGAGCTGGGGAGTAGACCGCACCGCCTGCGCAGGGCCCCATAATTGCCGAAATTTGTGGGACAACACCACTCGCAAGGGTGTTGCGGAGGAAAATATCGGCGTAGCCACCTAAGGCAACAACGCCCTCTTGAATGCGTGCGCCACCTGAGTCATTGAGGCCAATAACGGGCGCACCATTTTTGATTGCCATATCCATCAACTTGACAATCTTTTCAGCGTGAACTTCTCCAAGGCTACCACCCAATACGGTGAAATCTTGTGAAAAAACATAAATCAAACGCCCATCTACTGTACCCCATCCAGTAACAACACTGTCTGATACGAATTTTTTCTTATCTAATCCAAAATCAGTGGTGCGATGAACAATAAAAGGGTCTAATTCTCGAAATGAGCCTTTATCTAAAAACAAATCAAGGCGTTCTCGCGCTGTTAAGCGTCCTTTTTTATGCTGGGCTTCAACACGGGCTTTACCGCCACCCACACGGGTTTCAGCTTTTTTCTCTCGAAGTTCTTGTATTTTAGGGTTTTCTGTCATATTTCTCTCTTTTTTCTTGGTTTTTTTAGGTATAGAATATTTTAGACTTCGCTTTCTTTTATTTCACTCTTTGCTGCAAAATATGCACGGCTTTGTGGCAAAGCCAAAAGAAATATAATGCCACTTAAACACAAAACTGTTGCTATAAAGGCAAATAACGCATTGCTTCTTTCTGCAAATAGCTGAAAGAAAAGGCGATCTAGCCAATAATAACTTGCATAAAGAAAAGAGAGGAGCAAAAAAGCGACTCCGCTCCAACGCCACGCAAGTTCGATGCCGAGATAAACTATCAGCCAGCAGAATGCCCACAACAAGCCTGTTGCGGCAGTGTAAATTGGACCTGGCTCTGGCATATATTCCAAAATCAACTGCCATTTTGCCAGTGCGACCCCAAATCGAGTCGCGTTGAATAACATAAGGATTAACGCCAGAATACCCAATAAGGTTACGGAGAAAGGCGCTTTTTCTAAAAATCTCTCTAGCAATTTATTCACCAGTACGCTCATAAAGAAAAAGAGCTGCCACAAAAGGCGGGAAAAGAATTAACGCCCCCCACATGAGTGGCAAAAAGATTTGAAGGCGCAAAGGTTCGGCTAAAAAAATAACTGCCAATAATGCGCTCATGGTGCTATAAAAAGCACGTGAAAGAGAGCACTTTCCGCCATTGTTTCGATGTGCCTTAAATGCGCCTAGCGCAACACCAACTCCATACCCCCAGACAGCACCACGCATTGCGTAAAGCAAACCGCCCCAGCCCTCCGGGGAGAAAAGCTTGCTCCATAGAAGGCCGAGAGATGCTCCGACCAATGCGATGAGTAAGCCAGCTATAATGCCATTGATAAAAACATATTTTCCATGAGCTTTCAGATAATTTTTAATCATTTTTTTAGTAATATAGATTTTTTATGCTTAATTTACTGCATTCTTACTAAGCGTGAATAAGTGCGAGCAATAATTTCACTTCTTAGTGCTACCAACTCAGGGAAATCATAGAAAAACAAGATTTTTTCCTCAGCAATTGTATTCCCGGCAGGCTTTGCGTGCGTTACAAAAAATGCCCAGGACTCAGCAATATCTTCACCGGGGTTTGTAAATGCGTAGTCAGAAAGAAACTCATTTTCATGTGCAAAATAGAATTCGTCTGAGGCCTCGTAATAAGCATCATCATCTTCAATTGCTTCAATATCAAGCCACTCATCATAATAACCTGCCCAAAACTCATCAAAAAAGAGATAAAAATAAGAAGAAGAGTTTGCACAACCCTCGCCCGTAAAATAGGTGGCACAATTATCTTCTGCTTCAAAATAAGCATCATCATCGTCCATATTATTATAAAGATACTCATCAACTTCAACTTGTTTAGCATTCAGCGTTAATAGATGCCCAAATTCATGTATCAGTGTAAAGGTCAGATCTTGCGTATCTGCAGTATCAGCGATATCTATCTCGATCATCCATGAATAAGGGTCATCTAAAGCCTGCTCCACGGCTGCTAAGGTTCCATTTTTGCCATCGGTAAAGACAATATAATATGTCACAAAACTGCGATAATCAGCAGGGACAACTGCTGAGAAAAAGTCCCAAATTTCTTCGTGAGCCACAGTATCTTCTTGCTCATCTTCTAAATCTGCGCTCACGTCTTCGTATTGTGGCGAGAAAATTTCATCACCATCAATATTATAAATAACCAAATTCACTTCTTGGGGCGTTTCTTCTTCATCAGAATAATCTTCGTCACCATAATCTGTTACGCCATCCATCATCGCCAAAAAAGGAGCTTCTGCCCCACCATCATCATGATAACAAAGCCCGCTATCGGGATGATAGGTTTCGCTCTCTAAGCAGGATTCGACTTCATTATTTGCATTGGGAAGAGTATCTGGTGCATCATCAGGGATGACCTCCTCTGGTGCGCTCGTGGGTGGACTTGATAGCCCTATATCATCATCGCTTGGTCCCATTAGAGTTTTGCAGGCCACCAGTGTTAGGGCCAATACCAAGGTAAATAGCTTCACTTGCCAATTCTTCTTCATCATAATACTCCTGTAAAATTATTTATTCCTCTTACCTATAAAATCCTATACTCTATTAGCTTTCAGTCATTATTTATTTCAATTATTTTATAAGGATGAATATTCATGATCTGCGTTCCATCAAACTCCGTGGTTGCAGATTCTAAATTTTGTCTGTAAAAATGCGTATGACCATGAAAATGATAGACTGGCTTTGCACACCGAATCAAAAGATTGATAGCTTTTAACCCCTGATGCGCCTGACTATCATTATCATGAATTCCAAAAGGTGGAGAATGCGTAATCAGGATATCTAAAGCACGTCCATAGCGAATCCTATTTAGCAATAAAGCAGGGATAAGCTTCAAGATACGCATATAGACTTGGGCTTGCGTATACTGATTAACACCATCTGGTCTGTAGCGGATACTGCCGCCCACACCAGCGAGCAGTAAATCATTAGAGCGCACAGTTTTCAAATCGAGATTAATTCCCCCTTCAGCTTTAGAATCGCTTACTTCTTCTTGAAATCTTGGGTCGTGATTACCGGGCACATAATAAAGCGGCAAATGAGCAATGGTGAGAAGATATTCTAAATACTCATAAGGTAAATCGCCGCAACCAATAAGCAAATTCACATCATCAAAATGATTATTTGCGGCAAGGGTATATAAACGATCTACAACTTCATCGCTGACGGCTAAGATTTTCATGGCACTATTTTACCGCTTTTTGCTCAATCTACTCGAAGGAAGGAAGTTCCTAATAAACAACTTATAATTATTTAGGCCATTCAGCTCCATCATAATAACGTGTTCCTTGATGGCCTTTTTTCGCAATTGGGCTTGCTAGTCGCTCACCCGGACAAGCAACATATATCAGAGTACGCGGCTTACCAGATTTCGGATTAGTAGCTCCTTCAATAAAGTGTGTAATCTTCAGACGCCCTATAATCTCGTGGTGATAAATCGTATAGATATAATCCCCGACGCTTAACCTAGCGGGACCACCAGCTTTATGAAATTCAAACTCGCTCAGACTGCCATCATAAAGTTTATCTACGCTTTCTTGGCTTTCTTTTTGCGGAATTGTTTTTGTGATGCCAAAGCTCATATTCTTCTCCTAATAAATTATCTACTTCTCTTTCTTCTACGAGGTGATCGTATAATGCATATTCACGCTCATGCTTATATTTCCAGTTCATCCCAGCGAGTATAGACATCTTCTAATTCTTTCTCAATAATCTTCAATCTTTCTACTGCTATGCTAACTTCAGTTCCCTTTTTCTGATAAAAAATGGGGTCGGCTAATATAGCATTTAGTTTAGCTTGCTCTGCTTCAAGAGCTTCAATTTTAGTTGGGATTTTCTCCAACTCACGCTCTTCTTTATAGCTGCGTTTCTTCTTCTTTTTCTTTTTAAGTGCTGGGGATGACGCCTTCTTTGATTTCTTTTTCGTTTCTTTCTTCTTTTCAGCTTCCTTTTCTTTCTGCCAATCATCATAGCCACCAATAAAATTACGCACCTGACCATCTCCTGAAAGTATTAGTGTGCTGGTAACTAAGTTATCGAGAAAAGTTCGGTCATGGGTAACCAAGATTAGCGTACCCGGATATTCGAGGAGCATATTTTCCATAATCTCAAGAGTATCAATATCGAGGTCGTTGGTGGGCTCATCAAGCACAAGTAAATTTGTGGGACGAGCCAAAAGACGAGCAAGCAAGAGCCTATTACGTTCGCCACCCGAAAGAGCAGTGATTGGGGCATAGATGCGTTCAGGGCTAAATAAAAAACCTTCTAAATAGCCAACCACATTGCGTTCACGCCCGTTGATTTTAATCACATCGAGACCTTGGCTAACATTATCCAAAATAGATTTGCTCTCATCGAGCTGGGAACGCATTTGGTCAAAATAGGCAATTTCCACATTCGTCCCGTGTCGCAAGCTACCACTCTGGGGCTCCAACTCATTGAGCAGGAGACGCAAAAGCGTAGTTTTGCCTGAACCATTCGGACCGATAATGCCAAGACGATCACCGCGTTGAAGATTTAGATTTAAGTTTTTGATAATTGGCTGATTCTCGAAGGCATAGCTCAGGTTTTTTGCTTCGAGAACAAGTCTGCCGGAACGTTGCTTGGCATCAACTTGTAGATTTGCCTTTGTCGGCTTTTCGCGACGTTTGGCGCGTTCGTTGCGCAAGCGGATTAGGGCACGGACACGGCCTTCGTTACGCGTCTGGCGAGCTTGGATGCCTCGCCGAACCCAAACTTCTTCTTGGGCTAATTTTTTATCAAAAAGGATCTTTTCTTTTTCTTCCGTCGCCAATAAGTCTTCTTTTCGCTTGAGGAAGGTCGGATAGTCACAATCCCAATCGAAGAGACGACCACGATCAAGTTCGATGATGCGCTTGCTCAGATTTTGCAAGAAGGTGCGGTCATGGGTCACGAAGAGCAAGGTGCCGCGCCAACGCTTGAGAAAGGTCTCCAGCCAATTAATGGAATCGATGTCGAGGTGATTTGTCGGTTCGTCCAGCAGAAGAAGATTAGGGTCGCGTGCCAAGCCACGAGCAAGTAAGACGCGGCGCTTCAT
The DNA here is from genome assembly GCA_018648655.1 of Anaerolineae bacterium. Taxonomy (GTDB): domain Bacteria; phylum Chloroflexota; class Anaerolineae; order Anaerolineales; family Villigracilaceae; genus Desulfolinea. The sequence continues at coordinate 7,559 of JABGQV010000084.1, read as the reverse complement.
CCCCGCAGAAAGTAAACTGAAGGGAGCGTCTGGTTCAAGCTTCATCTGCGAGATAACTTTATCCACTTGAAGTTGAGCTTGCCAGTTGGCTTCATCATCCCCCCTTTCTAATCCCGAAGCGACTATCTCTCGAATTTTGCCATCTAAACCATGTGGGATTTCCTGCGGCAAATAGGCCACACGCAAATCTGCCTGCCGAGCAATTTCTCCGCTTTCGGGAGAGAGATCGCCGTGGATGAGTTTCAGCAAGGTCGTTTTTCCCATACCATTCAAGCCGAGCAAGCCTATAGACTGACCACTTTCGATTTGTAGATTAGCGTTTTCAAGAAGCAAGGGGCCACCGAAGCCAAGATTGACATCTTGAAGGCTGATAAGTGCCATAAATAAAAATTCCTTTCGTGGTTATTTTCTATAATGCGTTTAGTTTAACACACAAGAAAAAAAGCACATTAAAGTGCTTTTTATTCAGGTCATTGCTCTGAAACAACCCCTCGACTTGACGCTCAGCCTCCCTCGCCCATTTTGGCAAGTTACCTCAGGCTGGTCTATAAGCCGCATCTTGTTCAGAGATTTGCATCCCCTTGGCGATTATCTATCTATGCAGTCTACCTGAAACTTAGGAGCGGGCAGCTCATCGTCTCTGCTTGACCTTGCTTCTGGTGGGGGTTATCTAGCCATGCACATTGCTGCACATGCTGGTGGTCTCTTACACCGCCTTTTCACCCTTACTCTCGCGAGAGAGTGGTTATTTTCTGTGACCCGATCCGATAGATCTCTCCATCCCGTGCTTTCCACGGCACCATGCCCTACGAAGTGCGGACTTTCCTCGAGACAGAAATCTGCCCCGCAACCGCCCGACCAGCCTGAGGTGATGTGATGATACTCTTTTGGCAGAGAAGCGTCAACTCTAGGCGCTCTTTTAACGAGAGATGTTTTTCTCCTGAAGGCTCTTTTTTAACGGTAGCAAGATAAATTTAAGGGTAATGCGGTTTTTAATCTTAATTCAGATGTGATTCTTGAAATTCTCCCCTCGCACAGGTTTTTATACGGTAGAATAGGGGAGTCTTTAAAGTCTATTTTTTAGGAGAAAAACTGTGAGCAATTGGCACGAAAAATACGTAATTGGCCTAACGGGAAATATCGCCACCGGAAAAAGTGTTGTACGTAAAATGCTAGAGCATTTAGGCGCTTATAGCATTGATGCAGACGCGCTTTCTCATCGGGCAATGGCTAAGGGAGCACCCGCATACCAGCCCATTATAGATACTTTTGGCAAATGGCTTTTAGACACAAACCAAGAAATTGATCGCCCTAAATTGGGACAAGTAGTTTTTAGTTCACCAGACGCTTTGAAGAAACTTGAAGATATTGTTCACCCCTTTGTAGGAGAAGCTGTAGACCTTCTGGTTAAACGCTCAAGACATAAGGTAATTGTCATTGAGGCCATTAAGCTACTGGAGGGGAAACTTGCTCCTTTATGCGATAGCATTTGGGTCACAGATGCTCCCAAAGTCATGCAAGCTTCTCGCTTAATGAAAAAACGTGGTCTGGATGAAGTAACAGCACACCAACGCATTCAGGCCCAAAGCCCTCAAAAAGATAAAATTGCAGCCGCTGATATTCTGATTGATAATACAGGTTCATTTGAAGAGTTGTGGAAGCAAGTTTCTGCTGGCTGGAAGAAGATTGACCAAAATAAAGCATCCGCCCAAGAAGAAGTAAAGCAAGAAGTAAAAAGCGGCAATTTCTTAGTCAAGCGTGGGCACCCAAAAAACTCAGAAGCTATTGCCGCCTTAATGACAAGGCTTGGCAATATACCAATGAACTCAAGCGATGTCATGGAAGCCTTTGGCGAAAAAGCTTTCTTTATTCTTGAATTAGATGAAAAACTAGTCGGTTTAGCCGGCTGGCAAGTCGAAAACTTGGTAACACGAGTGATCGATCTTTATATTGCACCGGAATTGACTCCTGAAGATGCGTTAAAGGCTCTTGTGGAAGAAATCGAAACAGCTTCAAAATCTTTGCAAAGTGAAGCATCTTTACTTTTCCTTAAGGGCGATATTGCAAAATCAGAAGCTCTTTGGAAAACGCTTGGCTATGAAAAACGCACACCAGAATCTTTGGGCGTACAAGCCTGGAAAGATGCAGCAACTGAAAAGCTCCATGCTGAGACTACGCTCTTCTTTAAACAACTTCGGATTGACCGAGTACTACGTCCGATTTAATTAAATTGGTGGGCTGGTTTTCCAACCCACTTTTATCTACCTAACTCTTGTGACTGATTTTCTTAGTAATATTCTCTTTTTCTTTGAACGCCTCAATTGGTTAAGCCTTGTTGATATTTTTCTTGTCACGCTAATCTTTTTTATTTTGCTCTATATTTTACGTGACACACAGGCAATGACACTATTACGCGGTGTTCTTTTTCTGGTTGTCTTTATTATTTTCCTAACCAGCATTTTAGATTTGCCTGCTTTTTCATGGCTAATCAACACCACATTACCAGCCTTGCTCTTAGCCATCCCTGTTATTTTTGCGCCAGAAATCCGCCGCGCGCTAGAGCGCCTAGGGCGCGCAGGCGTAATATACCCCATCAATAGCCAAAATTCAGAAGCTCAACTAAGTGCAATGATCAAAGCCATCATCAGCGCAACAGCACGGCTCTCTGCGCGCCAACATGGGGCACTGATTATCTTTCAGCGTCTTGATAATCTAGCTGAATATATTAAAACGGGTGTGCCGATGGATACCATAATCACCCCCGAAATTCTCTTGCAAACTTTTTACCCTAATACACCTCTTCATGATGGAGCCGTAATCATCGCCGATTTTAGGCTTGCTGCGGCCTCCTGCATCATGCCTCTCTCCTCAAGCGGGATTCTCGCCCGCTCCCCCGAACGCGAGATGGGGCTTCGGCATCGTGCGGCTTTAGGCAGCTCAGAGAAAAGCGACTCACTCGCCCTAATTGTCTCAGAAGAAAACGGCAATATATCGATAGCACAAAGTGGGCGCATTATGCGTGATCTAAGTTTAAAACGAGCAGAAAATATCCTTTTTGCTTTTTATCGCCCTACCGGGTTAACCCGTAGCGCAGGGTTTTTAGAACGATATCTACCCTTCTTATTCAAGAAGGAGACCAAATAATATGTTTCGTTGGATTGGTAAAAATATCAGCTCTTTTTTTCTTGCTTTAATTCTCTCAATTGGTGTTTGGGCCGCAGCAGTTAATGCCGCAGACCCAAATGAAGAACTTGATTACCCCATGCCAATTGAAGTTGAGATTGTTGGGCAAAATACTGATCTTCTCATCACCAATGATTATTCGAAGCAAATCAACTTGACATTACGCGCACCTCGTTCCATTTGGGAAGAACTCGTTGCAGATACAGAAAACGTTCATGCAATTCTTGATCTTTCAGGTCTTGAAGTCGGCGCATATACCTTAGAACCACAAATCCAGATTAGCACTCAACCAACCCGAATTATTTCCCTGACACCTTCATCTATTTATATAACGCTAGAAGAGTTAGCGACACAAAGTCTGCCTATAGAAATGGATATTCTTGGCGAGCCAGCTCTTGGATATCAAATTGGCACACCCAGGCTTTCAAAAAACATCGTTATAATTTCAGGAGCAAAATCTTTAGTAGACCAAGTAGCCACAATACGCGCATCTTTTGACTTAAGCAATGCTAGCGAAAGTATTGATGAAACCCTCTCTCTCGAAATTTTGGATGAAAATGAGTTACCCGTTAGCGGCATTAGCTTGACACCCGATGAACTTCAATTGACTATTCCCGTTAGCCAACAAGGCGGCTACAGAGATATAGCCGTAAAAGTAGGCGTAACGGGACAAGTCGCGAATCTTTATAGTCTTACAAATATCTCGGCTTTTCCTCCTCTTATTACTGTCTATTCAACAGATACGCAATTGGTGAACGATTTACCAGGTGTTATTGAAACAGAAGCTCTCGATATTAATGGCGCTAACGAAGATATTTCTGCGAGACTAAATCTAATTTTGCCAGAGAATATCTCAGTTGTTGGCGATCAGAGCGTTTTGGTCAAAGTTAGCATAGAGGCTATTTTGGGCAGTCTTACTATCTCTGATAAAACACTTGAAATTATCAATCTTAACCCCGCCCTGTTTGCTCAACCTTCACCATCATCGATAGATATAATTATTTCGGGACCCTTACCCATTTTAGATGAATTTAGCGTTGACGACCTACGCGTTGTTGTCGACGTAGAAGAACTAGAGGCTGGTGAATATCAGCTTGTGCCCACAGTTGAAATTCTTAATACTGCAATAAAAGTTGAATCGATTTTGCCAGAAAGTATCGAGATTACAATTAGTAAAACACCTTTTTCTACACCAACTGTATCGCCCTAATTCCGAAATTTAGGGTATCCCAAAAAACATACAACGCAAAGCGTTGTCAGAAGGAAGAAATCTTATGTCAAAACCAGTAGTCGCACTTGTAGGACGCCCAAATGTGGGCAAAAGCACCCTTTTTAACCGCCTAGTTGGAGAGCGTTTAGCAATTGTAGACGATACCCCCGGCACCACCCGAGACAGAATTCTTTCAGAATCAGATTGGAATGGGATATATTTTGATGTTATTGATACCGGCGGAATCGACCCAACGCACGGCGGAAACACCCCTCTCTCTATAGGCTCTGCAGATTTCATTTCGGATATCAAATCTCAGGCGCGTGTTGCAATTGAAGAATGTGACGCTGTGCTTTTCCTTACAGATGGCGGAAGCGGGCCCACCCCTCCCGACCGTGAAGTGGCAGAAATTTTACGTCGAAGCCAGAAAAAACTTGAGGATGGCAATTTTTATCCGCCTATTTACCTTGTGGTCAACAAATGCGACAACGATGCCCGTCGCGAAGCTGCTAGCGAATTTTACGAGTTAGGCTTAGGTGAACCATTTCCGATTTCTGCTGTGCATGGCGCAAATGTTGGCGATTTACTCGACAGACTTGTTGAAGATTTTCACGAAACAGAGACCGAACCAGACGATACTGTCAAAATTTCTATTGTCGGAAAACCCAATGCAGGAAAGTCGAGTTTGCTTAATAAGCTCACTGGAGAAGAACGCGCCATTGTTAGCCCCATTGCTGGAACAACTCGAGATGCCGTTGACACTCAATTTGAATACGATGGTGTCCCGCTGACATTAATTGACACAGCCGGTATTCGCAAACGCGGCAAAATAGATTCTGGTGTCGAACGCTATAGTGTTGTCCGCGCCCACAAAGCCATAGAGCGTGCTGATGTGGCACTGCTCCTGATTGACGCAGAAAACGGCATTACCGCACAAGACTTACATATCGCAGGCTATATTCTTGATGCTTGGAAGAGCACTGTTGTCGTTGTCAATAAATGGGATGCAATAGAAAAAGACTCGTATACGATGAATTATTATACGGAAAAAATTCTTCAAGAACTAAATTTCATGCCCTATGTCCCTACAGTTTTCATCTCTGCTAAAACAGGACAACGTGTAGATAAAGTGCTTCCCCTTGCCCTAAAGGTACAAGAAGCACGGCTCACGCGCATCCCAACATCAAAGCTAAACGGTATTCTGCGAGATGCCCAAGATGCACATCCCCCACCTTTGCATGCCGGAAAGCGACTGAAAATCTATTATGCTACCCAAGTCCGCACCGATCCACCAACATTTCTTGTATATGTTAACAACACTAATCTTATGCATTTTACCTACAGGCGTTTTCTTGAAAACCGCATCCGTGATGCTTATGAGTTCTTGGGCACACCAATAAGAATTGTTCTAAAAGGAAAAAAAGAGAAAAAATAATAGCTACTTTAACGGTAAATGTCTAAGAGTGCCTAAAAAGGTAAAAAACGATGAGCAAGCCTAAATTCATGCGACGGTTTTACCGTCATCCTAAAGAGTTTTTCAGAGACTTTCGTCAGATTTATCGACAGCGAAATTTCATCCGCACAGCTATGCGAGACCTGATTTCTTATGATTTTCGTGAACGGCTAATGATGGTCGTCACTGCAGTAAACGGTTGCCGATATTGTAGAGATTTTCATCTCAAAGAAGCATTAAAAAGTGGTGTTTCCAAAGAAGAACTAGCAGAATTACTTGAGGGGCGCATTCCGAAAGATACACCGCCTGAGGAGTACCAAGCATTGGCCTATGCACAAAGCTGGGCCGAAAATAATGCCACTCCTACCCCTGAAATTTGGGAAAATTTGATTGAAGCCTATGGACAAGAAAAAGCCAAAGCCATTCAACTTGTCTTGCAAATGATTTGGATGGGCAATCTATCGGGAAATCTTGCTGATTACATCATTTTCAAACTCAGCTTTGGGAGGCATGGGCTAGTGGAAAACGAAGAAAGATTCTCTATAATGGGAGAGATTTCACTTTAGCCTGCTTCTGTGGCAGAAAGGTATGCATATGAAAAAGAAAAGTAAACTCACTATTCTTATTAGCTTCTCCTTTTTTACTCTCCTAATTCTCGCCTGCTCACTCCCTGGGATGGCTACTACATCGCCATCTGAAGATAATGAAGATGCGATACAAACCGCTATCGCCGAGACACATACCGCACTCGCACTTGTTGCCCCGCCAGTCAACGCCACTGCGGGCCCTAGCGTGGCGCCCGCCCTGACTGCAACACCTGTGCATCTCCTTATCCCTGGTGAGCCACCTAGTTATTTCGAAAGTCATATCATTGATCGAAATTCACTTAGCACAGCACCAAAACATGCCGCAAATGGTGGGGAAAATTTTGACACAAATCTCTATGAGCGCCCTTTCAATGCAACTACTATGGATATATACTATCCCGATTTAGATATTATTAAAGCACGTCTTGATCGCACTGGAGCTTGGGTATACATTGAAATAGAAATGGTAAATGTTAACCCCAGCGACGGCATAATGGGTGGCAACTACGGTGTTGAACTTGACTTGGACGTAGACGGACGTGGCGATTGGCTGGTTTTAGCATCTAAGCCAACAAGCACTTGGTCTACTCTTGGCGTGCGTGTTTGGCAAGATACAGATAACGATGTAGGAAATGATTTCCCTACTCGCTCAGACCCGCCCCAACAAGGAAACGGCTACGACATGCTCTATTTTAATCAGGGTAATAATCCCGATGCCGACATAGCTTGGGCGCGCATTTCTCCGAAAAACCCTAAGGTTATTCAAATTGCCTTCAAGCCTTCACTCATTGCCAGCGATAATTATTTTATGTGGGGCGCATGGGCAGATCAGGGAGTTTTCAAACCTGAGTTCTACGATTATAATGACCACTTCACTCATGCCGAAGCAGGGTCGCCTTTGCCAGGGTTGCAAAAATACTATCCACTGAAGGCTCTTTTTGAAGTTGATAATACCTGCCGTGAAGCTGTAGGCTTTACGCTCACAGGTGAGGAGCCAGCCAGTTGTCTCGTTTATATCCCACCAACTGAAACACAAATTCCAACTACTATACCAGTTACACCAACAGCCACACTAAGGGCTGTTCAGTTCTGGAGTATTCCTTCGTAATTAAGGACGTATTCAAGC
>JABGQV010000191.1 GCA_018648655.1 Anaerolineae bacterium | reverse complement strand
AAACTTTATTTCTATTTTCTTTTGCTTTATATAGAGCTTTATCGGCTTTTTCTAATAAAGTTTTTGGAGTGTCAGCATCGTCAGGAAATACTGATAGTCCTAAGCTGATAGTAATGTGGCTGCTTTCTCCGCTATTCCGAAGAATGAAGTTATATTCTTCAACAGCTTCTCGCAATCGTTCTGCCAAAATTAAAGCTTGTTCCCAATCGGTTTCAGGCAGAATGAGTGTAAATTCTTCTCCGCCATAGCGAAAAATCTTATCGCTACGGCGGGCTACAGAGGTCATCAACATAGCTAAATCACGTAAGAGATCATCCCCTGTAAGATGACCATAGAGATCATTATAGCGTTTAAAATTATCCAAATCGCACATAAGAACAGAGAATTTCTGTTCATAGCGTTTTGAGCGAACTACCTCTTGTTCTAAATCATCATATAAAGAGCGGATATTTTTGAGACCAGTTAGGCCATCGGTTAGAGCCTGACGGCGGGTATTTTCATAGAGCTGACTATTCTTCAGAGATAGAGCTGCATAATATGCCAGAGATTGAACTAAAGAGGCATCTTCTTTGTTGTATACAGCTGGCATTTTGCTTCCAATAAATATTACACCCTGTGCGGCACTAGGGAGCACCATTGGGGCAAGAAGTGAGCTTCTAATATTTGGAAGCTCTATTCGGTTCCAAAAAGAGATGCTACTGTTAATCGGTTGGGTCATTCTGCTCTTCTCTTGATTCAGAAGAGCTTTAAGGTGGACCCACTCTTCTAAAGGAATGATGGTATTGATATAGTCTTGGGGAATGCCTCGCCCTGCAATAATCGTTGCATCTCTATCACCCTCAAGAATAATGACAGCACTATCGAAAGGCGTTAGCGTGTTGATGCTGTTCAGAATGACATCGAGAGTTTCTTTCCACTCAAGCGTAGAGCCTAAAGAGACAGCAACCTTTTTAAGACTCTCAGACTGTTGCAGTGCTTTTTGCTCGGAAAGAAGTAAATGTTGAAATTTCCTTCTAAGGTAATCTGAAATATAAGCCCCCAAAAAGAGAAACATGATTAGAAATATCCACCTGCGAGCAATGAACTGTAAATTTCTGTATAAATATGCGTTTAGGAGGGGTTCTATATCTCTGTGGGGAAGAATGCCGTAGAACTCCAATCCGAACACAAGAGCCAAAATAACAGCGATCAGGCTTACATGACCAACAAGCATTCGACGTGAAATTGCATACCCCAAGAGCGGGATATGTATCATGTAAAAGGGTAAGAGCACACTTTGTGCCCCACCTGAAAGGTGAATTGACCAACCTATAACAAGGATGTCCAGAATGAGAGACACTTGGAAATTAATCTGGACCATTTTTTCCTTGAGAGGCAAATTGCTTTGGGAGTAATATTGGTAGTGACGCCAAGCTGCAAAATTATATGCCGATACAAAAAGAGCAATACCCACCACAGGCAGGAATTCGTAGGGAAAAAATAACCAATATAGCAAGGCGGCTGAAAAAAAACTCCCCACTGCAAACAGGCGCAAGCGAATAACCCACTTTATCTGACGAAGAATTTCTTTATATGATGAATCGTTTTGTCGATTTATATTTTCAGACATAACTTTGTGTGAAGCGAGGAAGGATATGCAGATGAGCGATTATACTCTATGGGAAGGAGAATTCCCTGGCGCGATGCCGCTTACCTGTTGTATCCGACGCGGAATGGCGGGTGTGATTTGGGCCTGATACCCTATAAACGCTTTGTAGCAGCCCTAAACTTAAAGCCCCTCTTCCATTTGATAGAAGAGGGGCTTTTTTATACTCAAGATATATTACCCAACCTTTTTGATTTTAAAAGCTGGAACTTTCTTGAAGCTCACAACGTTTAATATATAACTCTTCTAAAAATAATTCAAAATATAAGGTCTATAATGAAAATAAAACTCTTTTTAGTACTTTTCTCTCTCAGCATATTAACCGCCTGCACAGCGACCAATCCCCTAAACAATACAAGCTGGGAATTAGTTTCTTATGGCGATCTAAATTCTCCAACCCTTGCTCTGCCTGATACCAATACATACTTTAGCTTCAAGGCAGATAACACAATAAGCGGAAATGCAGGCTGTAATACTTTTTCTGGCGAATATAAAATAAAAGGGGATAAATTACTCATAGAGCAATTAGCACAAACCTTAATGGCCTGTGTCGATATGGCACCTATGGAGCAAGAAAGCGCGGTAGTGACAATTCTCAGCGGGAGTATAGAGTTTGAGTTCAATGACAATGGCTTAATAATTTTCTCAGAAGATGGCCTCTCAGCATTAACTTTGGCTCGTGTCGAAAATTAGCAATATAAATTTTAGATGATTTATCTCTTTCCTGTATCATTCCACAGAGGTTTTAGTAGAGTAATTAAATTATCTTCCAAGCCAGCGGCAAGATTTACAGGAATACCTCTGTATATTATTTCATTTTCTTGAGGGGCAAAAACAAAAATATTTATTTCTTTTTCTTGCCTCAACATGGTTTTAATTTTTTCATTATTTTTAATATTTGTACTTTGCGAGGGGCCAGGATTTATATAGCCATAGAGGCGTTGTGATAATTTTTGGACGGTTTTTCCTATATATACAATCTCACCCTCAGAAGTAAAAACATACAATACTTTTTTGGCCGCACTATGTTTCGTCAAAATATATTTTATCGTATCACCATTTCGTACCCAAACACCAACTGCTTCAAACCCAATCTCTAATAAAGCTTGAATTTGTTGATGCTCGTTATCAGTAGGCTTTTCTTGTTCTTCTTGGACAGAGTTCTGCATCTTTGTTAAGAAAAATATCTTTTCTCTACCTGACACTCTATAGCTTAGAAATCCCTCATCAACTAACCTAGACGTAAGTTGATGTACTTGTTGATGAGGTTTTATACCTGTGACAACCAGAATTTCTGAATTTGTAGCTTCGCTAATATCTTCTCGTAAAAACATACCACGAACTTTATCTATATTTTTCATAAAAAACATCTCCCTTTTATAAATCCCTTAATCCGCTGCTCTTGCTACCTCATCTGCCGCGAAGTTGACTTCTTTCTTTCCTGTTAGCATATCGGTTATTTTATTGGCTACCAAATTTAAATGCCCAGGATATGCTACATAATCTAAATCATCGGCAGGAACGGTGAGAACGGGGCAAAGGGTGAAGTCTGTAATCCACGATTCGTAGAGATTATTTAAGCCTGATAAATAATCAGGAGCAATATCACTCTCGTAATCACGGCCGCGCCTTTCTATTCGTCGTAATAATGTTGATGTAGATGCTCGGAGATAAATGACTAAATCGGGGGGAGGCAAAAATCCTATAACCGTTTCGTAGAGCTCTCTATAGGTTTGATAATCACGCTCCTGAATATGCCCCTGCTTGGCAAGGTTCTGGGCAAAAACTTCGGCATCTTCGTAGACGCTGCGATCTTGAATTACAGAGGTGGGATGATTTGCCAAATCGTGGTGACTGCGCAAGCGATGTGATAAAAAGAAAATTTGTGAATGGAATGACCACGCGGGCATATTATCGTAAAAATCTGCGAGATAGGGATTTTCGGCAACTGGCTCATAAAAAGGTTCCCAGCCTAGTTTTTCACAGAGCATCTCAACAAGCGTAGATTTTCCCACGCCGATATTACCAGCGACTGCAACAAATTTTTTCATATATATCCTCAGAAATCAATTTAAAAGAGCCTTCTTTTCTCTCGAAAAAAATGCTTTTTAAAGAGTATCAAGCTATAGGTCACGCGCGATGCGCTTTTCCTTATTCTATAAGAAAACCGCCAAGATGCTAAATTTTAGAGGCATCTTGGCGGCTTTATATCCAAATCTAAAAAAATTATTTAGCTAATTCTGCGTCTATTATGCTTCTGAAAACGGGGAGCGGTTGTGCGCCAACAACTAGCTGCCCATTAACATAAAAAGTTGGGGTCGATTGAACACCAATGCTCATGGCGTAGTCTATATCTTGCTTAATGAAGGCAGTATATTTGCCTGAAATAAGACATTCGCTAAAAGTTTCGGCATCAAGTTCAAGTTGAGCAGCATATTCATGAAGAGCAGATTCACGTAGCCCAAGCTCGCTTTGGAAAAGTTTTTCATGATAGCCCCAATAATTATCTTGATCACCTGCACACATAGCGGCTTCAGCGGCAAGATAAGCATTTGCGTGTAAGCCCACAAGGGGGAAATTACGATAAACCAAGCGAATTTGGTCTGGGTATTCTTCTAGTAAAGGCTGATAAACATCTTCATGCCATCTTGTACAGAAGGGACACTCAAAATCACTAAATTCGATAATCAAGATAGGTGCATCTTCAGGACCTTGGCTGGGAAATCCCTCAATAGGGATATCTTTAGGCTCAACAGGGACTTGATTTTGTACTTCTGCAGCAGCAGGGGCCTCTTGAACTTGAGCGGGGACAGCGGCAGGGGTATTTCCCCAAATCAAATAGCCAGTCAAAAGCCCAAGAGAAAATGCAATAATAGCTGAGACAACGTTGAATTGGCTACGCTTTAGAGTAGCGAGTTTCGCTTCTTTTTTAGTTTTTTTAGTTTCATCATTCATGCGGCGGATTATATCCTAAAATAATATTTTTCTGGATTAAAGTAAGGGAGCGAACTTAATTGGGGCTTGGTGGCCCTTTAGCGACTTTCTTTCTACGTGGATAAAGCTGTGGAGAATATACCAAAAGCTTGTGGAAAACTCTTCTGTCTATGTGTATAGTATTGTAGAGTTATTATTTTATATGGGGCTATATTAGCTAAGCACCCCATATACAGAATTTTGTCATTTTTCTATAAAAAGCTCCTTTTTTATCCTAAATTTCTCCGCAAACTTATCCGCATCATTTTTCTTCTTCCCTCCCCCCTATTTGGTGGATGAAAATGTTGTATCCTACAAATAGGAGGGAGAATTTATTATCTACTCTTTTTATCCACATGCTCCACACCCCCTACTAAGACGACTAATTTAATATACATATTATAACTATGGATAAAGATTCTTTTAAAAAGCAAGAACCCTCAAAAATAAACCGAAAAGCTATTTACGCAAAGAAATTATTTTCTTACGAATAACAGGGATACGTAAAATCAAAAATAAAATAACAAGCAAAGCATAAATAAAGGGCTGAAGCACATCGCCTTGCAAAGAGAAAATATCGCCTTTGCGAGCCCAAGCAAAATGAAGAATAAGCATAGGGGCAATCAGATAAACTGTCTTGTGCAATTTTTTCCAGTTTTTACCAATTTTTTTCATGCCCCATTTATACGAAGTAATTGCAAGAGGGATAAGTAAAAGATAGCCTATAGTGCCAATAAGTGTATAACGTTTTTCTAGTGTTGCTTCAAAGAGCAAATCAAAATTAAAAGCATAGTCTATGACAAAATAAATTATGACGTGCAAGGTTGCGTAGAGAAAGGCATAAAGTCCCAAGGCACGGCGATATTTGGAGAAGGCTCGCCAGTTGAAAAGTGTTCGTAGCGGTGTGGTCGCCAAAGAAAGAATAAGCAGAGTGATTGCGGCCAGTCCCGTTTGTTGTTCTAGGTCTTGAATGGGGTTTGGGCTGAAATTATTGGTTAGAAAATCGAAAATCAGTTTTGCAAGAGGCAATAAGCTGCCAACGTGAACGAAAATTTGAGGTAGATTTATTTTTTTCATGAGGTTTAGATATCATATTTCCTTTAGAAAAGTTTTGCAGGATCCATTCCTTCATAAAGATGGGCAACTTCTCCCGCATAACCGTTGAAGGGGAGAGTCTCACGACGTTTTAGTTCTCCAATTCTGCGCTCGCTGGCTTGTGACCAGCGTGGGTGATCAATTTCTGGATTAACGTTGGCGAAGAAGCCATATTCATTAGGCGCAATATCTTCCCAGAAAGTGGATGGTTGTTCAGAGGTCAATTCAATTTTTACAATGGATTTGATGGATTTGAAGCCATATTTCCATGGGACGACAAGCCGAATCGGTGCGCCATTTTGGCTTGCTAGCTCTTCCCCGTACAGCCCGGTGGAGAGAATCGTGAGATCGTTTAATGCTTCATCCAAACGGAGTCCTTCCTGATAGGGCCATGGGTAGAGCCCATTGCTTAAGCCTGGCATTTGGTCTGGGTCGGCAAGGGTTTCAAAGCGGATGTATTTTGCCTCAGGGGTTGGGTCTACTGCTTTTATCAACTCGGATAGGGCGAAACCATTCCAGGGGATGACCATGCTCCAGGCTTCTACACATCTCATTCTATAGATGCGTTCTTCTATGTTGAAATTGCCTAAAATATCTTCGATGCTGAAGTTTTGGGGATTGTTAACTAGGCCGCTTACTTCTACTGTCCAGGGAGATGATTGGAAATTTTCAGCAAGTTTTGCCACGCGTTCTTTATCTGTGGTGAATTCGTAGTAGTTATTATAAGTAAGGACGGATTCTTGGGCAGTCAGCTCTTCGGATAGAGAAGATGCTTCTTGGGCGGGACTCAAGTTTTGGGGCACGGATGTAGCGGGCGTTTCATCCGCTGGGGTACCACAGGCTGCTAAAAGTGCCGCGCCTGCGGTGACAATTCCCGCTTGTTTTAGAAAATCCCGTCTTGAGAGATAATCTTTTTTTTGGGTAACTTCAGAGGAGAGAAGTGGGACAGATTTATATTTTGTGGTCATTTTATTTATTCCTTTACTATTTATTTTTGATTGGTTCGTACCAATAATTCTTAGTTTACGTGATTTGGTAAGGAGAATTGAAATTGCGTCCCTTCACCAAGTTTGCTCTGTACTGAAATTTCGCCACCGTGTGCTTCTACTAAGCCTTTGACAATAGCCAAGCCTAAACCGACATTGCCATTTTCATTTTTATCACGTGTTCGACTTTTTTCACCTCGATAGAAACGATCAAAGATAAAGGGCAAGTCTTTTGGCGCGATTCCGCTACCAGAGTCTTTTACTATAACTACTGTTGCATTCTTTTCAGATTTTGCGCTCAAGTGAATTGTGCCCTCTATGGCCGTGAAGCGCAAAGCATTATTGAGTAAATTATCAAGAATGCGACTGAGCTTTTCGGGGGCAGCCCAAACAAGGTCAACTTCTGGATCAATAGAGCCTTCTAAAATAATTTCTTGCGTATCTGCACGAGCAGCGAAGCTCTCCAGGGTATCTGAAATTAAATCAGAGAGGCTAATCCATTCGAATCTTAGATTAACAAATCCAGCGTCTAATTGTGCTAACTCGAATAAATCATCGAGTAGTTTGCTCATACGCGTAATCTCATTTTGGCTTTGGATTAAGTAGCGAGAAATTGTTTCAGGGTCGTCGACTACACCATCTACCATTGCCGCGATCATTACGCGTAAAGATGTTAGCGGAGTACGTAAATCGTGAGATGCCCAAGCCACGAGGTTACGGCGCGTTTCATCAAGTGCACGTTCGTTTTCGGCAGCCTGCTCCAGTTGAGCAGACATCTCGTTAAAAGCCTTGGATAGTTGCGCGATTTCATCGTTTCCACTGACGGTAACGCGTGTTGAAAAATCACCTTGGCTGAGTTTATTGGCTCCTTCAACCAGATTCCCTAAGGCTTGTGTGATGGTATTAGAGATAAAGAAGCCAAAAGCCACCGATATACCACCAGCAAAGAGAAGCAGCAGGCTTCCCAAAGCCAGATCGTGCTGGTTGATGAACATCAGGCGGGCAGTCACCCAAACATTTAAAAGAGTTAGCCCACCAGCGAGGACATATCCCAAAATAAGAGCATAACTCAGGCGGGGAAGCCGTCGCCACCAGCCTAGGCGCTGGAAAAGAAGCCCTACAACCGCAGAGACCATGCTGGTGAAAGTCAAGTAGATTGCCAGATAGCGCAAATCTCCTGAGGGCGGGTGCATAATCAATTGAATAAGCAGAACCGTTAGGAGTAGGGCTGCAAGTATGCCAAGCAGATAGCTAATGATGCGAGAAGATCGTTCTTTCATAGTCTGTATCCTGAAGTCACTATCATTTCTTCCCCAAGAATTTATAGCCTACGCCCCAGACCGTATGAATATATTGAGGCTGGCTTGGATTGACTTCGATTTTTTCCCGTAAACGACGAATATGAACCGTTACCGTAGAGGGATCAATATATAGTTCATCTCCCCAAATATGGGCAAGCAATTGTGAGCGGGTGAATACTTGTTGGGGGTGTTGCGCAAAATATAAAAGTAAATCAAATTCCTTTGCTGTCAAGGAGATGCTTTGCCCCTCGATATCGACGTTACGCGCGGCTGGGTCAATATCTAAGTATCCAATTTGAATAGGTTGCGGTGATATAGGCTCCGACATATTTCCTGTTCGGCGAAGTACGGCTCGTACGCGGGAAATGACTTCCTGTGGATTAAAGGGTTTGGTGATGTAATCATCTGCTCCCAAATCCAGA
>JABGQV010000129.1:52076-52177 GCA_018648655.1 Anaerolineae bacterium | reverse complement strand
ACTCTGCCAAACTGCCGCTTGCTTCGCCATAATTGGCGAAGGTATTGTTAAAGAAATAAAGTAAAATGAATGGCGCATCATTTGATGCGTCATTTTTTATT
>JABGQV010000129.1:0-52066 GCA_018648655.1 Anaerolineae bacterium | reverse complement strand
TTCACTCTGCCAAACTGCCGCTTGCTTCGCCATAATTGGCGAAGGTATTGATTACAAAAACATAATATCCTTTCGCACAAAAGTGTTATAAAGCTAATTTCTCAAAGTCTTTTGCTTCTCCTAGCGGAATTCCTTTCACGCTACGATCAATTCTTCGCAATAAACCCGTTAGTACATTCTTGCTGCCTAACTCTACAAAAACTTCCACGCCTTCAGAAATCATATATTGGATGGATTCTGTCCAGCGGACACGGGAGGTAAGCTGCGCGCGCAAATCTGATTTAATTTCTGCAATATTAGATAGCGGCTCTGCGCCCACGTTACCAATCACGGGGATGCTTGCTTCCGCTATATCAACGTTTGCGAGAGCTTCATCAAAATCTCGTTGAATCACGCTCATCAACATCGAATGCGGGGCAATGCTCACGGCCAAAGGGATTGTGCGACGGGCGCCAGCATTTTTTGCCAACTCAAGTGCACGATCTAAAGCTGGCTTTGCACCAGAAATAACAATCTGCCCGGGGCAATTATCATTGGCCACCTGAATGCCCTCATTCTCCTGTGATGCTTCTGCACAAATTTCTTCCAAAATGGGAATCTCTAAACCAAGAATTGCAGCCATACCACCGGGCGCAATTTCTCCGGCATGGCGCATTAGCTCTCCCCGGCGACGAACAAGTTTCAAGCCATCACTAAAGCTAATAGAACGAGCGGCGCATAACGCTGTTATCTCTCCAAGAGAATGCCCACTAAGGCACGCAGGTTCAAATTTGGGCATGAGTCGCATAAAAACCCGCAGCGCAGCGATGGAATGAATAAAAAGTGCAGGCTGGGTATTAGCAGTGTCATTTAATGCATCCGCATCACCCCACATGATTTTTGAGAGAGCAAACCCTAAAATTTGGTCTGCTTCTTCAAAAGTTTCTTTTGCAACGGGGTATGCAGCGGCAAGTTCTTTGCCCATGCCCAAAGCTTGTGAACCCTGACCAGGGAAAAGAAAAGCTGTTTTTTGAGGGGTAAGTTTCATTTTCTTCCTATCTATATAATTTTGATTTATTTTCTTATCTTGCCTTAAAACACAAAAGAGCCGTTATAGTCACGGCTCTTTTGAAAGGGTCAAATCTGATTATTTGTCTGATTTAACTTCGATAACTTCGCGGCTTTTATAAAAACCACATTCGCCACAAACGGTATGTGGCAATCGTGCAGAGCCACAGTTTGAGCAGGTGGTTAAATTACGAGCTTTGAGGGCATCGTGGGCGCGGCGACGATTGCGGCGACCTTTGGAAATTTTACGCTTTGGCAACGGGGTCATTCGACTTTCTCCTTAATACAAACATCGGGCGGTGCCCGATAAATTCATTCTCTAGACAAGCGGGCTGATTATAGTGGTGTTGACTAGTGACGTCAAGCCCAATTTGTTGTACAATTTAGCCTATGAAAATCAAAATAGCAGGCTCGAAAGTAAAAAAATATGCCGTCTCAAAAAGCGGCGATACACTTGAGATAATTGAGCGCCCAAACGGTGGGATTTCTGTGGTCTTAGCAGACGGGCAAACATCTGGCCGAGGTGCAAAAGCAATCTCAATGATGGTTGTTCGCAAAGTGATTGGTTTGCTTGCTGAAGGCGTACGAGATGGTGCTGCTGCGCGTGCAGCCTCTGATTATTTGTACACCGAGAAGATGGGCAAAGTTTCTTCTACGCTAAATATCGCTTCTGTTGATCTGAAAACAAAAACAGTGGTTCTGACAAGAAATAACCCAGCTCCTACATATATATGTCATGGGGACCAGCTAGATATATTGAAGACTGATAGTTCTCCGATTGGCATTGGCCGTAATATCCGCCCTGCAATTAGTGAGATTGCATTAACACCTGGGCTTACCATTATTATTTATACCGATGGCTTAACCCATGCGGGCAAACGCAGAGGTCAAGCAATGGATATTAGCGAGGCTATTCAAGCAGCGCTCGATGTTGAAGACCCACATCCACAAGAAATTGCAGATGCGCTCTTGGCGCACGCCGTGCGCCTAGATGAAAACCGTCCTGCTGATGATATTAGTGTAGTTGTTCTTCGAGTTACCGCTGAAGAAGATGATATTATTCGCCGAATGAATGTTGAGCTTCCAATCGGTAGTATTTAAAAAGATTATACCTAGCTACTATAAAAGTGCTGGATAAGATAACAAAGAATATGCAAAGAAGACGAGATAGATGGCAAGCATCTTGGCGTGACACGAAACTCTTATTGAAAGAGTTTCGTGTTCCCTTATTTGTTTTTATAGCAACAATGTTAGGTGGAGGTGCGCTATATCAAAGAATTGGCTCACTAGTTGGAGAGCCTTTGCACGATTATTCAGAAGCTGTCTATCTAATTCTAACTTTATCTTTTCTACAACCTAGTGGCGAGTTCCCTACCAATCCCTTTTTGGAAGCCTTTTATTTTATTATGCCAATATTTGGGCTTGGCATTCTCGCACAAGGTCTCTCCGATTTTGGCATCATGCTCTTTAACCGCAACGCACGCAATAAGGAATGGGAAATGGCTATAGCATCTACCTTTAATAATCATACAATTTTAGTTGGCTTGGGGCATCTTGGTTTTCGTGTTTCAGAACACCTAAGCAGCCTTGGAATAGATATTGCTTGTATTGAACTTGACCCTAAAGATGACTTAGTAGACGCTGTGCGTGAGATGGGCATTCCCGTAATTCACGATGATGCTTCTCGGCAATCTGCCCTAGAAAAAGCAGGAATTTATAAAGCACGCACAATCACTCTTTGCATGCAATCGGATGCACTGAACCTTCAAATTGCTGTCAAAGCACGTAAGCTCAACCCAGAAATCAATGTTGTTGTGCGTATTTTCGATGATGAATTTGCGAAATCAATTCAAAAACAATTTGGCTTCAATGCTTTTAGCGCAACTAGCATTTCTGCTCCAGCTTTTGCTGCCGCTTCAGCAGGAATAGAAATTACGCGCCCTATTACAGTAGAAGGAGAGGCGCTTAGCTTGGCAAAACTCGAAGTCCACAGAAATTCAGAACTAAAGCAAATGTCTGTTGCCCGAATAGAAGGGGATTATGATGTAAGCGTAGTCCTTTTACGGCGCGGTGAAGAAGCAGATATGCACCCCGCAGGAATACGAATACTGCGAAAAAATGACATTATTGCCATTCTTGGCAACCCTGACAAAATCAGCTCAGTTGTCCATGACAACCACTAAAGAAGGGGTTTTACTTGGGGTTGTTGGACCCTGCTCAGCAGGTAAATCAACTTTAACAGCAAAGCTGAGAGAGCATGGGATTAATATCAAACAAATCGCACAAGAGCATTCCTATGTTAAGGATATGTGGAGGCGTTTAGCCAACCCAGATATACTAATCTTCTTGCAAGTTTCATACCCAATAGCACAAGAACGCAGAAGACTTAGTTGGGGGCCAAAAGAATATGAAGTGCAGCAACACCGCCTGAGAGATGCCCGCGAATACGCCGATTTTTATCTCGATACAGATAAGTTGACACCTGAAGAAATATTTCTGAAAGTATTGGAGTTTATCAGGGAGGATAAATAATCACCTAGAATATATTTCTTTTTCAAAACATGCTAATTCAATGCCTTTTTGAATAAATTTCCCCTACACATGCGCCCCCTATAGAGGTATAATCCACTCGCCGCCGGAGCTTTGGTGGTATTTTTATGAATTGGAGTAAAAGTTTATGATAAGAAATCAAAACACTCGATTGCTCGTGATTATCGTTCTGGTCATTTTTGCGCTCTGGATTGGTTTAAGCGAAACAATCTACATCGCCAACCCCTTCAACGGAGAAGCGCTCTTTGAACGTAACGTCAAGCCCCAACTAGGCCTTGATTTACGCGGTGGCTTACAAGTCTTGCTTGAAGTAGATTTGCCTGAAGATGCAGATATTTCTACAGAGCAAATGGAAGTTGCCCGCAGCGTTATCGAAAACCGCACAAATGCTTTGGGCGTTTCTGAGAATCTAGTTCAAGTTGCAGGCGATCGCCGTATTGTTGGTGAATTTCCTGGCTTAGAAGATACAGAAGGCGTAATCAACACCATTCAACAAACTGGTTTGCTAGAATTTGTTGACATGGGCACTACGCCACTTCCCGCAGGGACATTTATTGAGACCGATTACGGTCTCTCAGCAGATAGCATAGAAACTAACGACGCAGACACTGATGCCCCCACTGTTTATCAAACTGTGATGACAGGTGGCGCGCTCAACGATGTTGGTGTTTCCCAAGATCAGGGCGGGAATCTTCAAATCGCTTTTTCCTTAACTGATGAAGGAAGCGACATCTTTGCCGAATACACCGCTACGCATATTGATGAATTTCTCGCGATTGTTTTAGATAAAGAGATTATCTCTGTCCCCCGCATCCAAAGTGCAATCACTGGCGGTAGCGGTGTAATTACGGGACAATTTGATTACGAGAGCGCAAATAACTTAGCAGTCCAATTACGCTATGGTTCACTCCCTGTGCCACTTAAAATTGTAGAAAGTCGTATTATTGGCCCCACACTAGGCGAAGATTCTCTTCAGCGCTCCTTACAGGCAGGCTTGATCGGCATCATCATCGTTATCCTTTTCATGGGCACGTATTATCGCCTCCCGGGTATCATGGCTGATATTTCCATTATCTTCTATGCCATCATCGCTTATGCAATCTTCAAGTGGATTGGCGTAACACTTACTCTCCCTGGTATTGCAGGCTTCATGCTCAGTACTGGCTCTGCGCTAGATGCAAATATTCTTGTCTTTGAAAGACTCAAAGAAGAACTTCGCAAGGGACGCAGCCTCCGTCAAGCCTTCGATATGGCCTGGTCACGCGCTTGGCCATCCATTCGAGATTCTAACGCTGCTGTGCTAATCACATCCGTAATTCTCTTCTGGTTTGGTAGTGCATTCGGCGCCACCATCGTTAAAGGTTTTGCACTCACTCTTGCAATGGGTGTACTCATTTCCCTTTTTTCTTCCCTCTACATTACTCGAACCCTGCTGGCTCTCGCTCTTGATAAGCTCAAAATCAAGAATTACCCACGCTGGTTTGGTATATAAAGGAGCAAAATCATGAATTTACTTAGTAAACGCTATCTTTTCTTTGCTCTTTCTTTACTCATTATTCTACCTGGCCTTTTCGTACTTGCCTCTGGTGGTCTGTCACTCTCCATTGATTTCACTGGCGGCAGCCTCCTCGAAGTCACCTTTGAAGGGGAAACACCTCAAGTAGAAGAAATTTTTTCTGTCTACAAAGAAGCCAATATTAAAGACCCACAAGTCCAAACTACAGAAACAGGCAGCATCATTATTCGTTCAGAGTTTTTAGATAATGAAAAGCGCGATGCTGTTCTTAGCGCACTAGACGAGACTTTTGGTGAAACTACCGTGCAGCGCTTTGACAGTGTAGGTCCCAGTATCGGCGAACAAGTTACCTCCCGTGCTGCAATGGCGGTAGGCGTATCCTCCTTCCTTGTTCTACTTTTCATCGCATGGTCTTTCCGTAGCATTCAAAATGGATATCGCTACGGCATTTCTGCCATTCTCGCGATGATTCATGATGTTGCGGTTATCTTCAGTGTCACAGCCTTGGGTGGTCTCTTTTTCGGATGGGAAATCGACTCACTCTTCCTCACTGCCCTGCTCACCGTCATCGGCTTCTCAATGCAAGATTCCATCGTTGTTTTTGACCGCATTCGCGAAAACTCTAGCTCCTTGCGTCGCCTCGATTACGAGACACTCGTCAATCACTCTATTGTACAAACCTTACAACGCTCCATTAACACCCAACTCATGACTGTGGAATTCTTGCTTCTTGCTCTCGCCTTCTTCGGCGGCGTAACCCTGCAACAATTCGTCATCGTTTTGCTAGTTGGCTTAATGAGCGGAACCTACTCATCCATTTTCATCGCCGCACCAGTACTTGTTGTGTGGGAAAATAGAGAATGGGAGAATTGGTTCAAGAAAAAGAAAGCTAGAGCATAAAAAAATAAAGTAAAATAAATGGCGCATCACTTGATGCGCCATTTTCGTTTAATACTCTCCTAGTGAGGGCTCAGCACTTAAGGATTTCAGGATGAAACTAACACTTATTCTACTTTTAGCATTGACCTTATTAACCAGCGGATGCGCATCCCCAGCATCTCCAGCAACGGCACCAGCGCCTATTGAGCCTGTCTCTCCAACTTCAACATCTCTGCCAACTGAGGCATCGCTCGCTGCCACAGATACACACCCAACCGAAACAGCATTCCCCCCAGTAGAAATTTGGCACCCGCCGCTTGACAGTACCTTTTCATGGCAACTTGGAAATAACGATGAAATCAACACCGAATTCAACGCTGCTATTTTCGACATCGATGCTTTTGAAACAAAAGCAAGCCTGATTTCACGTCTGCATTCAGAGGGAAAAAAGGTCTTCTGCTATATCTCTGTTGGGAGTTGGGAAGATTGGCGACCAGACGCGGCAGACTTCCCAGCTAAAGTAATAGGAAAGGACTATGAAGGCTGGGCAGGTGAAAAATGGCTTGATATTCGCCAAATTGACCTGCTTGCCCCCATCATGCTCGCTAGACTAGATATGTGCGCAGAAAAAGGATTTGACGGTGTTGAGCCGGATAATATGGATTCGATGTGGGCAGATACAGGGTTTGATATTAGCTACGAAGACCAAATTGCCTATAATATCTGGCTGGCAGAAGAAGCGCATGCACGGGGCTTGAGCATTGGGCAAAAAAATGGTGAAGACCAAGTTTTTGACCTGCTCCTATATTTCGACTGGGGTCTCACAGAAGATTGCTTCGTTGGCGAGTGGTGCGAGGAAATGCTTCCCCTAATTGAAGCTGGAAAACCTGTTTTTGCAGCAGAGTATACCGACGAAGTCAGCTATGAAAAATTTATTGCCGATATTTGCCCTCAAGCCAAAGCCCTAGGATTTTATGTTTTCTTGAAAAATAGAAACCTAGATGAATATAGAGCAGAATGCCCCTAAGTTTTCAAGTATTAAAAACAAAAAAGGAGGCTCTCACGTGAGAGCCTCCTTTTTTGTTTAAATTTTAAATTTCTTTACTCTTCACACCCTCCCGCAAAACAAGCTAATTCTTGCGCTACAGTAGTGTAATCTTCTAACTCATAACGATAAATTTTCGAAAAATCAATTTCAGGAAAACTTCCCTTTAAATCTTCATATTCATCTTTAGTAATTTCCATATAGGGCATCTGGCTATATTGAGCGTCAAAATGGGGCAAAAAGGTCATGCCTCCTATAATTTCTTGCTTCTCCCAAACCCATTTAATCAAATCTAAAACTTCATTTTCTTGATAAGTAATGGTTACACTAGGGTTATGCTCTGTCCAGTTCGTTTTAATCCGCAACCAATACTCACATTGCTCTATAGCTGATAGGTCACTACGCATAATCGCATTATCAGGAGATTTTACAGGGAAATGTACAACCCAAGTATCTGCCGTATCATGTGCCTGACCATTCTCAGGGTCCATGGGAACACCTGTGTCGCGTAGCACCTTGTAAAGTGGCGTAAACGCGCCCACACGCACATTGCGAATATAATATTTAGACCAGCGGGCATGAACGCCAGAAGAGCAATTGAATAGTTGTGAAGAATTTCCTGAAGGCTTCACACAAGTCGTTGAAGCAGAGATATTGATTTCAAGAATTTCAGCGTATTTTTTATTAGTATCTAAAACAGCTTGTTTAAGTTTTTTCTGTATTTCTGGATCACGAGCAGCTGAGCTATCCATCTGTCCATTGATATCTACACCTAAGAGTCTTTCTTCTTCACTGTTTTTCTTCCACTCAGGGCGTAAACCAGGAAAGTGAGTTGCCAAGGATTGGATTGTGCCAATAATTGTCGCGACCTCAACCTTATCTTTTAAAGTCTCAAAAGTATCATCTGGTCTTGCAACTGCAATGGATAAATTACAGAACTCTAATGGGCGCAGAAAAACTTCACCACAAGGATTGGTGCCAAATTTAGCAGCTTTTCTCCTTGCGGGTTTAGTGTTATTTGCAGAATATCGGCTGAATATTCCCGGCTCACCTCTGCCAGACTCTATCATTCCCATCATGAATTTGGTTACTTCTTGTTGGGTCAATTTTCGCTCAGGCCACACTGCAGAGTTATTTGCATTCCAGCGCTGTTCATTATTTTTGATATTTTCACCATTTTTACAGGTCTGCATCTCAATATCATCAAAATCAAATAGAGCAATCATGGCTGTTCGGCGAACACCACCAGAGACAGCAGCGCTACCAATCGCACACATAATATCGTGTGCATCAATTGGGCGTAAAACATTCCCTTGTCTTCTAAAGAAAAGCGTGCGCACAAAATCTAGCATTTTCTTCAGAGGCTCAGGCCCTGAAGCCCGTCCGCCTTTAGTAGCCAGCGGTACGCCCGCTGGGCGCACAAGCGAATAATCAAAAACAATATCTTTGCCTGTACTCCAAGATTCTAGCCCTAATTTAAGTGCATCTGCCCAACCATCTGCGGAATCGGGGACAACAAATTCTTTAATCGGGGCACCATTTTGGCTTTCAATTCGAGGTAGCTTTTCTATATTCAAACTCTCCACAGAATAACCTACACCACACCCGCTCATTGAAATAATTAACGCTTCAACAAAGGCGTCCAGACTATCTACCGGTATATAAGAGCAGTTATAAATTGCGATATTATTACGCCGCGCAGCAGCCCCTGCCATAGCAATTAATCTCATCGAGGGCATCGCCTCCATGCCTAACATTGCTTTTTTTATACGGGTATATACATCTTCGCTTAAACGTGAATCTGAAATTTCCTTTAAGAAATCAACTGAGCGGTCTACAGTTTCGATCCACGTTTCTCTACGCCCAAACTCATAATTAAATCTTGAGTATTTATCAAAAAACTGGAATTTTTGGAGCTCTGTAGGGAAGTATTCATCCGATTTTCCAAAAGCATCGCGCACTTCATCCGGAACAGGTCTTTCTAATCTCTGCTGTGCATGTTCAAAACGATACAAAATATAATGTTTTGCAGCTTCATATTCTCCTTCAGCAAGAAAAACAATTTCAACAATATCTTGAACTTGCTCTACAGAAGGGACTTCTGGGTTTGGGTATTTTACGGCAACAATATCAATAACTTCGTCCGTAAATTCTCCAGCGGTTTTTTCTGGTTTTGTGCTTATGCTATTAAAACATTTTGTTATGGCTGTTTCTATACGAGATGCATCAAAATCAACTTTACGCCCATCTCTTTTTATAATAGATTGAGGTGCTTCTGCAGGTAAGCTTCTTTCTTTTTTTAATATAAATGTAGATTCTGATGACATAATATATCTCCTAAAATAATTTCATCTATATCTGAGTATTCAGATAAAATTTGATTTATAAAGTGTCTAAGGGCTTTATCTATAAAATTTGCCCCCGTAATGTTAACAACGCTTAGAGGGGCTTTATTCTAAAAGGCGATCAATCTCTGTGCGCAAGGTAGGCAGATTGTCCATTTTTAGATAAACAATGGCGTAACGCATATAGGCAATCTCATCAAGTTCTTTTAACCCCTCCATCACTTTATCCCCAAGTATACGAGATTGAACTTCAAACTTTCCCATTTTTTGCAACCCTACCTCCACGTTTCCAACTAGGCGCTCTATATCAGCAGCAGAAACGGGACGTTTCGCGCAAGAAATACCAATGCCACGCTTTAGTTTTTCATGATTGAAATCTTCGCGGGAATTATCCTTTTTAATAATGCGCGGTGTTGCCAAAATAGGGCGTTCATAGCTACTAAAGCGCTGCTCACAACTAAGACATTCTCGTCGTCGTCGGATATTTCCATTACTATCATGTGAAGTGTCTATAACTCTTGATTTTGGATTTTGACAATATGGGCAACGCATTTTTTTATCCTTTTCAAAGAATAAGCTTCTTGAGCTTATCTAACTTTGGCAAATACAAATAAATCAATACTTTTATTTATGCAAGAAATATTTTTTGCACACGCACTAAAGAACATTTGTTTCACGCCAGATATGGATGTATTCAGAAACACCCCCATACATACAGGGTGTGACAGGCAAAAATTCTAACATATTTGCAAGGTCAGAACAAGGGGACTTAAGATGCTTTTACCTTAAAGTTTCAAAGAGACCATTCTCCCCGCAATATAGTTCTTTTTCGTGGAGAAAACATCAAAATCAAAGAGGGAAAAAAGCGTGAGAAAAATTCTTTGCTATATGATGTTTTGACGCATCGATATTGACATCTACAAGATGTGGAATTGCAAAAAAACAAGCTTCAGGCCACAGATGTTTTTTCATCCCCCTTTTTTAAAAGCTACTCTCTCTCCACGGGAATAAGACTTGTCTTGTTGAGCACTTCCAAAAAAACTTCTTCATATAAAATATCATGTTCATCTGTATGGCTCGAAAAAACAACGACAACGGTATTAAAGCCATCTTGAGCCAAGGCAATATCTACAGGCGAAGCATTTTGTGTAGATTTATATAATTTCCAAGACAGGTTTTCTGTTGTTATTTCTCCAACTTCTGTGGGGTAACTGTCTAAACCTATACCCTTGTAGTCATTTAGAAGCGTGCCCATGATTGTGTCAAAACCTAGACCTACTTTCTCCACACTAATACTCGTTTTATCCCACGAAGATACTTCTCTAGAAAATGCAGCGGGGGCACCTTCTAACGCGGTCCAACCCGCTGGTATAGTTGTGATGATGGCATCAGTCCTACTGACAAAGGGTATCATAATAAGCTGAGGTTCCCCCACATAAGGTGTGGAAAATTGGGGAGATAGCATACCCGCTATGCAAGATGTGTCGAGAGGGTTTTCAGGATTATTAAAAAAGTTTTTTAATATATTTTGCGGGCAAAGTGAATTTTGACTATAGGAAACTTTATGCCCCTGCCCTAGAAACTTGAGATAGGTAGCCCGACTCAAACGTGCGGATACTTGCTCTGTCCAAAAAGGAGGCGTTGTTGCATCGTATTCGCCTGCCATTAACAAAGTTGGGATATCGCTAACCAAAGCATCATTTTCTTCTGGCCGAATTTTATCCACACCCCAAATATCACAGAGATCAAAAATAAAATTAGGAGCCGCGTATATCCAAGACAACCCCACATCATCTGTGTCTGGGTAGGAGGCCAAGTCCGATGAGCTCATCTCTTGCCGTGAAGAAAGATAAACTTGCTCGCGACAACTAATAGAAAGATAAGCGCCAAGGGAAATATCGCTTATCTCTTCCATTGGCGCAGATGCAATAACACCAAGCATATTCGTTTCGCCAGCTTCAACACGCCCAATAGTCTGGGGGATAAGTTCTAATGAGGCAGAGTCACGCATTGTCCATAAAATGATGCTCATAAATTCTGAGCCATCTATGCTGTGGCTATAATTAGCGCGATCGCTACCAAAAATATTTGTATGCAAAGGTTTTATCTCAAGCTGGCCAATGACCTTGCGTAAATCCCGTTCAAGAGTGGGATAAGCATCTTGACACTTTGCACTTGCCGCACACCCTGCAAATAAAGTCTCTAAAGCAGTCTGTGCGACAATTTCACTTTCACTATAAATTTGAGCTTCAATTGGCACAAGAGAATCAAGCACTGCGGAATAAACAATCTCTGGGCTTTCACGCATAACAACTTGCGCTAAACGTGTGCCATAAGAAATACCAAAAAGCGTTGCTTTCTCATACCCTAGAGCTAAGACAATATCCCTTATATCAGCTGCGCTTTCCATTGTATTATAAGAAGATAAATTAACACCATCAGTAGCCAATCTATCTCGACATTCGCCAAGAGCATTCAAATAAAGTTTTTCTTTTTCGCGAAGAGGAGTCTTCTTTAGTAAACTTTCTTTATAAATCTCATCTAATTTCGGGCAGCTCAAATTAGGCTCAGAAAGCCCGACACCACGCTGATCAAGAAGAATAAAATCACGCTCCCCTACATAAGGTGCAATAGTCAATGCAAAGTTTTCACTCAGCAACTCAAGGGTTGCCCGCCCAGGTCCCCCTTCTAAATAAATAATCGGCGTAGCAGAGCTGTCTGCCCCACGATAAACAGCAACTGCCAAACGGATAGTTTTACTTATGTCCCCATAGCGATCTTCGGGAAGAATTACAAAGCCACAGTCCACCCTTTGCCCCGTTGGGATTCTGAAATCACACCCAGAAGGTTCAAAAACTGGCACATACTCTCCCATTTCTAAGGCCGAAAAAGGCAGGGCTGTTGGCATTGGCACAGCAGTTGCTGTAGCAGTAGGCAAGGGGAAAGGCGTCGCGGTAGGCGGAATAATTGCGGAGGCTATATCATTAATTAAGGTAGGTTGAGAGATAAAAACAAAAGCGACTCCCGCAACAGAAAAAAAGGCGAGAACGCTCATCACTATCAACCAAATCTTTCGACCCTTTGTTTTTTCAGAGATACTTTTCCCTTTTTTTTCACTATCCACATTCTCCATAAAGTCAAGCTTCTCTTCAGCAGGCAAAGTCTCTCTCTCAGGTTCTGCAGACAATTCTTCATAATAACCATCAAAACTTTTTTCTTTTTCTTCTGCTGCAAAAGGAGAAGCTGATGAAAGCGGCGTAGTTTCAATGATAGGTGCACTTGGTAATTCTTGGTTAAAAACCGACGGTCTTTCATCAGAATCATCAAAAGAAAAAGCCGATACAGGTTCTTTTTTAGGCTCACTGGGCTTCAAATATCCCAGCTCTCTCAACTGCCCAAGAGCTTCAAAGTGATCAGGTTCAAATTTAATAACACGCCGAAAACAATCAATTTTTTGCTTGTCAGTAGGCATTACCACCCCCAACCAAAACCAGCCATCTACAGAGCGCGGATTATTTTGCACAACACGTGAAAAAATCGCCGAGGCTGTGGTGTTATCTCCTGCTTTTGATGCTGCAATTCCCGCTTTTAAAAGTTTATATGCTTTCATACCATCTACCTTAACTATATCCAATTCTTTTTGGAAGTTTAGCAAGAAAAACATCTTTATACAAGCCTGTAATTAGTCCTTCTCTCAGTTCATGGTATCTTTTATTTCATTCAACAGTATCATTCAAAAAGAGCGCAATCAATCCCGCCGCTAGAGCAAGGCTCACGGAGGCAACGGTCGTGATTGCGGCAAGCCCCTGCCAATCCCATAGGCTGGTGGTGATGATTGGGCCAACTGCCAAGCCGATTCCATTGCCCAGCGCAATCAGTGCAAACATCGTAGCGCGTGCATTCGGAGCTTGCTCTCCATAAAGCGGAAAAAGGGAGACGATACCAAGCTCAACCCAAAAGACGGTGATAATCAAAAGAATGCGAATTGTAAGCAGATTTTCACGCGCCAATGGGATCAAAGCAAACATAATCGCTGATGCGAGAACACCTATCAGACTAGTGCGGCGTTTACCAAGACGATCCACGACGAGGCCAGCAAGTATCGCGCCCAACAACTCGGCCATGCCTATTTGTTGAGCCATCAAGCCTAAATCAAGAGCGTCGAAGCCAAAATCTGCACTCAACCAGATGCTCCAAAAAGTCATATAGATGCCGACACCGACAAAAAACAACATCGAGACACCCATCGAAGCCTGGATATTTCTTCTTCGCAAAAGCTCCCACATATTTACGGAGGCTTGCTTTCCCAATGTACGTTTTTTCGTTTCTGGCAAATAGTTCCAAGTTAGGATAGCAGCGATTATGCTTAGAATACTGAGACCCCAAAAGGGTGTGCGCCAACCATAGTCGTTAATTAGCCGCCCGACGATGGGCATCATGACCATGCCTGAAACCGCAAAGGCGATATCTGTTGACGCCAACGCGCGGCCACGCCGCTCGAAAGGCACCAAGTCGCTGATATAGGCTTGCTGCGCAGGCAAATAAGCGTTTACTGTTAATCCGCAAAAAAGCAATGGCAGCACAGTCCACCAACCTGTCGCATAGCTGATTCCCGCCATGCCAACAAATTGAGAAAGCAGTGCAAAAGCCATGATCTTACGCCGACCATAGCGATCTGCGAGCGAGCCAATCATGGGGCTAAAAATTGCAGAGGATGAGCGAATCATCAAGAGCCATCCGAAAACGGTAATACTGACCTGCAAGCCCTCAGAAATTTGGGGCACAAAAGGGTAAAGCATCCGAAAACTGGTATCAACGATCAATCGGACGCTAAAAAGTGAAACGATTAGCCCTATGCTAATCCCAAAAAAGTGCTGAACCCACATCCCCAATGTAGATTTGTTATTTACTTCTCCCACAAAAATCTCCTAAATTTTCTACTAAAAATCAAGCGCATCTGTCTTTGCTGCCATAATGAAATCATTCTTATGCAGCCCACCAATTGCATACGTCCACCATTGCACGGCAACACGTCCCCACTCAACCATAATCAACGGATGATGGTCTTCGGCTTCTGCAATCTCCCCAACCTGATTAGCAAAACGCAACGCATCAGCAAAGTTTTTAAAAAGAAAAACGCGTTCAAGACGCGGCACTTTCTCAACTTCAACCAATTGCCATTCAGGAATTTGAGGTAAGAACTGGGCGATTTCATCGAGAGATAAAGCTGGAGTATCGCCCCTACACGGTATACATCTAAATTCAATTAAAGGCCTTATCATTAGTTCACAATGCCATTAACGTAAATATAGTAATTTCAGGGCGACAATTCAGACGAATATTCAAATGAGACATTCCTAAGCCTCTATTTGTGTATTGCTGCATGCCATCAACTTCGTACCAACCAGATGGATACTTCTTAGCCCAAGATGGCTTAATTGGAATAGTATCATCAAATAAAACAATCTGTCCCCCGTGCGAGTGCCCAGATATTTGTAAATCAAAACGCTTAGTAGCAGCACTGATGTCTGCAAAATCAGGCTCATGTGCCAAAAGAATTGCAGATCCAAGCTCAGGTAATTTTGCAAAAATATTTTCCAAATTAGGTGCTCCGAACATTACATCATCCACACCACAAAAGTGAAGGCTCGAAAAGTCACGAGCAACAGAAAAGACATCATTCCCTAACTCTACAACATTTGCCTCTAATAATATCTTGCGCACCATTGAAGCATCAGTATCAGTATACGAATCATGATTTCCCAACACAGCGATAGTTGGGAAATTGTCAGACAATCTCTTTAACTCGACTAAGAGACCGTCCAAAATATCAACATACCAGCTTGCCGTCTTTCCTCCCACAATAAAATCACCGGTGATTGCAACAAGGTCAAGTTCTTGCTCTAAAAGAATATCAACTACTGCTCCAAAACGCTCACGGTTCATCCATCCACCCATGTGAATATCGCTGATCTGCGCCACCCTGAAGCCAGAAAAGGCAGCGTCTAAACGAGGCAATTTCAAAGGCATCTCAACCACATCTAACCAATCTGGCTCTATTTGTGTTCCATATACTAAGCTACTAAAGCCTGCCAGACCAATCAATTTCAAAAAATCCCGCCTTGAAAGACGAGATTTACTTTTTTCAGGAAAGCTCATTCTAATGAACTGAGCAAATTCAATCCACGGAGATGGATTCTCAGTACACGCCGTCCATTTGCAAGCAGGGCAGCGTAATCACCCAGCACCTGCGCCCGCTCGAGCGTACCAAAACTCATTCCCTGCGTGGGGATGTCAATATCAGTCACCCCATCCGCTGTAATTTGGATGAAAATGCCGTTATTCGCCCCACCCTTATGGAGTTGTCCCGTCGAGTGTAAAAATCGAGGACCAAATCCGAGTGTGGTTGCAAGTCCAGTTTTTTCCTGGATAGCTTTACGGATTTTTTGGAGAGATGTCCCCACCCGCTCGTTGCGCGGCAAATAGGCTTGAAGGCTGACGTAATCACCCTCTTGCCCTTTTGCCAAAAACGCATCAAGCGCGGAATTTAGGCTTGCTTCCGTTATCTCAATATCGGCGTAGAGTTTGACGTCGTCTTGCTCCCAAACAGGCTGCCCTTCATCCAAAACGCCCTTCTGGTTATACGCATCAATCTGTGCGCGCGCTTCAATCTTCGCTGCTTCAACATTGGGTTGGTCAAAAGCATTTACGCCGAGAATGTGGCAGGCAATAGCTGTAGCAAATTCCCAGCGATAGAACTCAGTGAACAGGGAATAGGTATCAGGAATCAGGATTTCGTAGACCGGTTGGTTTTGCTCTTCGAGTTCTTTTATAAAATTATCGTGTTCTCCATCTTGGCGGAGGTAAACGAAGAGGCGATCATCGCCATATTTTTCTGCGGGGAGATGAGTTTCACCATCAATTGGCATAATTCCTTTACCCTCTTTTCCCGTCGATTCAGCAATCAGTTGCTCTGCCCATGCGCCAAAAGACTCAAAAGCAGAATCGGTGATGAAAGTCAATTTATCTTGCCCATTCAATGCGGCTTCGCCCATCACTGCTCCCAAATATAGGGCAGAATTATCTATATCCTTTTTCGCTTCTCTCATCATTAGAGCAGCACTATCAAGAGCCTTATTGGCGTCAATCCCCATCAATGAAGCGGGAAGAAGTCCAAAAGCGGTTAACGCTGAGTAGCGTCCGCCCACTGTAGAGTCTGCCATAAAGATTTTACGAAATTTACGCGCTATAGCCATTTTCTCTAAATTAGAGCCCGGGTCTGTGATTGCCACAAAGTGACTGCCATCCCCGCCACTTTTCTCCCAGAAATAATAAAAAGCTGACATGGTCTCTGCTGTGCCACCAGATTTACTTGCCACAATATAAAGCGTTTCATCTGGGGGAAAATTTTTCTCAGCTTCGGCCACTTGGGCAGGGTTAGTAGAATCTAAAATGCTGAACGATAACGGTGGAATATTAAAGGTTAGCCCCATTGTTTCAGGCCCCAATGAAGATCCGCCCATGCCGAGCAACAGGACTTTCTTGATTCCTGCATCTTTGACTTCGCTGGCAAAAGCGGTCACCTCATCTGCCAAATTACGGGATGTATTGGGTAAATCAAGCCAACCGAGTCTGATTTTGACTTCAGCTTGTCCCGCAAGGTCTTCTGTCCAGAGGGATGGGTCATGCGCCCAAAGACGGGCATTAACAGAATTTGCTTCAAATTGCGCAATCCGCTGTTTAACGGTATCAAGTAAAGGGCCAAGTGCGTCTCGGTTCATTTTCTATCCTTGATTGTTTGAAGAAGGCCAATAAAAGCATCTGCAAAAGACTTTACGCCCGCGTCTTCCAAATCTTGTGTGGCTTTGTCGAGAGAGATTCCAGCGGCTTCTAAATCGATGAAGGCTTTCTTTGCATCATCCAAATTTGCCCGCAAAGTCGCTTCTGCTGTGCCATGATCTTTGAAAGCATCAAGCGTTTTGGGCGGGACGGTGTTGACGGTAGCAGGCCCGATGAGGTCATCAATATAGAGGGTGTCGGGGTAGGCAGGGTTTTTGGTGCTGGTCGATGCCCAAAGCGGGCGCTGATAATTTGCTTGAACAAGTTGCAATTTCCCAAAACGAGCTTCGCTAAAAACTTGTCCAAAAGCTTCATAGGCTAGTTTAGCATTGGCGATGGCAATTTTGCCACGCAGAGGGGAGTTTTCGGCAAGCTGATTGTCAATAATGCTATCGAGGCGTGAAATAAAGAAAGAAGCGACAGAATGTATATCAGCGATACTCTCTTTTTCAAGCACACGTTCTTCGAGACCAGCAAGATAAGCATCCATGACTTCACGATAGCGAGCAATGGAAAAAATAAGGGTCACATTGACATTAATGCCTGCTGCAACAGCTTGCCGAATTGCGGGCAAACCAGCTTTTGTGGCGGGAATTTTGATCATTAGGTTCGGGTGACCAACACGCGCCCAAAGCTCTTTTGCTTGCTTGATGGTGCCTTCGCTATCATTTGCCAAATACGGGCTAACCTCAAGCGAGACATAGCCATCTCTACCTTCACTCTCTTTATAGAGGGGCGTAAAAATATCGCAAGCATCCTGAATATCTTTTACGGCAAGCTCCCAAAATATTTTTTCTGCATCCCAACCATCGGCAAGGAGTGGCTTGAGGGCTTCATCGTAATCATTTGAATTCGCTATTGCATTTTGAAAAATGCTCGGGTTAGATGTTACACCCCGAATATCACCACGTTCTATCATGGCAGCAAGCTCACCATTTTCTAATAATTCTCGTTGGATATTATCGTACCAAATGGATTGGCCTAAATTTGTAAGTTCTTGAATGGGGTTCATAAGATTCCTTTTTTTGAAATGTGAGAAGTTAAAATATTAGAAGGTTTGAAAGTTGAAAAATTTTCTAATATGCAAAGCTTCAAACCTTTAAATAAATTAGATCAGGCGCAAAATACCGAAAATTATCACGGTAATTCCTGTGACTGCATATATTGCACGGGAGGTGTTTTGGCTTAATTTTGGCTCGTCCGAAGCTTCTATGCTATCGCCCCGAAATGCGGCACCTAAGCCAAAAATCCCGCCACCGATGAGTAAAAATGCGTAAATTCTCTCTATATCCATAATTTTATTCCGAGGCGCAATGTATCTTATTATCCTAAAATCTCTTTTGCACGCTTCACGACATTCTCAACAGTGAAGCCATATTCTTCAAAAATTTTCTGCGCGGGAGCTGATGCACCATATTTTTCTATGGATAAAACGCCGCCTTCGCTACCTACATATTTCCACCACCCCTGCGCGATACCCATCTCGACCGCGAGTCTACTCTTCATCTGCGGCGGGAGAACAGACTTGTAGTAATCTTGATCCTGTTTCTCAAAGAGCTCGATAGAAGGAACAGATAAAACCCGTGCCATCACGCCTTCTTTTGCCAGCTTTTCTGCTGCAACGAGAACAAGACTGACTTCTGAGCCAGATGCCATCAAAATAATATCAGGGTTTTCACTGAAATCTTTTAAGATATAAGCACCCTTCTCAACCTGAGCTTCTTCCGACAATGTTGGCAAAGCTTGACGTGTAAGAATGAGCGCAGTCGTGCCATTTCTGTTTTCGACTGCCGATTTCCATGCCTGTGCAGTTTCATTCGCATCTGCGGGGCGAATTACAGTCATATCAGGAATAGCCCGTAAAGAAGCAATATGCTCAATAGGCTGATGCGTAGGGCCATCTTCACCAACACCGATGCTATCGTGCGTAAAGACCCAAATTGAAGGATATTTTGCTAAGGCGGCTACGCGCAGTGCGCCACGCATATAATCGGAGAAAACTAAGAAAGTGCCACCATAAGGGATGATGCCGCCATGAACGACCATCCCGTTGACGATTCCACCCATTGCGTGTTCACGTACACCAAAGTGCATATTTCGCCCAGCAGGCGTAGCGGCAGAGAAGGCTTCTTCGCCCTCAATCCAAGTTTTATTAGAGGGAGCTAAGTCTGCCGAACCGCCCATAAATTCAGGGATAGCTTTAGCCAGCGCATTCAGCACTTTACCAGAAGCGGCGCGAGTTGCCATTCCTTTTTGATCTGCTTCGAAGACAGGAAGAGCGTCTTCCCAGTTTTCAGGGAGTTCACCAGCCATCAATCTCTTCAACTCTTTTCCCTTTGCTGGCGCTAAACGAGCATAGGCTTCAAAGCGCATCTTCCAATCAGCTTCAAACTCACGTCCACGCGGGACGGCTTCACGGAAATGACCCAAAACTTCGTCTGGGATATGGAAACGCGGCTCAACGACCCATCCCGCGCTCTCTTTAGCCGTAGCAAGCTCATCGTCGCCGAGTGGTGAGCCGTGTACACCGTGAGTCCCCTGTTTATTAGGGGCACCAAAGCCGATAATGGTGCGGCACATAATAATCGAGGGGCGCGAATCCGCTTTAGCCATTTTGATTGCAGAATCAATGACCTCTACATCGTTTCCATCTTCTACAAATTGCACATGCCAACCATAGGCTTCGAATCTCTTCACGCGATCTTCAGTAAAAGCCAAGTCGGTAGATCCATCAATAGAGATGTGGTTATCATCGTATAAATAAATTAGTTTTCCCAATTTGAGCGTGCCCGCTAATGACGCAGCTTCTGAAGCAATGCCTTCCATTAGATCGCCATCGGTGACAATTGCGTAAACATAATGATTAATAATTTTCTGTCCCATCTGGTTGAAGCGCGCAGCGAGATGCGCTTCTGCGATAGCGAAGCCAACGCCATTCGCAAAACCCATACCGAGAGGCCCTGTGGTTAATTCCACACCAGGGGTATGACCATATTCAGGGTGTCCGGGCGTGATGCTGCCCCATTGACGGAAGTTTTTCAGATCTTCGAGTGAAATATCATAGCCAGTGAGATGCAGAAGCGCATAGAGCAAAGCAGAACCGTGCCCACCAGAGAGAATGAAACGATCACGGTCAAACCATTTTGGATTTTTCGGATAATGACGCAAGTGGCGCGTCCAGACAGTATATGCCATCGCGGCAGCGCCCATTGGCAAGCCAGGATGCCCCGAATTTGCTTCTTGAATAGCATCGGCAGAGAGAAAACGTAGTGCGTGAATCGCGCGCTTTTGAGTTGTAGTTGTGTCCATAAAGTTCCTCTATTTATTGAGAATTTTGCGAATAAACAAATTTTAAAATACCAGCTTTATTTTACCATTTTGAGCGAGAAAAAATATCTAAATTGCATTTCAAATCTTTTTATAATTATCTTGAAGAAAAAATCAGTTAGAATAGGTAAGGTTATCCACTTATTATGAGGAGCATCTAATGACTACCCCAACGCTTGCCGAAGAAATAAAAAGCGATATTCGTGACTTAGAATCATCTTTAAGAAGCTTAGAAGGCGATGCGCGAATGAGCGATATTCGTGACCATGTAGAAGATTTAGAAACTTCTGTCAATGGGATGGACAGGCGTATTAAATCCTTACGAGAAAGTGGCTATGCCTTTGAAAAAGATTTAGAAGAAAAAGCAGTTGATTTCGCTGAAGAGTGGCAAGGGATTGCCCCCAATATCAAAGTAAAAATTGAAAAGGAAGCTAGAGTTTTAGGGAGCTCTTTGCGTCCATTAGAAAGGGAGATCACACAATTGGCGGGCAAAACTGCATCCCCTGCCACATTGCGTCCAGCGGCAAGCAAACTGAAAGCACGAACAGAAGCGCTGGAAACTCGCGTTGAGGCAGCAGAAGAAAGTATACGTGGTGAATACAATCAATTCAACAGCGAAGTACAAAAAATCAAATCCCATCTATCTAAGCTAGAGAAAATGCTGACTCGTTTTTCCGAAGCCACATTTGAATTATTGGCAACCGAAGCCGGCATTATGGCTGTCAAAGCAGTCTGGGCAAAAAACGGGAAAGAACGCAAGGACGACCCTGAAGGTATTTTGTATTTAACAGACCAACGTCTGCTTTTTGAACAGAAAGAAGAAATTGCTACGAAAAAAGTGCTTTTCGTGACAACCGAAAAAGAACTAGTACAGGAGTTGCGTTGGGACATTCCCGTAGCATCAATTGAAGAAATAAAAGCCACAAACGAAGGTTTTATGAATAAAGACGATTTCATCCAAGTTCAGCTCAGCGGAGATGCGCCTTTTAGCAGCGTTTATTTGCATATATGGCAAAGCAGCGATGATTGGAAAATTTTGCTAAAACGAGCAAAAGCAAAAGAATTTGACGCAACCCGTGCCATAGAAATTGATAAGGCCGTAGCAAAAAAAATCAAGGACGCCCCCACAGAATGTCCATCTTGTAACGGCGCACTTATTGAAGAAATTTTACGCGGCATGGATCGTATTCGCTGTGAATATTGTGGAACAGTGATTCGTTTATAATATTAGGCACGGTATAATCCCCCCTTATGAAAACCACATCTTATACTCGTCAGGCTCCCGAACGTGATATTTTACAGCAAGTTTTCGCTGCGCTTTTTGGGGGCATTGCGCTATTTATAACCCTCCTTATCATCTGGACTCTGGGCTATCAATTGATTTATGCTGGACGAATTTTCCCTGGTATTTCTGTAGCCGGAATTGATTTGTCGGGGATGTCGCCCGCAGATGCTTCTATTACGCTTACGCAACGCTTGGCTTTTCCCTATCAGGGACAAATTCTTATGCGAGATGGAGAGAAAATATGGGCAACATCACCCACCCAGCTAGGCATGGTTTTCGATTCGTCTGCTTCTGCTCGCTCTGCCTATGAATTAGGGCGCTCTGGTGGACTCTTTGGTGCTTTTTCAGACCAGTTAGACGCGCGCCAACAGGGAAAATCTGCCGATATCGTTATCATTTTCGATCAGCAAGTTGCCTATTCTTTTTTGCAACAGCTCGCCTTAGAAATCAATCACCCGCCCGTCGAAGCCTCTCTTGATATTCAAGGCACTGAGGTCATTGCCCAACCCGGCCAAGTAGGACGCTATCTCAATGTAGATGCAGCCCTAATCACATTAACTTCGCAATTACAAACTTTTCGAGATGCTGAGGTAAATCTAATTGTGGATGAAGTTCACCCACAACTAATTGATGTTTCATCTCAAGCGGATGCCGCCCGACAAATTCTCAGCACACCCCTGACCCTCAACTTGCCTGCTGCAGGCGGGCTTGATGCTGGACCTTGGACTTTCGATATCCCTGCCGTGGCAGAGATGCTTATTGTGCAAAAAACTATCTCAGATGCTAGTAGCAAGCTAGATATCATGCTCGCTACTAGCATCTTAAGTGAAACTCTGCTCGAGATTGCTACCGAAATTGACCGCCCCTCTGAAAATGCGCGGTTTGTCTTCAACGATGAAACACGCCAGCTAGATATTCTGCGCCCATCCATTACTGGGCGCACTCTAGACATACAATCTAGCGTTGCCTATATCAACGAAAATATATTAACAGGAACACATAATATCGATTTGCAAGTAGCCCTAGAAGAACCAGCTGTTTCAGACAGAATGACCGCCGCAGAATTAGGCATTACAGAATTGGTAAATGCACAAACAAGCTATTTTTATGGCTCTAGCCCAGAGCGAATTCAAAATATCCAAGCGGGTGCGGCACCCTTTCATGGTGTGCTAATTGCTCCAGGAGAAACCTTCTCTATGGGTAGTATTTTGGGCGATATTAGCCTTGATAACGGTTTTGCAGAAGCCTTAATTATTTTTGGCGGTAAAACAATTAAAGGTGTTGGTGGTGGTATCTGCCAAGTAAGCACAACTCTTTTTCGAAATGCTTTTTTTGCTGGCTTTCCCATTGTCGAAAGACACTCTCACGCATATAGGGTTTCTTATTACGAACAAAACTCCTTTGGAGAGCGCGTTGACGATTTAGTGGGCTTAGATGCAACTGTTTATTTCCCCTTGGTAGATTTTCAGTTTGAAAATGACACACCCTATTGGCTGCTGATGGAAACTTATTTAGACATAGGCGGAAGAAATTTAACCTGGAAATTTTATTCCACCTCTGATGGGCGCACTGTAGATTGGACAACCACTGGCACAGAAAACATTATCTCTTCTCCCGCCCCTCTTTTTGAAGAAAGCGATGAGCTAGCCAAAAACGAAATCAAACAGGTTGACTGGTCTGCCGACGGCGCAGATGTTTCTGTTTCTCGGACCGTTTTACGAAATGGAAGCTTCTTTTTCGAAGATGTTTTCAACACTCATTACGAACCCTGGCAAGCTATTTGTCAATATGGCATAGATACAAACAATCCTGAGAAAAAAGCAAGTGAGCAAGGGTTGTGCAATTAGCTCATCAGAACGCAATAGTCTTTTTACGCATTTATGCCAACGCTCTGCATTGGCGTTTTTATTAGTCACTATTAGCGCATTGAGAATAAGATTTTTGCAAAGACAGGAGTATTCCTTTGGCAAAAGAAAACCCCTCCCAAACACGTCTACTGATCGCAATTAGCATCGCCATTCTTGCTGTTTCAACATCTTCTGTTTTCATTCGTTTCGCACAAGAAGAAGCCCCATCCCTAGTCATTGCCGCATCACGCCTGCTACTTGCCAGTCTCTTGCTTGCCCCACCAGCACTCATAAAACATCGCGCAGAACTTCAAAGACTCTCCCGCAAAGACCTCGCGCTTGGCCTCCTTTCGGGGATTTTTCTTGCCCTGCACTTTGCCACTTGGATTACCTCACTAGAATTTACCACTATTACCAACTCGGTTGTTCTTGTCAGCACTTCGCCTCTCTGGGTTGCAATCCTTGCCCCAATTTTTCTCAAAGAAAAACTCACCAAAACTGTTATTTTGGGAATGATTTTGACTCTCGTCGGCGGAACAATTATAGGATTTAGCGAGGGCTGTATCTGGGATGGCGGTATAAGTTGCGCTTCGCAGGCGGAATTGGGGCTTGCTGAGGCGTCGAAAGGCAATTTTCTGGCTCTAGCAGGTGCGTGGGCTATCGCTGGTTATCTACTCATTGGCAGAAATTTACGCGCAAAAATGAGCTTGATACCCTATATCTTCCTTGTCTACGGGATGGGCGCAATCGCGATGCTTCTTATTTTGCTTATTACAGGCAATTCGCTTTTTGGTTACTCCCCTATGACCTATCTATGGCTTTTGCTTATAGCCATTTTCCCCCAACTTATTGGGCATTCAACTTATAACTGGGCATTACGCTATCTACCCGTTGCGCTAATCGCTGTTACAACACTTGGTGAGCCAATTGGATCAAGTATCTTGGCTTTTGTTATATTAAAAGAAATCCCCACCACTTTGCAATTTCTTGGCGGGGCACTAATTCTAGCGGGCATCTACGTAACCTCACAAAAAAAATAATGCTTTTCTTTATCAAGGTGTCTCAAAATCAAAAAAAGCTTGTGAGTCTTGAAGCGTATAAGCAGAGCTTTTACCAATAACTTCGTAAAAGGTGCGTCCATTTTTAAGGGGCAAGGGGATTCTGCTTCGGTCGGTAATAAGCAGGGGCTGATCATTAGCGGCCCTCCGCCAATATGCCGAAATCACGATACCATTACGAAAAAGAACCGCATCTCCCTCTCCAATCAAATCAATATGATAAATCTCAGCCCTCTCATGCTCATCGCTCTCAAAAGTATGCGGCACAAAAAGATAAATGAGGTTATCTGTTGAGAGGGCACTGCCCGTGAGCGCATCATCAAATAAAGTATATTCTGGGGTATTGCCATCATCACGAATATTATTTGCCTCTTGAGAACGATAGTACTGCTCAATACTAGGATCATATGCCCAAAAGTGATAATTATCTAGAGAATAGCGAGCATAAATGCGCATGGCAGTTTCTGAAATCTCGGGTACGTTCATGCTAAAATAGCCAGGTTTTAAATTTGGGGCGCTATTATCCATTCCTTTTTTTTGCAAGCAAGCGGCAAACTTTCCTGTATTAAAAAAGACATTATTATAAGTATCACGGTCATATTGCCCAACAAAAAAAGGCGGGCAAGATGTTACACCAGGGACTATTAAAAAACTGCGAATATCAGTGCTTTGAAAATAATTCCAGACACGAGGATCTGCAAATTTAAAAACAAAATAAGATTGATACATACGAACTATATGTTCGTCAAAAAAACGCCCTGAACGAACAGGGCCTACTGCTGCGGCATCATTTCCATAGAACACAGCAATAAAGCGTGTCAACCCGCCTTCTATATAATATTCAAAAACAATATCTGCAAGGGATACGCCAGAAACAGGTCGTATGCTACGCGGAAAAATCGCGATTTTGCTCGCAATAGGCCGTCTTTCAAGCAGTTCCGGAGAATTAGGCATTTGCCCAGTGAGCGGATTGATGCCTAGAGGAAGAGAAAGCGGTGAAATGTCCCCAGGTGTAGCAGATGGCACTGGACTTCCTGGAATTTCTGTTGGATAGTCACCACCCTCAAAAATAACTGTGGGGCGTGGCGTTGCCGTCCAGCTCAATTGAATATCTTCAACAATAGGACCTATTGATTCTTTTTCTTCCATAATTTCTGTGGGGGCTATTGTCTTTTCTGCGACAATATTCTCAGCATTGCCGAGAGGCTTAGCTCCCTCAACAAGAATAAAGATGAGAAAAAGAAAAAAAACAGAAAGGATTAGTCCCCCTAAAAGAAATGCTTCTTTTACTGAAACTGTAAATTTTCTTGATTTCACACGCGTTTTCTTTCTTCATTGAGTATATAGATTTTTTCTTTTAGCCCCGGACTTAATGCATCGTTTTTCATTCGCCAAGCCCAATTTCCGCCCAATTTGCCAGGATAATTCATACGTGCTTCTTCACCTAAATTGAGTAGATCTTGCATAGGCGCAAGGACAAAACTAGCCTTAGATTTCCATAATCTACGAATTAGATCCCAAGAAAAATCACTACCATCTACACTTAGATAGCGCCGAGCGAAATCTTTCTCATGCTCGCTAGCAGTTTCATACCAGCCGCGAGCGGTATTATTATCGTGTGTGCCCGTATAAGCAACACAATTTTCTGGATAATGATGAGGCAAAAAGGGATTATTATTGTCTGAAAAAGCAAATTGGAATATTTTCATGCCCGGCAAATTGAATTGATCGCGTAGCTCAAAAACATCGGGGGTGATTTCACCTAAATCTTCAGCAATAATAGCGAGTTCGCCCAATTCGTCTTTGAGGGTCTGAAATAAATCTGCACCAGGGCCAGAAACCCAGCGTCCATTAATAGCGGTTTCTTCATTTGCAGGGACTTCCCAGTAGCCCGCAAAACCACGGAAGTGATCGAGGCGCACAATATCAACGGTATTTAAAATAGCACGCATCCGCTTAACCCACCAAGCATAATTTTCGGCTTTATGCTGCGTCCATTTATAGAGCGGATTTCCCCATAATTGACCTGTTTTTGAAAAATAATCAGGCGGAACACCTGCTGCAACTGTGGGAAGTTTTTGCTCATCAAGGAAAAAGAGTTCAGGGTTTACCCATACATCAGAGCTATCGTAAGAGACAAAGATAGGAATATCGCCAATAATTTGAATGTTTTTTGAATTAGCATAGGCGTGAAGTGCATCCCATTGTCTGAAGAAAAGAAATTGGTAAAAAACAAAACGGTCTACTGCGGGCTTAAGCTCTTTCTTTGCATCTGCAATTGCTCTTTCTTCTCGGTTGCGAAGGTTCTCATCCCAACCTACCCATGAACCACCCCCCTTTGATTCTTTTATTGCCCTAAAGAGCGCGTAATCTTCTAGCCATTCGCTATTTTCTTCACGAAAAGTGTTGAGATCGCCGCTCACAAGTTTTGGGTCACGTGTGGAGCGCACATAGGCTTTTTCGAGCAAATTTAACTTCCAGCTTATAACACGCCCAAAGTTTATAAATTCGCCATCTTCCCCTAAATCTTCTTTTAAATCATTGGGATGAAGTAGTTTTTCTTCAAGGAGTAAATCGGGGCTAATCAAGTAGGGATTTCCGGCAAAGGTAGAAAAAGATTGGTAAGGAGAATCGCCATAGCCAGTGGGCCCAAGTGGAAGAGTTTGCCAAAGCTCACAACTTGTATCATGCAGGAAATCGACAAAATCGTAAGCCGTTTTACCAAGATCGCCGATACCATATCGGTTAGGAAGGCTGGTAGGATGGAGGAGGATGCCGGAGGAACGAGAAAGATTCATAAAATTATAGGGCTGATAACTCCTAAGAAATTACCAGATTTGCTAGAGTGATTTATATAATGCCGCGTATTGTTTTGCAGAATTTCCCCACGAAAAATCTTCTGCCATAGCATTACGCTGCATACTTTTCCAATGATTATTATTTTTATAAACTTGAAGAGCTTCGCGCATCGCCTTTAGCAGAGATTTTGTATTTGCGTTCTCAAAAAGGAAGCCAGTTTCTCCATTTTTGATGGTATCTTTCAAACCACCTGTTGCGCGTGCAATAGGAATACAACCGTAACGCATAGCAACCATTTGCGAAAGCCCGCATGGTTCATATAAGGATGGCATTAAAAACATATCTGAGCCAGCATAGATTTTGCGCGCGAGTTTATCATCATAACGAATCTCGACTTTTACACGATCGGGGAAGAGTTTTTCGAGTCGCTTTGCTTGTTTTTCTATCACAGAATCACCGGTGCCTAAGATAACCGCTTGCCAAGATTCTTGCC
Source organism: Anaerolineae bacterium (assembly GCA_018648655.1). Taxonomy (GTDB): domain Bacteria; phylum Chloroflexota; class Anaerolineae; order Anaerolineales; family Villigracilaceae; genus Desulfolinea. Next base: position 24,036 of record JABGQV010000129.1, on the reverse strand, counting down.
TGAGTCGTGAAAGCGCGCTCAGCGCTAAATCAATTCCTTTTTGCCCAGTCATACGTGAGACAATGCCAAAAAGCGGAATAGATGAATCGATGTCTAGATTTGTTGATTTTTGTAATGCAGCTTTATTCCACGAGCGCTCTTCTAATGTCTCAGCTGAGTAATTTGTTGAAATTGCACTATCTTTTTCAGGATCATAGCTCTCTGAATCAATACCATTGATAATGCCTGTTAATGAATTCTTATGGCTAGCAAAAAAATCTTCTAGCCCAGCGCCAAATTCTTTAGTGAGCATCTCATCTGCATAAGTTGGAGAAACAGCAACATTTTTCTTTGACGCCCATAAGCCCAAAGGTAAAGGTTTCGCATGTGCCCATTTTGGCAAATCAGTTGCCGAAAGAGGTAAACCATAAGAAGCTAAACGCCCCATAATATCAGGTCCTAAAAAAGGCAAATTGTGAACAGTGAGCAGAGATTTAGTATCTTGCATCTCTGCATCCCAATGCTTAATCTGTAAAGCATAAGATACTAAAGATGTATGCCAATCGTTGGCGTGGATAATATCTGGCTCCCAATCAAGATGTTTTATCATCTCTAGAGCAGCAAGCGAAAAGAAGGTATACTTTTCACCATCTAAAGCTGAATTAGATGAATAAACTGAAGCACTATTAGTGATAGGCTCACCTGCAATAAAATAAACGGGCATATCACCTGAGTTTGTTTCGAAAACTTGCGCATTTAGCTCTGAGCCAGAGCGCATTAACGAAAAGCTGGCAACGGGTCGCAAGGTTGCCGCTTCGGTGCGGATGACCATATGCAAAGGTATTGCCAAGCGCACATCCAATTTAACCCCACCCGTATCTTCTTCAGATAAAGCGCGCAACGCTCGCGGCAATGCTCCAGCAACATCGGCTAAACCGCCAATTTTTACAAAGGGCGTGGCTTCTGCCGCCAAAAATAATACTTTGAGTGTTTTAGTCATGGCACTATTGTACAACGAAAAAAAGCTTTTTGAAAGCAAAAGAACAACTAACAAATATGCAAACTAAACTACCTAAAATATCAGAAAAACGAATTGCACTTCATGTCTCTCGCGTTGCAGAACGCGCAATTAGAAGCGGGCATCCATGGCTTTTTGAAAATGCCATTCTCAAACAAAGCCACCAGGGCAAGATGGGAGATTTAGCGGTAATTTTTAATAAGGATCGCAAATTTCTTGGGATTGGCTTATTCGACCCCGAATCAATAATCCGAGTTCGAATCCTTCGTGCATTGAAACCTGCTACCATTAATCAACAGTTTTTTGAAGAAAAGCTTCGTACTGCTCATCAACACCGCGCCCTACTATGCGATTCTGACCATACAAATGGATACCGCATGGTGCACGGTGAAAATGACGGGATGCCCGGCATCGTCATCGACCGTTACGCAGAGACTGCCGTTATCAAACTTTATACGCCAGCATGGATTCCGCATCTAAATGATGTCGTTGCTGCGCTTAAAAATATTTTTCCCTTTGAAAGAATAGTTCTACGACTTAGTGGAAATTTGAAAGAGAATAAATATAATCTTTTCGATGGCATGATTCTCGATGGCAAGATGCTTATAGACCCCATCATCTTTTTAGAAAACGGGTTGAAATTTGAAGCTGATCCACAAAAAGGGCAGAAAACAGGCTTCTTCCTCGACCAGCGCGAAAATCGTGCCCGAGTGGAAGAATTAGCAAAAGGAAAAAGTGTGCTCAATGTCTTTTCCTACACAGGCGGATTCTCAGTTTACGCAGGGCGGGGTGGTGCAAAAGAAGTGATTAGCTTAGATGCGAGCAAGGTTGCTACAGATGTAGCAAAACGAAATTTCTCGTTAAATCAACCAGCATCCATAATGGAATCAACTGTCCACACGATCGTTACGGGAGATGCTTTTGATGCAATGACCAAGATGAAGAAAAAAGGTCGCCTTTTCGAGATGGTGATTATTGACCCGCCATCCTTCGCTCATAAAAAATCACAAGTTGAGGGGGCAATCCGTGCTTATAAAAAGCTGACGCGGCTGGGAGTAGAAATCCTCGCTCCTAATGGAATTTTGGTGCAAGCATCTTGCTCTAGTCGGGTAGATTCTGAACTTTTTTTCGATTCTATTCATCTTGCCGCGCGTCAAGCAGGAAGGCAGTTAAATGAAATCGAGCGCAGTGAACATGCGCTCGATCATCCGATTGGTTTTCCTGAAGGTGAGTATTTAAAATGTTTATTTGCGACTGCGCGCTAAGCCTGCGATAAATGCCTTAGCGCGTATTTCTCACAAGAAAATCTTCTTGCCCACAGCTTTTTTCTGCTTTCTTAATGATTTCATTGCTACAAGATATTGGCTCTCCATCTTTTTCAAAACAAACAAATATTTCTTTCAAAAAACGTCCCGAACCAGAACAATAGACCGCAAAGGAGTCTACGCTGAAACCTGCGTTGGCTTCAATAAAAGCCTCCGCCAACTCTGCTGCATCTGTACGAAAAGGCTCAGCAGGGGAATCGAAAATATCGGGGATTACTAAAGAAACTTTCAGCGCTTCGCTCCAAAGCAGATAGCCCTCGGGGCTTAGCCCGGTGCATGTTCCGTGCTTTTCCCATTCGTGGTCGAATAATTTTTCACTTGGATATAAGCCCGTAAAGTCGTCTATCAAATAATTTGGCAGGCTTTCTGTTGAGCAATAGCTAGGATATCCGCTATTATATTGGGGCCACAGACCATGGAGCACAAAATCTAGTTGTTTGCCACTTGAACATTGCTGCTCATCTTGATAATCAGTAGATGCGCAATAATCAGGGGACCAAGATAGTGCCATGACATAGAAATCAAAATCACCTGTCGCTGTTTCGAGGCTTTCTGTTATTTCTTTAGCAGGGACTTCTTTCACACCAACTTCTGTTTCAGATATTTCTGCAGGGGCTATATCTTCAGCCGGCTCTGTCAGGGGCGCATAAGGCTCAGTATTAATCGGTTCAGCGCTCCCATCATCTGTAAGGAATTGATAGAGACTAATGGCAAGAATGATAATAATAACTATCGTTCGTAAATTTCCTTTTTTCATAAAATTCTTTTCTCCTTAATTATTTAATAATTGCTTTCTTTACGTTTTTGAGTGCGTCTATAATGCGTTCTTTATGGTTGAGTAGCATATCTAAGTCATTCATCTCTTCAATCGTAAAATAGCCATAATCCGTGGTTTCATCACTTAAGCCAAGCTTGCCACCGATGATTTTTGCTTCAAAAGAGATCGCGATAATATGTGCTTTATTTCCATCGGGATATTCAACCATCCGATTCGGATCGCTATATACGCCAACCAAACGCGTTACACAGACATTGAGCCTTGTTTCTTCGTAAACTTCGCGAATACAGGCCTCCTCTACAGTTTCACCAGAATCAACACCCCCACTAGGAAGACACCATTGCTTATTATCTGCGCGTTCTGTGAGCAACGCTTTAGTTTTACTCTCGTCAAAAATAATGGCAGAGCAACCGAGGCGGATTTTGCCTTTTCTGGCTATTCTTTCTCCATGGTGGATGGTAGTTACCTTGGGCATTTTTACTCCTAAGCACAAGTTTTTCTCGTCTATATATATGCGTGCTTGATATTTTCCATTCTCGTGGTTATATCAGATAGCAGATCGTCTTACAACACTCCAGAAATATAATTGCTGAATACTATCATTATTTTTCTTCAGGTCAAGAAATAAGCCTTGGAGTTTTCATTATTTTAAAAAGATGACATGCATTTTTGCAATATATTTGTGACGTTTATTAAAGACACAACAACTATTGTGGTGATAAGATTGTAGCTATTACAGTCTATATGTACCTATAAGATACCAAAAACCAATAACCATTTAAAAGAAAACCCTAACAGTGGTAATTCCGAGATGAATAAAAAACAAATAACGGAAAGTCGTCAAAAGAAGTTCGTGAAATATACTTTCTGGATTGCTCTAGCATGGACATTAATTATTGCAGGAATGTTATTTCGTGATTTAGCTATGCTGAAGCAATTTACACAGAATTTAGCCATCAGAGAAGCGCGTGCTCATTTTCAAACAGATGAAGCCTTTCGATTTTGGTCAGCAACTCATGGCGGGTTTTATATTCCAGTTGATGAGCGCACGCCCCCCAGTCCTTATTTGGCTCATATTTTTGAGCGGGATATTGAAACACCATCAGGCGTGCAATTGACATTGATGAATCCAGCTTATGCACTGCGTCAGATGAATGAAGATTTTGCCGAAGCCTATGGTGTTTCTGGGCATATCACTAGCTTATTGCCTCTTCGCTCAGAAAACATACCTGATAATTGGGAGCGTTTGGCACTTAAATCATTTGAAATTGGAGAAATAGAGGCACTTGAGTTCACCGAATTTGAAGGGGAAGCTTCCTTGCGGCTGATGCAACCTTTGATTACACAAGAGGGCTGTCTTAAATGCCACGCGCACCAGGAGTATAAAGTTGGCGATATACGCGGCGGTGTCAGTGTGACCGTGCCTATAGCCGCTTATTTACAGGAAGAGCAGCAAGCTGCGACTACACATTCATTCTCATATCTATTGGTCTGGGCTTTAGGGTTGGGTCTCACTATCCAGGGTTCGGCCGTCCTTAAGAAAAAAGATCTTGAACGAGTATATGCTCATATAAAATTAGAAGAGGCGCATGCTCAACTTGAAGTCCGCGTAAAGGCACGCACAAATGAATTATCACAATCCAAGCAAAAATTAGAGAGTATTTTCAGAGCCGCGCCTACGGGCATTGGCTTGGTGACTGATCGTAAAATCCAATTTGCAAATGACCGCTTTAGTAAAATGCTGGGCTATACCAAGAAAGAGCTAATTGGGCAGCTTTCAAGGATTGCTTATCCTAGCGATGCCGAATTTGAACGGGTGGGCAAATATAAATACGAGCAAATTCAAGAGAAAGGAACAGGCACCATCGAAACGGTCTTAGAAAAAAAGGATGGTACCCTGGTCAATATTTTATTGAGTTCAACCCCTCTAGATTTAGATGATTTATCACAGGGTGTCATCTTCACGGCTTTAGATATCACCAAGCGCTTGCAGGCGGAAGAAAAACTGCAAGAAAGCGAAGAGCGGTTCAGGCAACTTTCAAATCTCACCTTTGAAGGAATCATGATACATAATAAGGGCGTAGCTATTGACGTAAATGATTCGTTTACGAGACTCTTTGGTTATTCAAAGGAAGGATTAATTGGCAAAAATATTATCAAGTTATTGGTGCTACCTGAATATCATGCAATAATACAAGAAAATATAATAAAAAATGTTGCAAAACCTTATATTGTGACGGCAAGAAAAAAGAATGGCGTACTAATTCCAGTAGAAATCGAAGCAAGAGATATAAAAGGGGGCTACCGAGTCACAGCAGTGAGAGATATCACCGAGCGGATTCGAGAGGAAGAAGAAAAGCGAGAATTGGAAAATCATCTTCGTCAGGGACAAAAACTTGAGTCGATAGGAACGCTCGCCAGTGGAGTTGCTCACGAAATAAATAATCCAATTATGGGCATTATGAGCTACGCCCAACTCATTAGCCAACGGCTTGAGCCAAAACAAGAGCAGCTGCGTGAATACGCTGGTGAGATTAAATATGAAACCGAACGCGTTGCCGAAATAGTACGCAACTTACTCGCTTTTGCCCGTCAGGAAAAGCAAACACACAGCCTCGCCAAAATGACCGATATTATAAATAGCACGCTCACCCTGATTCGTACAGTTATTAAGAGCGATCAAATTACGCTAAGCGTGGATATTCCGGAAGACCTACCTCAAATTAAGTGTCGTAGCCAGCAGATTCAACAGGTTTTGATGAATTTGCTGACCAATGCTCGTGATGCCCTCAACCAACGTTATCCTGAATATGACCCTGACAAAATCATTAGCATGAGGACGGAACTCTTCGAGCAGGAAAGTCAGGAATGGGTGCGAATAATTGTCGAAGATCATGGCGTGGGCATCCCTACCAAACTCAGAGAACGCATCTTCGATCCTTTTTATACCAGCAAGGATCGGGCCCTAAGCACGGGATTGGGGCTCTCTATCAGTCTCGGCATCGTTCAAGAACATCGTGGTGAATTAACCTTTGAGAGCGAAAGAGGAAAGGGCACATGTTTTTATCTTGATTTGCCCGTGGATAATGGATGGGAGCTGTGACGAAGGGTGCATTAAAAGTAGGTCTACGGGTTGCTTGAGCCTAATTCTCCTTAAAACGTGAATCTTCCTCGTTCCAGACAAATTCCCCTATACGTAAATCGTTTAGGGCTTCTTGAATTTCTTCACGGGTATTCATCACAAAAGGACCATAAGGCGCGATAGGCTCTTTGAAGGGGGCGCCAGCTATTAACATCAACCGAAGTGGGGAATCTGTTGTTCTGACTTGAAAACCTTCTCCGTCTTCAAAAAAGACCATGCTAGTCGCGTTCACGGGTGTCTCATCTGCGCCGAGGAGACCACTTCCTTCGAAGACGTAGGCGATGATGGTATGCCCGCTGGGGACTAGGTAGGTAAATTGGGAGCCAGGAGCAAGCCTAAGGTCAAGATAAATCGGCTCGGCGGCAATTTCAGTGACAGGGCCACGCATCCCGTTAATTTCTCCCGCAACAACACGAACAGTCGCCCCATCCTGCTTAAATTCAGGAATATCGGTGGCACGGATCTCTTGGTAGCGTGGTTGACTCCATTTGCGCGAAGATGGCAGATTGACCCAAAGCTGAAAGCCGTAAATATTTCCACTAGGGCCACGACGAGGCAATTCCTCATGCATAATTCCACCCCCTGCCGTCATCCACTGCACATCACCAGCCCCGATTAGCCCAGCATTGCCGAGACTATCACGGTGATTAACAGAGCCTTCGAGCATATAGGTGACGGTTTCGATACCGCGATGGGGGTGCATGGGAAAACCACTGATAGGGCCTTCGGCGGGGTTATTGAAGGCGAAGTGGTCAAAAAGCAAAAAAGGATCATGTAAATTAGTTGCTTGTGGGGCAATAGAGCGACGCAAAAGAACGCCCGCCCCCTCAATAACCATTTGTGGTTCAATAATACTTTTAACTGAACGAGAGTTTTTCATAGGATACCTCTAAAGTTTATTTCTCTTATAAAATGCCTTACACGATAATCCTACCATTCTTGTCTTAATTTTTTATTTATCTTTTCTCTTCAAAGCTTCAGGCTGGCTGGTTTTCTTTTTTGAGCAATATAAAAAAGAAAATATTCATCAGAATTAAGAAGGCTAAAATAATACCAAAGCCTCGTTGCATTCCGACCCAGTCGCTAATGAGGCCTACTGTCCAGGGGCCGAGCATTCCGCCCAGCCCAGCAAAGGTAAAGAGTAAGCCCAAAACTGTGCCTTGATTTTCCTGATGAATGTCTGAAATAGAGGCTGTCAGGGTCGGGAAAATGATGGAGAAAAAGAGCCCAGCCAAAGGCAAGAATATGGCCAAGTCGGCCGATGCGAAAATACCGATGCTGGAAAAGATTACGGCAGCTATCCCAGCATAGAAAACACTCTTCATATATCCAATGCGATTAACCAGGAAGCTCCCAACAAGCCGACCTGCTGTTATAGCGCCAAAGAATAAAGCCAGATAAAAAGTGCTTTGTCTCACAGACTGTAGCTTTATTGTCTGAAGAAATTCTACTAACCAAACGCCAACACCAATTTCAGCGGATACGTATAGAGCGATGCCAAGAAAAATCAAGACCGTCTGCACAGAAAATAATGACTTCCCGAGTTTTCTGAAATTCAATTTATTATTTTGAAGAGTAGATGTGCGCGGATATTTGGCTAATAGAAAATAAATCAGAACGATTAGTACAACCCCTAAACCAAATTGATAAATGCTACGCCACGAAAAACCCATTAACAACATCTGACCGGCATATAAAGGCGCAACCATAGAGCCTGCCCCGTGAAAGAAAGCCAAAAGATTGAGATAGCGTGCTTTATCTTCGCAATGAATATCAATAATGATGAGATTGGCCCCAACCTCCAATGCTCCTAAGCCTAGCCCAATAACGAACATTGCCAGAGAGAGTGTCAAAAAGGTGCTAGCAATGCTATAGCCAAAAATCCCGACCAAGAGGAAGACAGAGGCTAATAATATGATGCTTTTTTTCCCGACAATATCTGAAAGAGGGCCCGTGATAAGGGTTGCAATCAAAAAACCTATATAAGACAGTAAAAGTATTGTGCCGCCATAGGCGTAATTAAAACTTAAGTCATCCAGCAAGACAGGGAGTGTCGCACCTTTTAAGTTATCGGAGAAACCGAAAAGAAAAAAGGCTAAAAAAGAACCGATAGTCATGATTCGTATAAGTTTTGTTGAATTTTCTTTTATGTCTATCATTATTTTTGACCTTTATATATTTCTCTACTCTTCAATTCTCTTTTTATTTCCCGCAAAAGATTCTTATAATCCATACTTTCTGTAGAGACATCAAATCTCAGCACCTTAGTAATTGAAAGTGTTTCTAGCCATTCCTCAAGATATTTCTTTAACATTCCTGCATCTGATGAGGTGGCGATATTAACTCTGTCTCGCTTTGCCAGCCTTTCATGAATTACTTTCTCGGATGCTGTCAAATAGATAACTAGATCAGGCATAGGGAGAGCGAGGCGGAGCTGGGCATAAAGACGCTTACAGAGATCGAATTCTGCATCGCTAAGATAACCTCGGGCATGGAAGAGACGTGCAAAGCCGTGAAAATCCACGTCTAAGCCGCCATCTATTAGGGCTGGACGCGGGTCAGCGCGCAAGATGCGTTCTTGCTCGGCACGCAGCAGAAGATAATCGACCTGATTGGGTAACGCATAGCGTTTGTCTTTGTCGAAGAGATTTTGAAAAGGGCGTTCAGCATGTTGTTCCAACCCTGTTGCGTAGTCGCCTGTTAAGGCTAAGGCTTTAGCGAGGGTTGTTTTTCCAACCCCGCTTACGCCAACGAATGTGATTAGTTTTGACATGGGGAGATTTTACCCTTTTTCAACGCGAATATTCGCGTCAATTCGCGTTAAGGGTTTTACCAAATCCCAATCATCGCATATAATTCCATCTTAACAAAAACACCCTTAGCAAACCCGATATGCAACGCATCAAAAGCAGATGCAGCGCACATCTCTCTCATATAGAACGGAGCTACCATGACCCAAAAACCAAGCGGCGCAAAAGTTCGCCAAGATTTTATCAATTTTTTCAAAGAGAAAGCCGATCACACTTTCGTTCCCTCTGCTTCCCTCGTGCCGGGCGGCGACGCGACTTTACTTTTCACCAACGCCGGCATGGTGCAGTTCAAGGATGTTTTCCTCGGCACCGACAAACGCCCCTATACGCGCGCCGTCAACTCGCAGAAATGTATGCGCGTGGCAGGCAAGCATAACGACCTTGAAGATGTCGGGCGCGACGACACGCATCACACCTTTTTCGAGATGCTCGGCAACTGGTCTTTCGGCGACTATTATAAAAAAGAAGCCATAGCGTGGGCTTGGGAACTGCTCACCGAAGTTTGGGGGCTTCCTGCCGAAAATCTCTACGCCACCGTTTTCAAAGACGAAAAAGGCGAAATTCCCTCCGATGAGGAAGCTGCCGATTTCTGGAAAAAACAGCCCAATTTCTCCGAAGATAGATTGTTTTATTTAGGTCGTGCCGACAATTTCTGGGAGATGGCGGATACGGGTCCTTGTGGGCCTTGCTCCGAAATTCACATTGATTTACGCCCCGAGGAAGGTGAGGTAACGGAAGAGACTCTCGACACCGATAGATTTATTGAGCTGTGGAATCTCGTCTTCATCCAATATAACCGAATGGGGCCGAACACCCTTGACCCGCTGCCTGCTACCCATGTGGACACAGGTCTCGGCTTTGAGCGGATTGTCTCCATTCTCCAAAATGTTGATTCCAATTACAAAATTGATCTCTTCGAGGGTGCGCTGAAAGCCGTCCGTGACCTAACGGAACACAACGAAGAGGAAATGCTCGCAGACTTCACCCCCTATCGCGTCATCGCTGACCATGCCCGCACAGCCGCCTTCTTAATTGCGGATGGCGTGGTTCCTGGTAATATGAGCCGCAATTATGTTTGCCGCATGATTATACGACGTGCAGCACGTTTTGGTGGCAAGCTTGATTTGCACGAACCTTTCCTCGCCAAAGTCGCGGATGCGATTGTGGACGCGTATGGTGAGTTCTACCCCGAACTGGAGAAAAACCGTCAGACCATTCTTGATAATTTGACGCGCGAAGAAATTCGTTTTGCAAAAACCGTTGAGAGCGGCGTCAGCCACTTGGATGATTTATTAGATGAACTAAAAGAAAGTGATGAAAAGATATTAGCTGGTGACAAAGCCTTCGATCTTTACGCCACCTATGGACTTCCCTTTGAGATCACGCGCGATATTGCCAAAGAAATCGGCTTAGATGTAAATGAAGATCGTTTTGTCGCCGCAATGGATGCACACCGCATCGCATCTGGCGGGGGCAAGGCGATGGGCGAACTCGGCGGTGAAGATGCCGAGATGTACGCTAATCTGGTGGCAGAATTGCAGGCAAATGGCAAATTGGGCGAAGATGGCGTTGCTTATGACCCCTATTCCAATCTCGAGGCTGAAGGCGAGGTGCTCTCCTTGCTCGTGGATGGACAGCCCGTCGAGACAGCAAATGTTGGGGATGCGGTCGAGGTGGCGATGCCCGAGACCGGGTTCTATATCGAGGCGGGTGGGCAAGTTGGGGATGAGGGCGTTATCCGAGCCGCGGGTTGGGCGGTCAATGTTTCAGCTACACGAAAGCCTGCGCCGGGGTTAATTCTCCACGTCGGCACAGTTGAGAGCGGTAATCCGAAAATAGGCGATATTGCTTCGGCAAACGTGGATGAAATCCGTCGGAAAGATATTATGCGAAATCATACTGCCACGCATTTGCTGCACTCAGCTTTACATGAGGTGCTGGGCGACCACGCGCGGCAAGCTGGCTCGCTGGTTGCGCCTGAAAAATTGCGTTTCGATTTTACGCACCCAGAGGCAATGAGCACAGAAGAGATTGAAAAAGTTGAGCGTTATATTAATGAGCGCGTGCTTGAGAACCATGTTTTGGATACAGAAGTGAAGTCTTTGCAAGAGGCAATGGATGGCGGCGCGACCGCGCTTTTTGGCGAGAAATATGGCGAAGTGGTGCGAAATGTGCGTATGAGCGCCCCAAGCACAGAACTTGGGGTATTCTCAAATGAGCTTTGCGGCGGGACGCATTGCGCGAGCAGCGGCGAGGTTGGCACATTTATTATCACGAGCGAAGGCAGCGCGGCAGCTGGCATTCGGCGCATCGAGGCGATCACTGGACGCGCGGCTTATGATTTGATCCAGAAACGCTTTTCTGTGCTCAATAAAGCGGCCGCAATGATGACAACTACGCCTGAAAAGATGCTTGAAAAAGCACAATCTTCTTTGGGCGAAATCAAAGAAATGCGTAGCACTATTCAACATTTGCGCCAAAATTTGGCAGCGGTAGATTTCTCGCGCGTGCTGGATGAGACATCCGATGTGGGCGGCGTGGAAGTTTTGACAGCGGTGCTGAAAGAAGCTAATGTAGAAACGCTCCGAAAAATGGCAGATAAATTCCGTGAACGCAATCCTGAAAGTGCAGTTGCTGTGCTGGCTTGCGTCGTAGGTGAACGCCCGATGCTGATCGCCTCCGTGACCGATGATCTCGTCAAGCGCGGCGTCAAAGCCGGTGATTTGGTCAAATTCGTTGCCACGCCTTTGGGCGGTGGCGGCGGAGGACGTCCTACGCTGGCACAGGCCGGAGGCAAGGATGCTTCTAAGCTGGATGAGGCGTTGGGGAGTGTTGTGGGGTGGGTGAAAGAAAAACTTAAGTAGAAAATTGAAGGTTGAAGATTAAAGAAAAAAGGTCTGAATATAAAAAATATCCAGACCTTTTTTCATGCCTAATTGGGAGTGAGCAATGTTAAAATGAAAAAACATGCTCACGCTCGGATACAAGCATTTACGAAAGAGAAATTAAGGAAAACTCACGTCAACAAATCAACGAGGAAAGAAGAGGTATTGCTTCTTTCCTCGTTTTTTATGTCGAAAGTCATTTGGGGTCAATCAGTTAGAGTGTAATCTTTAAAACACAGTATTATACACAGTCTCACTCCGCATACCATAGATTACGAAAAGGACAACATTATGATAGCAAAAAAAGATGCAAGGCTTTTACGGAAATACTTCATTCTTACTTATCTGATTTTTTGGTTATTACTTGCTCTGACGGGGTATATGATATCCATAGAAGTTCCAGAGCTTATGCAAACTATCATGAAAAATGTAGATGCATGGACTCCTACATTTGTTATTCTGATTATGTTTAAGAAATTATATCCCGGGATGACGTTTAAAGAATATATGAAGTTGCATTTTATGAAGAAAATTAATCCAAGGGATTTTCTCGTATCATTCTTATTGCAAGCATTTATAGTAGCCGCAGCCATTCTTTCATTCTTCATCATTAACGATAAATCATTAAATACAATGGTCTTCATTAGTGTTTCAACTATAATTCCAGTTGTTATTATCAACCTGACCGCCGGAGTATTAGGTGAAGAGCTTGGATGGCGTGGTTATGCGCTAAATCTTTTACAAAAGAAATATATTCCGTTGATATCCAGCTTAATAGTCGGCGTAATATGGGGTTTATGGCATCTTCCGTTAATAATTTTATCTGGCTATTCAGGTTTGGAATTAGTCTATTATATGATTGCATTTATGGTGGCTGTAATTTCATTTTCAGTCATAATCACCTTTTTCTACAATAAAAGTAAAAATGTACTCATCGCAATGTGGATGCATTTTTGGTTCAACTTTTTATTGCAAATAGTGATAATTGATCTTCTCCCCTTGTTAATATACGTATCGGTCGGATACCTGATTATAGCAATTCTTATTGTTATTTTGAACAAGAAGGAATTACTTGGGTTCGACGCACAAGTGCAAGAAAATATTGCCTAAAAAACACCTCGTAAAGCGCCCAACTAAACGAATAAAAACTGTATAACTCATCCGTGTCGTTAGCCTATATCAACAAGTAGAGAAAGGAAAAATCAATGACAAGTCATCACGCAAACCGAAATCCCTGGAAGTTTTTCTTACTGACATTTGCCTATTCATGGACAATCTGGATACCTTCTGTGTTGGATGGGATAGGGATAGAATTACCTTTTGATGTGACCGGGTATTCGATGATTGTTGTAATCATCGGCGCATTCGCCCCTATGCTGGCAGCAATCACACTTGTCGCTCGGGAGGCAGGCTGGCAGGGCGTAAAGTCATTTTTGAGACAGGCATTGGATTTTCGAATCAAGCCGATATATTTGCTTCTGGCATTGGCATTGCCCTTGATTATTCATTCGATAGCGCATTATCTCGCACCTGTTTTGGGCTTGAGTGTTGCCCCAACGCTATTTCCGACTGACATCTCTGTCTCTCCGATAATCTTGGCAATCCCATACTTTTTTCTCATGATAATCATTGGCGGTGGACAAGAAGAATTTGGCTGGCGGGGTTATGCGCAGGAACCTTTACAAGAAAAAATTGGCGTTATACCGGCAAGTTTAGTGATAGGTTTGGTCTGGGGAATTTGGCATTTACCCCTATGGTTTATGGCAGGCGATTTACATAGCGCATACTCCTTTTTCGCTTTCGTGATGATGACCATGAGCATATCAATCGTATATGCTTGGCTCTATAACTCAAGCGGGAAGAAATTGATCGTGGTGATATTTTTTCATGCTATGAGTAATACAGCTGCACCATTGCTGCCATTTTTACATGGCATAGAAGGAAAACCAGAGACTGCATACTGGATTTACGCTGCTGTCAATGTCGTTTTTGGAATCATCTTTGCTTCTCTAATTATCAAGGAAGAAAAGAAAGCAGCCAGCAATGACTAACACTTTAGAAGATGCCTATCTTGGTCAAACTCCACCTGAACTAACACCTAAAAAGTTTGCCGCTGGCGTGGTCTCAACAGACAATCATGAGCACAGCAGTCTCGCCATCTCACCAGATGGGACGGAGATATATTGGTCACTTTGGCGTCGCCCCGATGAAGGATTACCTCAAGTGATTGTATTTGTGCGTAAGGAAGGCGAAGAGTGGTCAGCCCCTCAGATAGCTTCGTTTTCTGGCATATACAACGATGGAGGACCTGTTTTCTCATCCGATGGACAGCGGTTATATTTCTATTCAAAACGCCCATCACAGAGAGAAAATGAACCTGAAAGTCAAGATATTTGGTTTGTGCAAAAGCATAATAAAGGATGGAGCGCACCGAAAAATGTTGGCGCACCGATTAATACAGAAAAGCTTGAAGTCTCGCCAAGTATTGCCAGCGACGGCACCTTGTATTTTGTCAAATACCATGAAGGAGTAGAAGGGGGGATGGGTATCTATTGCGCTGAATACTCGGATGATCATTATCTGGAACCGAAAGCACTGGATACAAACATAAATTCACAGTATCACGATTGGATTCCATATATCGCGCCTGCCCAGAGCTATTTAGTATTCTCATCAAATCGACCCGGTGGATATGGAACTTTCGACTTATATGTGGCTTTTCGTGAAAATGATGGTAGCTGGGCTGAACCACAAAATTTAGGGAAGGAAATCAACACAGAAGATCAAGAACGCTTTCCTGGAGTTTCGCCAGATGGCAAATATCTGTTCTTCACCAGAGGCTCGGATGTTTACTGGGTTTCCAGCATGGTGATTGAGCAATTAAGACCTAGGTAAGTGAAAAAATAAAGTACGTCACATCTCAAATAAAACTCTACAGTCATATACAGAACAAAACTTAAGGAAAACTTATGTCAAAAAATCAAGAACGTGTAGCAATGATCACTGGTGGGAATGGCGGCATTGGCTTCACTACAGCATGATATACTAAAAAAACAAATTAAAAGTACAGGGAAACTTATGCGTATCGCAAGAAAACTCAATGCTGACCAAGAAATAATAAAACGCTTTATTACCGTACTTGGCGGCGGGATGGTCGAGATTAGCAGCAACAAATTTGCCCGTCCCGAATTCTTTATTCTGGCGCACACCTTCATCAAGGACTATATCGAGGGAAGATTTTTCAAAAAAGAAGAGATGCTTATTGATGCGCTGGAAGAACTCGATTTTCCATCTGACGATGGTCCAGTAGGTGCGATGCGAGCCGAACAAGAGAAAAGTATGGATGCCGCTCAGCAATTCCTTGGGGCGGCAAAAGAATGGAAAGAGGGCGACGAGAAAGCGCGTACGAATGTGAGCTGGGCAACTAGCGAGTATATATCCACGCTTCGTCAACATCTTGCCCGACTGAAAAACCTAGTCTTACCCTTACTCGAACAGAATTTATCTATGGACGATGAACATCTAATCGCTGTGGCAATCAGCTCCATGGTTTTTGAAGAAGACACCCCAGATAAATATAGTAAATTGCTCGAAACACTTGAAGAAGAATTATACGATTGGCGCTAATTTAACAAAAAACTGAAAACTACAAAAAAGGTCTGGCTATAGAAATACCCAGGCCTTTTTTATGCCCAATCTTCTCTACAATCGTTTAGCGAACAGAATTCAAAGGAAAATTTATGTCAATAAATCAAGAACGTGTCGCAATAATCACTGGCGGAAATAGCGGTATAGGCTTTGCTACAGTCCAGAAACTAATCGCGAAAGGCTATACCGTGATTCTCGCTTCTCGTAATCAGGAAGCCAGCAAAGAAGCGATTGAACGAATTCATGCTGCGACGCCAAATGCCAAGATTGAGTCAATTCCGCTTGATCTCGCATCCTTTGAATCGGTGCGAGCGTGTGCATCCGCTTTTCAGGCGAAGGAGTATCCCCTACATCTACTAATTAATAATGCTGGCCAGATGTTTGATAGTAAAGAAGGCAAATTTACCGCAGATGGCTTTGAGATGAGCTTTGGCGTAAATCATCTAGGGCATTTTCTACTGACGAATTTATTGCTTGAAAACTTAAAACGTTCCGCTCCAGCGCGAGTGATTACTGTTTCCTCATCCTTGCATGACCCAGAGCTTAAGCAGGGACCTCCAGCTGATTTTGATTACGATAATCTAAAAGCGGAAAAGTATTATGACGCTCAGGTTTTCTATAAAAACTCCAAGTTAGCGAATATGTGGTTTGCCTACGAGTTGAACCGTCGGCTTGCGGGGACGGGAGTCACATCAAATGCCGTTTGCCCGGGATTTGTCCCCGCTGCAATTGGAGCTAAACGAAAATCACCTTTTTCAAAATTCTTTTTCACGCAAATCTTGGCACGAATGCCTTTTGCACGTTCGTTAGAAGAGGCATCCGATTCGTATATAGGCGCAGCAACCAAGCCTAAATTTGAGAGCGTTGGCGGGAAGTTTATCGTGGATGGTGAAGAGAAGGAATCCAGCATAGATTCCCATGATGAAGAAAAGGCACGGATTTTGTGGGAGAAGAGTTTGGAATGGTGCGGGTTGGATGAGGCCAAGATATAGCCTTATATACAATTGAAGATTTAAAAGGAATCAAAAAAAGGCAATTCATAAAGAATTGCCTTTTTCTTTTGAAAGATCTCTTTACAGATTTAGTGCTGCAAAATCTGAGACAAGAAAAGTTTTGTGCGGTCTTCTTGGGGGTTATTATAAATATCTTCAGGCGCCCCACTCTCAACAAGTTGCCCTTCATCAAAGAAATAAAGAGTATCAGCAACTGAGCGAGCAAATCCCATTTCATGGGTAACAACAATCATTGTCATACCACTCTTGGCAAGCTCGATCATTACATCCAATACTTCCTTAATCATTTCGGGATCTAATGCTGAGGTTGGCTCATCAAAGAGCATGATTTTTGGATTCATCGCCAAAGCACGAGCAATGGCTACACGCTGTTGTTGGCCACCAGATAGTTGCCCTGGGAATTTGCCCGCTTGCTCTGGAATGCCTACGCGTTCGAGAAGTTCCATTCCATTTTTCTCGGCTTCTGCTTTATCCTGTTTACGGACTTGCAAGGGAGCCAAGGTTATATTTTGCAAAACGGTCAGATGCGGAAAGAGGTTGAATTGTTGGAAAACCATCCCGGTTTCTTTACGGATAGCTTCGATATTTTTAACATCATGTGTTAGTTCAACTTTATCTACAATAATTTGGCCGCCCTGATGTTCCTCAAGGCGATTAATGGTGCGGATAAAGGTAGATTTTCCAGAGCCCGAGGGACCAAAAATAACCACCACCTCACCTTTGCGAACTTCCATATTGATTCCGCGCAGAGCGTGAAAATCTCCGTACCATTTTTGAACATCACGGCAGACAATAATTGGATCTTGTTCTTCGTAGAATGTTTTATCAGTCATATCATTTTCTCCTTTTAGCGTTCACCAACGCCTAAAGATGTTTCTAATCGTTGGCTGGCATAAGATAAGCCATAGCTCAATACCCAGAATAAGGCAGCAACAAAAACATATACTTCTTTCGATGTGCCCACGTAATCGGGATTGCCTAAAACCGATTTCCCGATGCCCAAGACATCGAAGAGGCTCAAAATCATTACCAGTGTAGTGTCTTTGAGTAACCCAATAAACTGGCTTACAAGAATAGGGATTACGGCTTTCAGAGCTTGTGGCAAAATAATAAAGGCCATTGTAGTAAATCCACTTAGCCCTAAGGCATGAGCTGCTTCATATTGCCCTTTAGGAATAGCTTGCAATCCACCACGCACATTCTCTGCCATATATGCAGCACTAAAGAGCGTAATTGCCACAAAGGCTCGAATTACTCCCTCTACGCGAATTCCAGAAGGCAGGAAGAGGGGCAACATCAAATCCATCATGAATAAAATAGAAATGAGAGGAACGCCACGAACAAGCTCAATAAAACCAACCGAGAACCAAGTAATAATTGGTAATTCAGATTGACGTCCAAGCGCAAGTGAAACACCGATAGGGAAAGAAAAGATAATACCAACTACCGCGAGCAGGATAGTAAGCATCAATCCGCCCCACAAATCGGGTTTTACAACCGGCAAAAAGCCAGCTTCACCTGTTAGTCCACCAATAATCAAAATCCCGACAGGGAAATATAGTAAAAGCGAAATAATAGACCACTTCTTGAAGGATTTATTATCTCCGCGCCCCACAACAATACCTATAAGCCCAAAGAGATCTATGGCAAGAATCATTAAGCGGATATTTGTACTAAAAGGCAAGAGGGCTAAAAGGAGCGGTATGGCAATCAAAATATAGCCTGCCTTTTCTTTACCTTTTACCCAAACGCTCCAAGTAAAACCTATCACTGCCGCAAGCAAATATAGAACTGCCCAAACACGCCAAAGTTCCTCAACAGGGTAACGTCCAACCATGAAGAGCTTAAGATTATCAGCAATAACCGCCCATCTAGCTTCACCAAAACCCCATGAAAGTGCGGGCTGAACTATAGAATAGGTTACCCAGATAGCCAAAATAGTGAGGGCTGAATCTCCAAAAGTATTGAATAAATTACGTTTTATCCATCCCAAAATTGTGTATCGCTCAGTTGGAGGCGCAAGAGCTTCAGATGTAGAAATTGTCATGATTATCGCTCCACCAATTTAATTTTTTCGTTGTACCAGTTCATAAAGACAGAAGTCAATAAACTGCTTGCTAAATAAAGCCCCATCATCAAGGCAATAACTTCAACGGCACGTCCAGATTGGTTTAGCGATGTGCCACCAATTGCAAAAAGATCGGGATAGCCAATCGCAACAGCTAAAGATGAGTTCTTTGTTAAGTTGAGATATTGACTGGTCAAAGGTGGAACTATAACGCGCATTGCTTGGGGAAAAACAACCAAACGCAAAGTCTGAAAATTTGTGAATCCCAGAGCTTTTGCTGCTTCATGTTGTCCCTTTGATACAGACATAATGCCAGCACGAACAATTTCACCGACAAAGGCAGCTGTATATATCACTAAGCCTGAAAGCAGTGCCATAAACTCAGGAGAAAAAACATATCCACCCACAAAATTTAAGCCCTTAAGCTCTGGTTTTTCCATTGTCAGAGGCGACTGAGGCAAGACAAACCAACCAATCAGTGCAACCACAAGAAAAGTCAGCGGAACCCAAATGATCCGAAGAGGAGGGCGCCCTGTACGTTCACCTATCACTTTAAGTCGCCAAGATGCCACGCCTGCTAGCAAGAAAGCAAAAAGCAAAATAAAGGTATAGCTTTCCCAAGTTGTGGTCGGAATTCCCCATGGAATAGCAATGCCACGATTACTCAAAAAAACAGGCCCCCAATGAAGTGCTTCTTTAATACGCGGTAAGGTTATGAAAACACCGCTATACCAAAAAATAAGTAAAACCAAAAGGGGAATATTGCGAAGGACTTCTAAATAAGCACTAGACAGCTTTGCAACTAAGAAATTGGTAGAAAGTCTAGCAACACCAAGGGTTACGCCTAAAATAGTCGCAAAAAAAATGCCGATAATGCTGACGTATATAGTGTTCAAAATCCCAACGGTAAGTGCTCTGCCATAGGTGTCCGAACGGACATATTCTATTAGGCTCTCCCCAATATCAAAGCCTGCGGTACGTCCCAAAAACGCAAAACTTGGGAGCATGCCCTGTGCTGCTAAGGCCGTAATCATATTATTGTAGAGATAAGAGAAAAAAGCGACAGTCACAATCAAAAAAGCAACTTGTCCTAAAACACGTAATTTTCGCTCATCTCGCCAAAAGGGAATAGCCTCTTCGGTGCTATATGTTATTTTTGCCATAAGGAAAACTCCCAAAAAAAAATGATGCCAAAACAAGAGAACAACCTCCCCCAAAATAAAATTTTTCCCTTATTTACTGATAGTCTTTATGAATTCACGAGTATTTATCGCTTGAGTTTCTTGTCCAACTTGGAACGTTGGTGTTCGCAATATGGATTCTTACTATTATACAGAATTCGCCCCTCCCCATAAAACTCATATTGACCTTATTTATCGCGCTATTAAAAAAAACAGGGAAGGAGAACTCCTTCCCTGTTTTTAGAAACTTAGACTAGCGCCATGCTGGAGCGTAAAGTAAGCCGCCATCAACATAAAGGCTGTTCAAACCGCGAGGAATGAAAGTTTTGGTGTCAGGACCGAGATTGCGATCATAAATCTCAGAATAGCTACCAACCTGGGAAACTACATTATAAGCCCAGTCAGCGTCAAGACCAAGGAAGGAACCAAGTTCGCCTTCGGTACCGAAGAATTTCTTTTCGGATGGGGATTTGGTATTTGCCATCATGTCGTCTGCGTTAGCAGAGGTAATGCCATGTTCTTCTGCGAAGAAAGTAGCAAAAACAGTCCATTGAACAATATCAAACCATTGGTCATCGCCGTGGCGTACAACGGGGCCGAGAGGTTCTTTGGAGATGGTTTCGTCCATGATCATGTGATCATCAGGATTTCCAAGCAAGGTGCGGCGGGAAACCAAACCAGATTTATCAGTGGTATAAGCGTCACAGCGACCTTCTTCATAAGTGGTCCAGCCGGTCTCAACATCTTCGTAAACGATAGGTTCGTAGCTAATGCCACGGGCTGCCATTACGTCAGCTAAGTTAGCTTCAGTGGTGGTACCAGTTTGTACACAAACTGTGCCGCCATCAAGATCTTCAAGAGCGGTAATGCCGTCAGCGATACGAACGATGAAGCCTTGGCCATCATAGAATGTGGTTGCGGTAAAGTTAGCACCTAAATCGGTATCACGGGAAAGTGTCCAAGTGGTGTTACGGATGAGGGTATCAATTTCGCCACTCTGGAGAGCGGTGAAACGTTCTTGGGAGCTAAGAGGGCGAATTTCATATTTCTCAGCATCGCCGAAAACAGCAGCTGCTACAGCTTTACAGAAATCAATATCAAAGCCAGAGTAATTGCCTTCGGTATCAATGAATCCGAAGCCAGGAACATTAGCATTGCCGCCACAAATTACATAACCACGTTCTTTGACTGTTGCCAAAGTGCTTCCACCCTCTGCGGGGGCTGCACCTTCGGTTTCACCAGCTTCTTCTACTGCTACTGCAACTTCTTCAGCTACTGGAGCAGCACAAGCGGCAAGCACCATGCTCAATACGATCAATAAAGCGAATACGGGAAAAAACTTACGGGACATTTCTTACTCCTCTTTTGATTTGCACAAATAGGTGTGATGACTATCAAGTCGGCACCTTTCCTCCTCTAATTAAATATGGCATTTAGCAGGGATTTGTACACGAATGTCATATTATAGAATAAAACGAGCCTTTCTTCAAGCTAAAACCATAAGAAAGTGTAAAAATATCATAAAATTTTACTTTTTGTGAGAAGCTCAATATAATAATGTAACTAAAACATGTACGATTTTTGAAAATTCAATACGAAAAAGGGATGTCAAACTCAAGAAAATACGTTAAAATTTGAGTCTCTAAAATCAAAATTTTAAATCACTGCTATCGTTTTCCATACAATGAAGAGGAGAAAAATGAAAATTTTATTACTCGGTGTTGGCCTGCAAGGCAAAGCCACCCTCCATGACCTAGCCAATAGCCCAGAGGTAATACAGGTTATAGCGGCAGATGCCAATTTCGACGATTTGCAAAAATACGTTCACCAACTAAATAATGCGAAAATAAAAGCACTCAAGTTGGACGTACGAGATCGTTCCGCTTTATCCGCTCAGATGAAAAAAGTGGATGCTGTTATCCTCCTCCTTCCGCAAGGATTTCGGGGAGAAGTTCTCGAACTCGCTATAGAAAACAAAATTCACTTCATCGAAACATCCTACGCCCTACCGAGCTATGCAGACGTGGGTCATCTTGCTGAGGCAGTGGACACAGCAATTCTGCCCGAATGTGGCCTTGATCCAGGCATAGACTTGGTGCTGGCCGGACAAGCAATTCGAGAATTGGACGAAGTGCACGAACTCCACGCTTACGGGACAGGCGTGCCTGAACCAGAAGCCGCAAATAACGCGATTAACTATAAACTTTCATGGACTTTTGAAGGTGTGCTTGGTGCATACCAACGCCCAGCAAAAATGCTCAAAGACGGCAAAATAGTGCATTTAACTCCCAGCGAGATGTTTTCACCTGAAAATATGCATAACCTCATCCTCAATACGCTTGGTGAAATGGAAGCGTACTATAATGGGGACGCGGTTAAATATCTTGATATTTTCGGCATTCGAGATACAACAATCAGCACTGGCCGATACTCATTGCGCTGGCCTGGCCATGCCGCGTTTTGGAAGAAAATGGTGCAATTAGGCTTCTTAAAGGAAGAGCCTATCTTAGTAAAGGGGCAAGAAGTTTCCCCGCGCCAATTTGTACACGACCTAATTGAGCCACAAATTCACTATGCAGCCAATGAGCGCGATGTAGCCGGCATTCGTATTGATGTTCGCGGCTTGAAAGGCGGGAAATGCAAACGCATAATTTACGAGATGATTGATCGCCGCGATTTGGATACCAGCTTGCTCGCTATGCAACGAACTGTTGGGTACACTGCCAGCATTGCCACGCAAATGCTCTTGCGTGGAGACATCACAAAGCGTGGCTTAATCTCGCCAACCAGAGATATTCCTGTTGAGAAATTCATTGCAGAATTGAAGAAACGAAATATCATCATTAAACGTGAAGAAATGGATTGCTAAATTTCACAAATATATTTCCATCACCTATGAATAAATATAAATTCCTGCTCATCACCTTTCTGATTATATTAACTGCTTGTGTTCCAGAGCCAAAAACACAAGAGCGTAATCCTTTAACGCGTGAATATCACGTATTTCAAGAAATTGCATTATTTAATAGCGGAAGCGAAAGTCCAGACCAACAAAATTTATGGGTGGCATTAATTAGAGATTTTGCGCCTTATCAAGAAGTTCACTCACGAAAAATCAGCCCCAGCAACCATATCTTGCTCACCGACGAATATGGCAATGAATATGCTGAATTTGATTTTTCTATACACCCACCTGGGAAAACGCTAAGAGTAGAAATCACTTATGAAATCACCGTAAATGAGATTTTCTATGATTTATCTCACTGTGAAGGAGAGCTGATTGATGAATATACTCAACCCGAGCTTCATATAGAAGCGGCCAACCCACAGATTCTAGAAATCTCGAAAAGGCTCGCCCAGAAAGAAAGTAACGTTTGCGAAAAAGCACGTGCTTTTTATGACTACGCAGGAGATAATCTGATTTACAGATTTAATCAAAAAAGCTGGGGCGCACAAACCACGATGGGGCTTATGGGCTCAGACTGTACAGAATATTCTTCCTTAGTCATTGCGCTCAGTCGTGCAGAGAAAATACCAGCTCGATATTATGAAGGGCTGCTCTATCTCGATAATAAGACCGAGAATCTCGCTGACGCACAACATGCTTGGATGGATATTTACTTTCCCAGCGTGGGCTGGGTGGCTATGGACCCAACTTTAGGGCGCATGGAAAATGCTCGGGATAATTATTTTGCTCATTACACCCCTGATCATATTATTGTTACAACTGGCAGAAACCCTTCTGTCTTGCGTGGTTCTAGCTATATGACTCATTTATATTGGCCCGGCAATAGTACAAAAATCAAATTAGAGAAATTAGACTGGAAAATTGAGTTAATAGAATAGTGATATTATCGTACAAATCATAAAAACGCCTCTTCTCACGAAGAGGCGTTTTTATTCTATAGACATCGATCTGATCTACTTCATAGAATTTCGCACTTGCTCTGCGTCTAAAGTGCCGAGCGAACGCCAAAGCTCATTACCTTCTGCATCTATGAAAACAAATGTGGGGGTAAAGGAGCCAAATTCTCGAGCAAAATCTTTACCTGTCTCTGATTGTATATTTATCTGTAAAACGACTAGCTCGTCTGCAAATTCTTCATGTATCCCATCAACGATGGGCTGTGCCGCGGCACAAGCCGCTCAGAAAGGCGATTGTAATTCTAGCAAAATCGGTTGCCCCTGC